>JAQGKX010000130.1 GCA_028289885.1 Sphingomonadales bacterium
CGACGACCGCAAGGTCGTGCCGCCGAAACGCGCCGAAATGAAGCGGTCGATGGAAGCCCTGATCCATCATTTCAAACTCTACACCGAAGGGTTCCATGTGCCGGCAGGCGAAGTCTATGTCGCCACCGAAAGCCCCAAGGGCGAATTCGGCGTCTATCTGGTCAGCGACGGCACCAACAAGCCCTATCGCTGCAAGATTCGTCCAACCGCGTTCAGTCACCTCCAGGCGATGGATTTCATGCTCAAGGGCCATATGCTCGCCGACGCGACGGCTATTCTCGGCGCGATGGATATCGTTTTCGGGGAGTGCGACCGGTGAGTGACGCAGCCCATATCCCCAACGAAGCCGAAACCCGCGCACGCTGGGGCAATTTCGCGTGGACCGAGGCCAATGCCGCGATCGCCGATGGGATCATCGCGCGCTATCCGCCGGGTCGCCAGCAGTCCGCCGTTATGCCGTTGCTCGACCTTGCCCAGCGTCAGGTCGGTGCCGAAACCACGACACAGGGCTGGCTTCCGGTTCCTGTGATCGAGTTCATCGCGACGCTGCTCGGCATGCCCTATATGCGCGCCTATGAGGTCGTGACCTTCTACACCATGTACAATATCGCGCCCGTCGGTCGTTACCATGTGCAGGTCTGCGGCACGACGCCGTGCATGTTGCGCGGTTCGGACGACGTACTGGCCGCATGCAAGAACAAGGGCCTGTCGAAGGGCAAGACCACGCCCGATGGCATGTTTACCCTGACCGAAGTCGAGTGCCTCGGTGCCTGCGCCAACGCGCCGATGGTGCAGATCAACGACGACAATTACGAAGACCTTGATTACGACAAGACCATCGCCGTCCTCGACGCGTTGCTCCACGACCAGCCGACCAAGCCCGGTCCACAGATCGAGCGCCAGACGAGCTGCCCCGAGGGCGGACCTACGACATTGAAGGAGATGGCCGGTGCTTGACGACAAGGACCGCATCTTCACCAACCTCTACGGTTTCCAGCCATGGAACCTTCCGTCGGCGCAGAAACGCGGCGACTGGGACGGCACTAAGGCGATCCTGGCACGCGGGCAGGACCAGATCATCGAGGACGTAAAGGCTTCGGGCCTGCGCGGACGTGGCGGCGCGGGTTTCCCGACCGGCATGAAATGGTCATTCATGCCCAAGGAACCGAAGGACGGCCGTCCGAACTTCCTCGTCATCAACGCCGATGAATCCGAACCCGGCAGCTGCAAGGATCGTGAAATCATCCGCCACGATCCGCACAAGCTGATCGAAGGCGCCTTGATCGCCGGTTTCGCGATGCGTGCGCGCGCCGCGTACATCTACATCCGGGGCGAATATATCCGCGAAGCCGAAGTGCTGTTCGCCGCTGTCGCCGAAGCCTATGACCAAGGCCTCATCGGCAAGAACGCCTGTGGTTCGGGCTATGATTTCGACGTTTTCGTCCACCGTGGCGCGGGCGCGTACATCTGCGGCGAAGAAACCGCGATGCTCGAAAGCCTCGAAGGCAAAAAGGGCCAGCCCCGCCTGAAGCCGCCATTCCCGGCGGGCGCAGGACTTTACGGCTGCCCGACCACGGTCAACAATGTCGAGAGCATCGCGGTCGTACCAACGATCCTGCGGCGTGGTTCGGCATGGTTTGCCGGTATCGGTAATCCGAAGAACGAAGGCACAAAGCTTTTCCAGATTTCGGGCCATGTGAACAAACCCTGCGTCGTCGAAGACGCCATGGGCATCCCGTTCCGCGAACTGATCGACAAACATTGCGGCGGTATTCGCGGTGGCTGGGACAACCTCCTAGCGGTCATTCCCGGCGGGTCGTCGGTTCCGCTCGTTCCTGCGGCCATGATCATGGCCGCGCCGATGGACTTCGACGGGCTAAAGGCGGTCGGTTCGGGCCTAGGCACGGCGGCGGTCATCGTCATGGACAAGTCCACCGATATCGTCCGCGCCATCTCGCGCCTGTCGTATTTCTACAAACACGAAAGCTGCGGCCAGTGCACCCCTTGCCGCGAAGGCACGGGGTGGATGTGGCGCGTCATGGAACGTTTGCGGACCGGTGACGCCGACATCAGCGAGATCGACCTGCTTCAGGAAGTCACCAAGCAAGTCGAAGGCCACACCATCTGTGCGCTCGGTGATGCTGCGGCATGGCCTATTCAGGGGCTGATCAAGCATTTCCGACCTGAGATCGAACGTCGCATCCACGAGCATGCTGCTCCTATGCAACAAGCTGCGGAATAGGATTATCAATGCCTAAACTCACAGTCGACGGCGTCGAAGTTGAAGTCCCCGCTGGCGCAACCGTGCTTCAGGCTTGCGAAGCCGCGGGCAAGGAAATCCCGCGTTTCTGCTACCATGAACGGCTGTCCATCGCGGGCAACTGCCGAATGTGTTTAGTCGAAGTGAAACCCGGACCGCCCAAGCCACAGGCGTCGTGCGCGCTCCCCGCGGCGGACGGTCAGGACGTCCGCACCGACTCCGCCATGGTCAAAAAAGCGCGCGAAGGGGTGATGGAGTTTCTCCTCATCAACCACCCGCTCGATTGCCCGATTTGCGATCAGGGCGGCGAATGCGACCTGCAGGATCAATCGCTCGCTTACGGCAAGGGCAACTCGCGCTATCTGGAAAACAAGCGCGCGGTCACAGAAAAATACATGGGCCCCATCGTCAAGACGGTGATGACCCGCTGCATCCAGTGCACGCGCTGCATCCGCTTTGCCGAGGAGGTCGCTGGCGTCGAGGAGATCGGCGCGATCGGGCGTGGTGAATCCATGCAGATCACGACCTATCTCGAACACGCGATCCAGTCCGAACTGTCGGGCAACGTCGTCGATCTTTGCCCGGTCGGCGCGCTCACCAGCAAGCCCTACGCTTTCGAAGCGCGTCCGTGGGAGTTGAAAAAGACCCCCGCAATCGACGTGATGGACGCGGTCGGCACCAACATCCGCCTCGATTCACGCGGTCGTCAGGTGCTGCGCTCATTGCCGCGTATCAACGAAGACGTGAACGAGGAATGGTCGTCGGACAAGACGCGCCACGCCGTCGATGGCTTGGTTCGCAAGCGCCTCGACCGTCCGTTCGTGCGCGTCAACGGCAAGCTGATCGAAGCAACGTGGGAAGAAGCATTTGAGGCCATCGCAGCCGTCAATGCCGGTGGCAGTGTCGCCGCCGTTGCGGGCGATTTGCTCGATTGCGAGACAATGTACGCGGCCAAGGCGCTCGTCCGGTCGATGGGCTCGTCGCTACTCGAAGGTCGCCAGACTGGCCTGACTTATGACACGTCCTCACTTAGCGCGGTCAATTTCAACACGACGATCGCGGGCATCGAACGCGCCGACGTCATCCTGCTGATCGGCACGAACCTGCGCTGGGAAGCGCCGCTGGTGAACACGCGCATCCGTAAGGCGATCAAGCGCGGGGCCAAGGTTTTCGCTATTGGGCCAGAGATCGACCTGACTTACAAGGCGACGTGGCTGGGCACCGACACTGGCATCCTGACCAGTCTTCCACAGGCATTGGCCGACGCGCTGACCGGCGCTGAACGTCCGGCAGTCATCGTCGGTGGGGGTGCCTTGAAACTAGACGGCGTCCACGGCGCTGCGCTTGCCTTGGTCAAGCAATTCAACCTCGTTCGAGAGGATTGGAACGGCTTCAACGTCCTGCATTTCTCTGCCGCTCGCATGGGCGGGCTGATGCTCGGCTATGCTCAACCAACCGGCATCGCGGCGCTGACCTCCGCCAAGCTCGTCTTCGCGCTCGGTGCAGACGAAGTCGACTGGAGCCAGTTCGGCGCGTCGTTCAAGGTCTATATCGGTCATCACGGTGATAGCGGCGCCGCAGCGGCGGACGTTGTCCTCCCCGGTGCGAGCTACGCCGAAAAGCCCGGCACCTATGTAAACCTCGAAGGGCGCGTCCAGCGTGGCGAGCGAGCGGTGTTCCCACCGGGCGATGCGCGCGAAGACTGGGCGATCCTGCGGGCACTGTCCGATGTGTTGGGCCACAAATTGCCGTTCGACACTTACGACTCCCTGCGCGCTGCGATGTTTGCGGAAGTTCCGGCGTTGGCGACCGAGGGGTTGGCCGATTATGGCTGGGCCGTGCCGAATCTGCCCACCGCACCAACGGGCCAGATCGCGGGCTATCCGATCAGGGACTTCTATCTGACCAACGCGATTTGCCGTGCCAGCCCGACGATGCAGCGATGCTCGGCCGAAATCGTCCACGGTGCCGACATGCTGGAGGCGGCCGAGTGACCGTCTGGCTTCAATCCCAACTCGGCTTCGACTTCGGTTGGCTGGTCGCGCATGTGGCTTACATCCTCGTAATTGCGCTGCCGCTGATGCTTGCTGTCGCCATGATCATCTACGCCGATCGTAAGATCTGGGCGGCAATGGCGCTGCGTCGCGGGCCAAACGTCGTCGGCCCCTTCGGACTGCTGCAATCGTTCGCCGACGGTCTGAAGGTATTCCTCCAGGAAACCATCATCCCGACCTCGGCCAATCGCGGGCTGTTCCTGCTGGCCCCGATCCTGACCTTCACCGTCGCGCTGATCGTCTGGGCGGTGATCCCGTTTCAGGCAGGCGTGGTGCTTGCGGACATCAACGTGGGGCTGCTCTACATCCTCGCGGCATCCTCGCTCGGCGTTTACGGCGTGATCATCGCGGGCTGGTCGTCCAACTCGAAATACCCGTTCTACTCGGCGCTCCGTGCGGCCGCCCAGATGGTCAGCTATGAAGTCAGCATCGGCTTCGTCCTGATATCGGTCGTCCTCTGGTCTGGCACGTTCAACCTGTCCGGCATTGTCGAGGCGCAGCGTTCGCACGTCTGGATTATCAACGGCTTCGGCTTCAACCCGCTGTTCCTGCCGATGGCGGTGGTTTTCGTGATCTCCTCGATGGCAGAGACTTCGCGCGCGCCGTTCGATTTGACCGAGGCTGAATCAGAGCTCGTCGCGGGTTACCAGACCGAATATTCTTCAATGAGCTTCGCGCTGTTCTGGCTCGGTGAATATGCCAGCGTCCTGCTGATGTGTGCGCTGAACGCGATCCTGTTCTGGGGCGGCTATCTGCCTCCGCTTGACTGGGCACCGCTTTACTATGTTCCCGGCATCATCTGGCTGTTCGCCAAGATCCTGCTGTTTTTCTTCATCTTCAGCTGGGTCCGGGCCACCGTTCCCCGCTACCGGTATGACCAGCTCATGCGGCTTGGCTGGAAAATCTTCCTGCCGCTCTCGCTGCTGTGGGTTGTCATTATCTCGGGCTATCTCATGATTTTCAGGTATTCGGCATGATCGCGCACCTCATCAAATCGTTCACGCTTTGGGAGTTCCTGAAGGCGCATTGGCTGACCCTGAAGTATTTCTTCAAGCCCAAGGCGACGATCAATTACCCTTATGAAAAGAACCCGCTGTCGGTGCGGTTCCGGGGCGAACATGCGCTGCGTCGCTATCCGAATGGTGAGGAACGGTGCATCGCGTGCAAGCTGTGCGAGGCCGTCTGTCCTGCGCAAGCCATCACCATTGAATCCGAACCGCGCGAGGACGGCAGCCGCCGCACAACGCGTTACGACCTTGACATGACCAAGTGCATCTTCTGCGGCCTGTGTCAGGAAGCCTGCCCGGTCGATGCCATCGTCGAAGGTCCGAACTTTGAATATTCGACCGAAACGCGCGAGGAGCTGATTTACGACAAGTCCAAGCTGCTCGATAACGGTGACCGCTGGGAACGCGTCCTCGCCGCGAACCTTGCCGCCGATGCACCGTATCGATAGGGGCGCGGCGCAATGATCCAGATTTTCACGTTCTATCTGTTCGCCGCCGTTGTGGTGCTGTCCGCGCTGCTGACGATCACGGCGCGCAATCCGGTCCACTCTGTGCTGTGGCTGATCCTCGCCTTCTTTAATGCGGCGGGGCTGATGCTCATCGTCGGCGCTGAATTCGTCGCGATGCTGCTCGTCATCGTCTATGTCGGCGCGGTCGCGGTGTTGTTCCTGTTCGTCGTCATGATGCTCGACATAGACTTTTCCG
>JAQGKX010000138.1 GCA_028289885.1 Sphingomonadales bacterium
TTGGCGAGGCCCATGATCAGCCCCCGCTTACCCTTCATCAAACCAGTCATTGCGTCTCCAAGTCCCCCCGATGCACTTCCTTTAGCGTCGTAACGGGCGGTTCCGCCAGTGCCGCGTTCAGATGGGCACCGATGACGATACCCAGACCGACGAACCAAAAGAAGATCAGCGCGACGATGACACCGGCCAGACTGCCATAGGTCAGGTCATAGCTGCCGAGTTTGGAAAAGACGAAGGGCAGGATCGCGAGCGTCCCGAACCACCAGATCGCGGTGAACAGCGCGCCCGGCCATTTTGGGCATTTGGAGAAACGATAATGGCTGGGGGTGAGCGACCAGAACAGCAGGTAAAGCGCGATGAAGGCGACCAACAGCGGCACGAGACGCGAAATCTGGATAAGGCCGACGAATCTCCCCGCGAAGGGAACGAGGTGGTAGATGAACTGTTCGGCGGCAGTCATGATGACCTGGGCGGAAAATGCCGCCATCATCAGGATGACGGCGGCGATGATGATGCCGACCGATGTGAGCCGATACTGCCAGAACGGCGCGGTGAACGGGCTGCCATAAGCGCGGCGGAGGATGTCGCGGATCGTTTCGATGAAGCTGCCGACGGTCCACAGTCCGACGAGGCCACCGATCAGCAGCAGCCAGCCAGTCTTTTGCGTGAGGACGTCGTGGATCGGCTGGCGCAACAATGTCTGTACGCTTGGCGGCATCGCGATCAGGAAGCCGTTGACGGCGCGGATGCTGTCTTCGTTGCGGCCAAACACGCTGGCGAGCGCGGCGACGACGATGAAGAACGGGAACAGGGTGAGCAACGTCAGATAAGCGAGGTTGCCTGCGTGAATGAAGCCGTCGCTGAACACGCCCACGACCACGCGCTTGGCGACTTCATAGGCTGTTGCGAACGGGCCAAGGTTCTCAAGCGAGTTTTCGACGGCATCGCTGTCCCCGGCGCGCTTTTTTTCGAGCCGTGCCTCGGGGGATTGCGGCGAAGTGTCGGGGGCTCCGGTTGCGCCCTCCGACGGCGGGAGAGGTGCGGAATCCGGTTGGGCCACTTCCTGCATGAGGCTAGGGCAACTTATACTGGGCAAGAGTTTTGCTGAAGATCATCGCACGCTAAACGCCCAGTGATGCGCGCGGGTTGCCAAGGTTTTCGCGTTCGGTTTCGGACCAGGTCTTCAGCGCCTCATTGTCGGCCGGAACCATGATCATCAGGGTGACCAACTGGTCGCCGCGCACGCCGGTCTTGCCCGTGAACCCCCGCGCCTTCAGGCGGAGGACTTTACCGGACGACGATGCCGGGGGAACGTTCAGCATGACTGGACCGTCAACCGTCGGCACCTTTACCGGGCCACCGAGAACCGCCTCCGCAATAGTGATCGGCAGGTCGAGGCGCACCGCGTCGCCATCGCGCCTGAAAAAGCGGTGATTGCCGATCTCTATGGTGACGACCGCGTCCCCCGGACCGCCGGGGCCGGGTTCGCCCTTGCCAGCCAGGCGCATCTGGGTGCCGCTTTCGACGCCGTTCGGGAGTTTCAGGTCGATCGTCTTGCCGTCACCCAAGGTGATGCGTTGCGGGGCGAGCGAAGCCGCATCCTCGAACGGGACAGCGAGCCGGTAGCCGATGTTCGCACCCTTTGGTGGAGCTGCGCGCCCTCCCATTCCGGCACCGAAGCCGCCGCCGCCGCGCCGTCCGCCGAACAGCCCTTCGAAAATGTCGCCAAAGTCCGCGCTGCCCGCCTGTTCAAAACCCGCAGGTTGGCCACGGAAACCGCCGCCGCCACCCCCGCCAAAACCAAACGGTGCAGCGGGATTGCCGTCGCCGTCGATCTCGCCACGGTCGAAACGCGCGCGCTTGTCCTTGTCGGACAGCAAATCATAGGCCTGAGTGACAGTCGAAAAGCGTTCGGTCGCCTTCGGATTATCCTTGTTCTTGTCCGGATGCAGCTCTTTCGCGAGCTTGCGATATGCTTTCTTGATGTCGGCTTCAGAGGCACCGCGTGCCACGCCGAGGGTCGTATAAGGGTCAGCCATCCGCGTCAGTTATGCGCTGACCAAGCCTTATGCAACGGGCCGATCCTTATGCGACGGAAACGTTAAGGTGCAACGGGGCGACATCGACACCGACCGTCATTGTTTGTGCGCCGGAACCCAGAAAGATGCCGTCAATCGGCGCGACTTCGGAATAATCTCGACCGATTGCGGTGACGATATGGTCGCCCGCCATCCAGATTCCGTTGGTCGGATCGACACCGATCCAGCCGCGATCCGGACCGCACCAGAGCAATACCCATGCGTGGGTGGCGTCGGCCCCGACAAGGCGCTCCTCGCCCGGTGGCGGAATGGTGCGGATGTATCCCGAGACATAGGCGGCGGGAAGGCCAGCCGAGCGCAGGCCCGAGATCATGATCTGCGCAAAATCCTGACACACGCCGCCGCGCTGGGCAAAGGCTTCAGCCGGGGTGGTTTCGGTCTTAGTGGCGTCGCTGTCATAGGCGAATTCGTTCTGGATGCGGCGGGCGAGTTCGATCGCGGCTTCGAGGGCATTGCGGCGCGGATCGAGGCTGATCGCGCACCAGTCGGCAATGCCGGGATCGAGCGCGATCATCGGCGAGGGGAACAGATAATTGGTCGGCGATACCGCGAGGACGCTGCGGTTGGTGCGCGCGAGTTCTGCGACTGTTGCAAGGTCGGGGTCGGTGGGCAGCGGCATCGGCAGCGGACGATCGACATCGACAGTCGCGACGCTGACGATCGAAAGGTCGGTGACAGGTTGCGAGATGACGAGGCGCGTGACGTTCGCCAATGACGCGTCGGCGCGGGCGAGCGAGAAATGCCCGCCGGGTTCGACTGACAGTGAGTGGTCGATCAATGTCTGGCCCGACCAGATGATCGGTTTGAGGCGGAGGTTGCAACGCGCGAAGCTGACCGGCTGCGCATAGGTGAACCGCGTTTCGTGGCGGATCTGGTAGCGCATCGGGCCGCCTATAATGCTCATGCGAGCGTCAGTCCGGTTGCGCGCAATGGTGCCCCGCCACGCAGGAAGAAGCGGTTGGCGATGGCGTCGGACAAAGCGAACAGGCGGTTTTCGAGGCCCTGTATCTGATGGGTATCGAGCGTCGCCGCGCTCAGTGTGGCGACGAATGCGGCAATCGCGGCAGCCGCGCTTTGCTGTTCCTCGGCCATGCCGTCGTCGGACAGGCGCGGCAGGGCATCGAGGTGCCCGACCATCGCCGCGACCTGAAACGCGAGGCTGCGCGGGTTGCCAGCGTCGAGCGCGACGAGATCGCGCACGGCGGCTGCGGACACACCAGTCGGGTAACGCTGGCGATACCCGATCTGGCTGTTGGTAAGTTCGAGCAGCATGGCGAGGTCATCGGCGCTGGCGTCGGGGACGGAAAAGGCGCGAAGCAGGCGGCAAACGGTGCCCGCGCGTTCGATCCGGCGGCCACAGTCGAGGAAGCGCCAGCCAGCGGTGCGCCCCATGTTTTCAGCGGACAATCCGGCCAGTGCGGCGAACCGCTGGTGCATTTCGGAGGCGCGCTGGCTGATACGGTCGGCGGTCGGGAATGGTGCCTCCAGCAAGTGCCAGACGTCGGTGGACAGGCGCTCGCGTGAGCCTTCGCCGATGTCGCGGGCGTGGTTGAGCAGCGCACGAACGCTGTAGGTCTCGTCCCTGTCGCTGAGCGCGGCGCTGGCGAGTTCGACGATGGTTGCGCCGGGGCGGTTGGCGCGTTTCGTCGCCGCGCCGCTGCCGATGAGCATCGATTCGAGGCGCTTCAGAGTTGCCGGAGCGATGGGCGCTCCCCCATCGACATCGACAGACCCGCCGATACTCGCGCGGACGAGCGCCAAGACACCTTCGGCACGTTCCAGATACCTGCCAAGCCAGAAAAGATTGTCGGCAACGCGACTGGGCAAGGTGCCGGGGTTGCGTCGGATTGCTACGGCGTCGGTGGCCGCGACGAGGGTGACGGGTGCGACCGGCTGCGTCCCGACGATGCAAACGTCGGCGGAAAACGCACCCTCTCCCATCACGGCGGCGCGAATGTCGCTCTCGATGCCGATCCGCGCAAAACCACCGGGCATGACCTGCCATGCGCCATATGAGTCGCGGGTAGCGAACACAC
>JAQGKX010000144.1 GCA_028289885.1 Sphingomonadales bacterium
AAGGTTGGTGCGGGCGAAGGGACTCGAACCCCCACATCTCACGATACTTGGACCTAAACCAAGCGCGTCTACCAATTCCGCCACGCCCGCAAAGGTACGCCGACAAGGCGCGCGTCTATATGTTGGACGGTCGAAAAGGGCAAGCGGGTCTCCGTCGCTATCGTTGCGATTGAAAGGGAGCCTCCTCCCCACCCGCGCGTTTGTTCTATCTAAGAGGAGAAACTATATGGCCAGCGTGCCCCCGCCGTTCGAAGAACCTGCCCAGACCCCCGCCGGTCAACCGACCGAGCCGCCCGCCGAGGTGAACCCGCTTCCGGGCGATATCGACATGCCGGTGCCGGGAAACCAGCCCACGCCCGATGCTGGCGGAGAGTTGGTGGGGTAAACTATTTAAGGTAAGCACTGGCCATAACGACATGCGCGCTGGGCAGTCCCGCTTTGAAATAGTGAAGCGCCGCAGCATTATACGCGATCAGATAAAGCTTACCCTTTACGATCACCCCCTGCGCCTCTCCGTTGCGGGTAAGTTCTTCGTCCGGCCTCGTATAATGGTATGTAAACTTGAACCCGGGTCGATTCAGGAACACGGTCGGTTCCATCGAATCGACTGAAAACTCGGACGTTCCGAGCGTAATTCGCGCGGTCTGCTCGTAAAGCTGCGCAACATCGGTCGGCAACATATCGGCCGTGAACTTCGGCAGGGGCTGACGCTTCTTGTCGCGTTCTCTGGCCAGGCTCTCACCGCCAGCGATCCCAGCGTAAAAATCGATCGTGTTTAGCAGAGGCCCGTCGATGCTCCACGACTCGCCCTTCTTGAAAGGGCGGGCGGAGTTCTGGTTCCATCCCGGGCCTGCAACGACTGTCATCTGGCTCTTGGCAACGGCAACCGGCAGCGTATCCGGCATCGTCGTCCATTTGGCTGTAGCCGGGCTTGTAACGGCAAGTGCCGCTGCGCAAAGCGTATGATAAATGACCTTCATTGTGCTTCCCCTGCGATCATGAGCAGCATTGGCTTATCGCCTGCTTGCGGATTTCGTTTAAGATATTCGTCGATAGCCAGTTTCGCGCCGGGTCGGTCGCTGCTTCGCGCAAGCGACAATCCCAATCCCCGCCACGCTTGCGATGGGGCGTCGGGTAGTCCGGTCGCTTCTCGATAATATAACGTCGATTGCTGAATATCGATCGGTCGTCCTCGCGAACGGTAAAGTTCACCGCGCGCATAAAGGAGCGGAGCGGACCAACCGCTTGTTGCAAGACTTGCCAGCAAGAACTCCGACCCACCAAAGTCGTTCAATTTGATCTGATCGTCGATCAACATTGGCCACAGGTGACTGATGGCTGCTTCATATTCCTTCGCGCCGTCGAAGTCGTTGCCAACGCCGACCTTGCTTGCTTCATCCGCCAGGTAGAGCATGCGTTCGGCATTCATCGGATGGGAGGCAAAAAGCCCCTTGGGTGAGTCCTTCAGACTGCGGAGTCCTAATGCTGTTGCCGTGGCATCGTCCTCACTGCGTAGCCCCGCCCAGATTTGGCTGGCGCACACGGTTCGATAGCCGCTGCGGCCCATGTCTCGCAGGCCACGAAGGTCGGCCTCCCGCTCCTGATCTCGTGAAAATCGATAATGGTTCGCCCAAAAGGCAGCTCGATAGTCCTGATACTGGCCCGCCCCGATCGATATCACCGTCAACCAGCTAACCCAGCTTGCGGTATTACGCGCACTCTTGAATCCCGCCAGACTATGCCTTGCTTCGAAGTGGACGAATTCGTGGCCGAGAATAGCCGCCAATTGAGCTTCGTTACGAATTCTCAACAGCGCGCCCGTGAAAACGGTAAGCATGCCGTTCGCATCCATGCTTGCGTTGAAAAACGGCTGTCGAACAACATATATGCGCGCGGCCTTGCAGCGGTCTGCGCCGACCTCACGACATAAAACCGATCTTAGATATGCGGTTAGCTTTTCGTCGCGAACAAGCATTTTGGAATTGGTCAGGGTGCGTTCTGTCTCTGCCGCCTCCGCCCAAAGGCCCTGTTCGTCGGTCCCGATCGGTTGATAACCAAAGTCGGCGGGCGACCCGATCGGCTTTGACTCATTTGCCGGTGACTGACTGGCGCAAGCAATCGCCGCGACGGCAACAAGCCATCGCCAAATGGGAGATTTCACTTTGCTGCAATTGTCGGAGTTGCCTGCAACGGAAAATCTTCAAGCAATTGCGCAACTCGCTTAACCGCTCCATCGGCCTCACGAACGTTTCCGCCCATTGCATAGTCGGCATTGATCCAGAGGAGATCGCCGGTCTTCAAATCGATCAGTCCAGCATAGCCGGTATGTCGACCCGATTGGATCCCGACCCCGGCAACGCCAGCAGCAAAGAGTTGCAACATTTTGCGACCCGTCGATCCGAATGCGTCGTCCGTGGTGATGAACAAACCATAGTCACCGCCGCCAATCTGCCCCAGACGCGAAACGCCGGTGCCCAAAGTATATTCGAACCCGGTCTTTTTGGTTGGGAGTCTATTGCCCTTGAACAGTCGATGCTGAAGCACTGTGTCGGAGACGCCCCGAAACAATGCACGATACTCGGCGAGCAATACGCCATCTTCTCCGGACAGTTCCGGCATAAAGACGATCTCGCTTGCGCCCTTTGGCTTGCCTGCGACCAGGGCGCTAGCGATGAACGTCCGCGCCTCCTTGGTCCAGTCGGCCATCGGCGTCACGGTCCCGCCCGCAGATTGCGATCCGACTTTTACGTCGGGCCTGAAGACGAGGATACGCACAGGATGATCGGTCGGAAATAGAAAACCCGGCTTCAGGGCCGATTTCTCTTGAGCAACAGCAGCACTCGACCAGAGTGCGAAAACCAACGCCGTGCAAAACCAACGATTCATGAATGCCCCCCAGCAGCCAGGCAGAATCAGGCTGCCTAGTTTGGACGGCCTAGTAAGAATGCTGATCGTTACGCAAGCGCTTTCTTCAGCAAATCATTGATGATCTTTGGGTTGGCCTTGCCCGCCATCGCCTTCATCGTTTGGCCGACAAAAAACCCGAACAGCGCTTCCTTGCCCGCCTTATACTGTTCGACCTTGTCACCATTGGCGGCCAGCACTTCGGCAATCACTGCGTCGATCGCGCCGGTGTCGCTGGTCTGCTTCAGCCCGCGATCCTCGACGATCTTTGCCGCACCGTCACCGGTCTCCAGCATCGCCTCGAACACCTGCTTGGCGAGGCTCCCCGAAATCGTGCCATCAGCCACCAACCCCAGCAATTCAGCCGCCTGAACCGGCGAAACCGGGCTGTCGATAATATCCTTGCCCAAGCGGTTTAGCGCCCCAAACAGCTCCGACGTCAGCCAGTTCGCTCCGGCCTTTGCCTCTGCCCCAGCCGCGAGCAGCGCCTCGAACCAGCGCGCCGTCTCGACGTCGGAGGTAATCACATCGGCACTATACGGCGGAATACCCAGCACATCGACGAACCGCGCGCGCTTTGCATCGGGCAGTTCGGGCAGCGACGCCTTGCACTCGGCGATGAATTCCGCGGTAAGCACCAGCGGCAACAGATCAGGATCGGGGAAATACCGGTAATCATGCGCGTCTTCCTTCGATCGCATCGACCGGGTGACGCCCTTATCCGGGTCGAACAGCCGCGTTTCCTGAACGATCTTGCCCCCGTCCTCGATCACTGCAACCTGACGTTTCGCCTCATATTCGACGACCGCCTGGATGAAGCGCACCGAATTGACGTTCTTCGTCTCGGTCCGCGTGCCGAATTCCTCGCCCGTTCGCCGCACCGACACGTTGACGTCGGCGCGCATCGAACCCTGTTCCATATTACCATCGCACGACCCAACATAGCGCAGGATCGCGCGCAGCTTCTTGACGTAAGCCCCTGCTTCTGCAGGGGAGCGCATGTCGGGCTTCGACACGATCTCCATCAGCGCGACGCCGCAGCGGTTAAGGTCGACATAGGACATCGTCGGATGCTGGTCGTGCATCAGCTTGCCGGCATCCTGTTCGATATGGATGCGCTCGACGCCGATGACCTTCTCGCCCTCATCGGTCTCGACCAGCAGCGATCCTTCGCCGACGATCGGGTGATAAAGCTGCGAAATCTGATAACCCTGCGGCAGATCGGCATAAAAATAATTCTTGCGATCGAACCGGCTCCAGCGATGGATCTCGGCGTCGATGGCAAGCCCGGTCCGCACCGCCTGCTTGACGCATTCGCCGTTCAGCACCGGCAGCATCCCCGGCATCGCTGCATCGACCAGCGACACCTGAGCGTTGGGTTCAGCACCGAACTCAGTCGATGCACCCGAGAACAGTTTCGCGTTCGATGTGATCTGCGCGTGGACTTCGAGGCCGATGACGACTTCCCAGTCACCCGTTACGCCTTTTACCCGATAATTGCTCACCACCAAGCCTCCGGTCGCGCGGTAAACCCGGCGCGTTCCTCTATTGCGAGCGCCGCATTCAGCACGCCCTGTTCATCCAGCGCCCGACCGATAATCTGCAACCCCAGCGGCAACCCGCCAGCGTCCAGCCCACCCGGAATCGACATCGCGGGCAATCCAGCCAGCGAAGACGGAACCGTGAACACATCGTTCAGATACATCGCCAGCGGATCGTCCGACTTCTCACCCAGCGCAAACGCAGCACTCGGCGCAGTCGGGGTCAGGAGCAGATCGCACTCCTGAAACGCTCGGTCGAAATCGCGCGCGATCAACGTCCGGACCTTCTGCGCCTGCGTATAATAGGCGTCGTAAAACCCGGCGCTCAGCACATAAGTGCCGATCATGATGCGCCGCTTGACCTCTGGTCCGAACCCCGCTGCTCGCGTTGCCGCATACATATCCTGCAACCCTGCACCCTCGGGCAAATCACGCAAACCATATCGCACGCCATCATAGCGAGCGAGGTTCGACGAAGCCTCTGCCGGGGCAATGATATAATAGGCGGGCAGCGCGTACTTAGTATGCGGCAAAGAAACCTCGACGATCTCCGCGCCGGCATCCTTCAGCCACGCAATACCGCTCTCCCACAAAGCATCAATCTCCGCAGGCATCCCGTCGACGCGGTACTCGCGTGGAATCCCGACGCGCTTGCCCTTTAGATCGCCCGACAGCCCGGCTTCCCAACGCGGAACCGCTACCTCCAGCGAGGTCGAATCCTTGGCATCGAACCCGGCCATCGCCTCGAGCATGATCGCACAATCACGAACATCGCGCGCCATCGCGCCCGCCTGATCGAGCGAGGATGCAAACGCCACCACACCCCACCGCGAACACCGGCCATAAGTCGGCTTGATCCCCGAAATCCCGGTGAACGCAGCAGGCTGGCGGATCGACCCCCCCGTATCGGTACCCGTAGCGCCCGGACACAGCCGTGCTGAAATCGCAGCCGACGAGCCGCCCGAAGACCCGCCCGGAGCCAAAGCGGCATTGCTGCCAGCCCGCCGCCACGGCGAAATCACCGGTCCGAACGCCGAAGTCTCATTCGAAGACCCCATCGCGAACTGGTCGAGGTTCAGCTTGCCGAGCATCCCCGCGCCTGCCGACCACAATTTGCCCGAAACCGTCGATTCATACTGCGGCGTAAAGCCCCCAAGGATCGTACTCGCCGCCGTCGTAGGCACGCCTTCGGTGCAGAACAGATCCTTCATGCCGATCGGAACACCCGACAGCGGCTTCAACTCGCCCGCAGTCCGCGCCGCGTCCGCAGCATCGGCAGCGGCCAGAGCATGGTTGGGCGTCTCGACCAGAAAAGCATTCAGCCCCTTGGCTGCCGCAACATTCGCGTTGAACGCCGTCGCCACTTCACGTGCGGAGAATGCGCCATCGCGCACGCCATCGCGGATCCCCGCGATGCCTAAATCGGTTAAATTCGTCATTATTCGATCACTTTCGGCACACCGAAAAACCCGTGTTCGGGTGCGGGTGCATTGGCCAATATCTTGGTGCGGATGTTGCCCCCGGTTTGCGGATCGGCATTCACCACATCATCGCGCCACCGCAGCGTGTTGGCGATCACGGCGGTCATTGGCTCGATGCCGGTGACATCGACCTCACCCAGTTGTTCTATCCAACCGATGATGTTGTTGAGTTCGGGGACCATCGCCTCCACCTCGTCATCGCGCATGGCGATACGGGCGAGGGAAGCGATCTTGCGGACGGTTGCGCTATCGACTGACATGGCTGCGCCCGCTAGCAGGCT
>JAQGKX010000157.1 GCA_028289885.1 Sphingomonadales bacterium
TTCGGGTCGTCGAATGATCGTTACGTCAAGTCGCTCGGGTCGATCGTGCAGAAGATCAACGACTTCGATCCGTCCATTTCGGCGATGTCCGATGAGGAGCTTTCCAACCAGACCGTGCTGTTCCGCGCGCGGCTTGCGGAGGGTGAGAAGCTCGACGCCCTGCTGCCCGAAGCGTTTGCGACGGTGCGCGTGGCGGCTTCGCGGACGTTGGGACAGCGCCATTACGATACGCAGTTGATCGGCGGCATCGTCCTGCATCGCGGTGAGATTGCCGAAATGCGGACGGGTGAGGGCAAGACTTTGGTCGCCACGCTCGCCTGTTATCTGAACGCGCTTCCGGGGCTCGGCGCGCATGTCGTCACCGTCAACGACTATCTGGCGGCGCGCGATGCGGGCTGGATGGGGCGGGTTTATCGCTTTCTCGGGCTGACGGTCGGGGTTGTCGTTCCCGACATTTCCGAAGGTGAGCGGCGCGCGGCTTATGCGGCGGATATCACTTACGGGACGAACAACGAGTTCGGCTTCGATTACCTGCGCGACAATATGAAGTACGATCGCGGGCAGATGGTGCAGCGGCCGTTCAACTTCGGCATCGTCGATGAGGTCGATTCCATTTTGATCGACGAGGCGCGGACGCCGCTGATTATTTCGGGTCCGACCGATGACAAGTCCGAGCTTTATATGCTGGTCGATGCGGTCGTGAAGCAGTTTGCCGAGGAAGATTACGAGAAGGACGAGAAGCAGAAGTCGATCATCCTGACCGAGGACGGCACCGAAAAGGCCGAGCGGATGCTGGAGGACGCGGGGTTGCTGGAAGGCGACAACCTGTACGACATCGAGAATACGCAGGTCGTCCATCATCTGAACCAGTCGCTGCGCGCGAACATGATGTTTCGGCGCGATACCGACTATATCGAGAAGGACGGCAAGATCGTCATCATCGATGAGTTTACCGGGCGCATGATGGACGGGCGGCGCTGGTCGGACGGCTTGCATCAGGCGGTCGAGGCCAAGGAAGGCGTGGCGATCGAGCCAGAGAACCAGACGATGGCGTCGATCACGTTCCAGAACTTTTTCCGTATGTATCCCAAGCTGTCCGGCATGACGGGTACGGCGGCGACCGAGGCCGCGGAATTCTTCGACATCTACAAGATGAACGTGGTGACGATCCCGACCAACGTCGGCGTCCAGCGCATCGATGAGGAAGACGAGTTCTACAAGAACACGAACGACAAGTTCGCCGCGATCGCCAAGTCGATTGCCGAAAAGGCGAAGATCGGCCAGCCGGTCTTGGTCGGTACGGTTTCGATCGAGAAGTCCGAATTGCTGAGCGAATATCTGACGGCGGAAGGCGTGAAGCATGAAGTGCTGAACGCGCGTTTCCATGAGCGGGAGGCGCATATCGTGGCCCAGGCGGGCAGCCTGAACGCGGTGACGATCGCGACCAACATGGCGGGGCGCGGTACGGATATTCAGCTGGGCGGTAACGTCGAGTTCCGGGTTGGTGACGAACTTTCCGAGATGCCCGAGGGACCGGAGCGCGAGGCGGCGATTGCCAAGATCAAGGCAGAGGTTGCCGACGACAAGGCGAAGGTGCTGGCTGCGGGCGGATTGTTCGTGCTGGGTACGGAACGCCATGAAAGCCGACGTATTGACAACCAGTTGCGCGGGCGTTCGGGACGTCAGGGCGATCCGGGCCTGTCGCGTTTCTACCTGAGCCTTGACGATGATCTGCTGCGGATCTTCGGCCCCGACACGATGTTCTCGAAGATGATGAACAACAATATCCCCGACGGCGAGGCGATCGGGTCGAAGTGGCTGTCGAAGGCCATCGAGACGGCGCAGCGCAAGGTCGAGGCGCGCAATTACGACGTGCGTAAACAGGTCGTCGAATATGATGACGTGATGAACGACCAGCGCAAGGTCATCTATGAGCAGCGTTCGGACATCATGGATGCCGATACGGTGGACGACGTGGTCGTGGATATGCGCGCCGAGACGGTCAACAATATCGTGGCCGATGCGTGCCCGCCCGACAGCTATCCCGAACAGTGGGATGTTGAATCCATGCAGGAGCGGACGGCTGAGATCCTCGGGCTGGAACTGCCGATCGCGGAGTGGGTGGCCGAAGAGGGCATCGATGCCGAGAAGATGGAGAACCGGATTCAGGAAGCAGCCGATGCTTCGATTGCGGTGAAGTCGGCGGAGCTGGACCCGGAGACGTGGATTTCGGTCGAAAAGAGCATCATGTTGCAGAACCTCGACCATCACTGGAAGGAGCATCTGGCGACGCTGGATGCGCTGCGTCAGGTGATCCATCTGCGGGCTTATGCGCAGAAGACGCCGATCAACGAATATAAACGCGAGGCTTTCGTGCTGTTCGAGCGGATGCTGGAGGCGATCCGTGAGGACGTGACCAAGGTGCTGGCGCATGCTCAGTTCGGGTTCAATCCACAAACCGATTTGCCGCAGATGCCCGACATTTTCACCACGCATATCGATGCATTGACGGGCGACGACGACAGCTATGATACCGATGCCGGTGGTGGGTACGGGTTCATCACGACGCGCCTGCCGCCGCTGCAGATGGCGCAGCCTGATCCTGAGGAAATGTTGGGCATGGACCCCGCCGATTGGGAAGGCCGGGTCAGCCGCAATGCGCCTTGCCCTTGTGGGTCGGGGCAGAAGTACAAGCACTGCCACGGGGCGCTTTAACCCGTGCTGGCACTGGCATTCGCCTTTTTCGGAACCGCGTTGCTTTACGCGTCGGTCGGCTTTGCCGGTGGATCGACCTATAACGCGCTGCTGGTGCTGGCCGGCGTTGACCACCGCATTTTCCCGATCATCGCGCTGGTTTGCAACCTGATCGTCGCGACCGGGGGCAGCATCCGGTTCGCGAAGGCGGGGCTGGTGCCCTGGGGACGGCTGTGGCCACTGCTCGCGGTGTCCATTCCTGCGGCGCTGATCGGTGGCGCTTTGCCGATATCGAAGGCGCTGTTCATCCTGTTGCTGGGCGGGTCGCTGTTCGTGGCGGGGATCGTGCTGTTAATCCAGCGGCCTACGCGCGAGGACGTCGAAGGAGAGCCTGCGCGCTTTCCGGTGCTGGGGCCGCTGATTGCTGCGCCGCTGGGGCTGTTGTCGGGGATCGTCGGGATCGGTGGCGGGATATTCCTGGCGCCGGTGCTTCACCTCATCGGATGGGACAAGACCAAGCGCGTAGCGGCAAGTGCATCGGTGTTCATATTGGCCAACTCAATTGCGGGGCTTGGTGGCCAGTTGAGCAAGATAATGGCGGGCGGCATGACGGTGCTGCAGCCAGTGCTCGCCTATTGGCCGCTTGCGGTTGCGGTGTTGATCGGGGGCCAGATCGGCAGCCGGACGGGTGTCCAGATATTGCCGCCGATATGGCTGCGACGATTGACGGCGGCGCTGATCCTGTACGTTTCTGGGCGCTTATTGTGGCAGAGCTTCGCAGGGTGAACGTCGAGCATCTCGATGTCCTGATCGTGGGTGCAGGGCTGTCGGGTATCGGTGCAGCGTGGCATTTGCACAAGAACTGTCCGGCGAAAAGCTATGCCATAGTGGAGGCGCGGGCGGCGAGCGGCGGGACGTGGGATCTGTTCCGATATCCGGGCGTACGGTCGGACAGCGATATGTATACGCTGGGCTATCGGTTCAAACCATGGGTGGACGACAAGTCCATTGCCGATGGTTCGACGATCCTGGACTATATCCGCGAGACTGCGCGCGAGAACGGTATCGACGGGCATATCCGGTACGGGTGCCGGGTGTTGCGGGCGGACTGGTCTTCGGCAGAGGCGCGGTGGACGGTGCAGGTCGAGCGGGACGGGGTGGCGGAAACGCTGACCGCCGGGTTCGTGATGATGTGCAGCGGTTATTATTCCTATGCCGACGGGCATCGACCGGAATTTGCAGGGCAGGACGCGTTTGCGGGGCGGATCGTGCACCCGCAATTCTGGCCCGAGAACCTCGACTATGCGGGCAGGAAGTTCGTGGTGATCGGCAGCGGCGCGACCGCCGTGACATTGGTCCCGGCGCTGGCGGAGCTTGGTGCGCATGTGGTAATGCTGCAGCGGTCGCCGACTTACGTGGCTTCGCGACCGGGGATCGATAATGGCGCGATCCGGTTGCAGAAGTGGCTGCCTTTGCGGGTCGCCTATGGGATCACGCGGTGGAAGAACGTCCTGCTCGGGTCGTTCCTGTTCAACCTCGCGCGGAAGAAGCCGGCTGCTTTCAGGAAACGACTGATCGAGATGGTGCATGCGCAGCTCGGGCAGGACTATGACGTCGGCAAACATTTTACCCCGAACTATAATCCATGGGATCAGCGGCTGTGCGCGGTGCCGGATGATGATCTGTTCAAGGCGATCCGGACTGGCAAGGCAGAGGTCGTCACCGACACCGTGGACATTTTCACCGCGAACGGCATCCGGCTGTCTTCCGGGGAATTCCTGCCTGCCGACGTTATCGTCACCGCAACAGGGCTGACGCTGAACGTGCTGGGCGACGTGGCTTTCGCTATCGACGATGTTCCGCTGAACGTCAGCCAGACAATGAGCTACAAGGGGATGATGTTCAGCGACGTGCCGAACCTTGCCTATGTGTTCGGATATACCAACGCGTCCTGGACATTGAAGGCCGACCTGACGTCGGATTACGTCTGCCGCATCCTGAACATGATGGATCGACGCGGTGCGGCGGTGGTTACACCCAGGCGGGACGGCTCCGATATTACCGAGGAGCCTTTCCTCGACTTTTCGAGCGGATACGTCACACGCGCGCTGCACATGTTGCCGAAGCAGGGGTCGCGCAAACCCTGGAAACTAAACCAGAATTATATTCTCGATCTGTTCGCACTGAAGTTCGGCAAGGTCGAGGACGGCGTGTTGAAGTTTTCTAGCCCCGCCCGTTCAAAGGCAGCTTGACAGGGTGTATTAGGGGATTAGCACACTACGTAATAATCGGAGAGTCCCATGCGTCTGCGTACCATTATCCTGACAGGTGTTTCTATCGCCCTGCTCGCACCCGCGATTGCCGATGCGCAAACCGTGGCCAGCAATGCGGCTGTGTCTTCCGAAAGTGCAAAGCTGCGAAAGATATTTTCGGACAGCGACGAGGCCAGTCTGAAACGCAATCCGCTGAATGCGCTGTTCAGGGGGGACTATCGGTTCGGGGGGCAGTTCGGCGATGGCATCACCGATCAATATCAGGCGCGGGAAAAAGCGGCCACCGAGGCGGATCTCGCGGCGTTGAAGACAATCGACCGTTCGAAGCTGAGTTCCGAGGACCAGATTTCATACGACGTCTTTAAATACCAGGCCGACATGACTTTGAGGGGGTTTGATCCGGCTCTGCTGCGGACCGCCACAGACCGGCCTATCGATCATTTTTATGGCATCCAGACGATGTTCCCCGACCTGTCCTCGGGTGAGGGTGCGGCGCCGTTCAAGACGGTGGCGGACTATGACAATAATCTGATCCGCTTGGCTGGCTATGTCACCTATCTGGATCGGGCGATCGGGCGGATGCGCGAAGGGCTCGCCGATGGCGTGACCAACCCGAAACTCGTGATGCAGAATGTCGTCGATCAACTGGATGCGTTGATCGCGCAGGGCGTCGAGGGTTCGACATTCTACAAGCCTGTCACCAAGTTCCCCGCAACAGTTTCGGCGGCGGATCAGGCTCGGCTGAAGACGGCCTATGCGGCCTTCATCCGTACCCAGTTGATCCCGGCGCACACCAGGCTGCGGGATTTCATCAAGACCGACTATCTGCCGAAGGCGCGCACGACCGTGGGCCTTGGCCAGATGCCGGGCGGGGCAGCCTATTACCGCTATCTGGTCGAGCAGACGACGACCACGAACGTGACGCCGGAAGCGATCCACACGCTGGGCCTGTCGGAAGTCGCCCGCATCCATAGCGAGATGGAGAAGGTCAAGACGCAGGTCGGCTTTAAGGGCACGCTGCCACAGTTCTTCGAATATATGCGGACCGACCCGAAGTTCGCCCCAAAGACCGCGGCGGCGATGCGTGACGCGTTTTTCGCGATCGACAAGCGGCTGTCGGTCACGATCCCGCGGGATTTCGATACGATCCCCAAGTCGCCGCTCGAGATTCGTCCTGTGCCACCGTACAAGGAAAAGACCGACGCTGGCGGATCGTATCAGGGGGGCACTCCAGATGGTTCGCGGCCCGGCGTGTTTTACTACAACAGCTATGACCTGCCCTCGCGCTTCACCTGGGGGTATGAAACGCTGTTTCTTCATGAGGGGCGACCGGGGCATCATTTCCAGATCAGTCTGGCACAGGAAAATACCGCGCTTCCCGCGTTCCAGCGTTTCGGGGGGAACACCGCTTATGTCGAGGGTTGGGCGCTTTATTCCGAAAGCCTGGGTAAGGAGCTTGGCCTGTTCACGGATCCCTACCAATATTATGGCCATCTGAACGACGAAATCCTGCGCGCGATGCGGCTTGTCGTCGATACCGGGATTCATTCGCAAGGCTGGAGTCGCGACAAGGCGATTGCCTATATGCTCGACAATTCGGCGATGGGCAGGACCGATGCAACCGCCGAAGTCGAGCGTTACATCGCGATTCCGAGTCAGGCGCTGGCCTATAAGATCGGGGCGCTGACGATCCAGCGACTGCGCGCCAAGGCGACTGTGGCGCTCGGGCCGAAGTTCGACGTTCGGGAATTCCATGCACAAATCCTGATGTCGGGCGCGCTGCCAATGGCTGTGCTGGAAGCGAAGATCGACCGCTGGATCGCGAGCAAAAAGGCGCGCTAGAGGTGGGCCGGTTGGCTCGTCCAGCTTTCCGGCTACAGCACAGCGTCAAACATCAACTTAAGTCCTAGCAAGACCATCAGGACATAGATCAACGTGTAAAATCGGGTCGGGTCGATCCGACGGACGAGCGATACTCCGGCAAAGGTCGACAACAGTGCAAGCGGCACGAGCAGGGCCGTCGCGGTTAGGTTTGCGCGGGTGAATTGCCCAAGGGCTGCATAGGCAGGCACTTTCATCCAGTTCATCGTGGCAAAGGCGATCGCGGTGGTCCCAACCAAGGTGTCGCGGGGCAGGCGACGCGGCAGGACCCACATCTGGAAGGGCGGCGATCCGGCATGGGCAATCTGGCTGGTGAATCCAGATGCCACACCGAATAATGTTCCCACCCAGTTTGGTGAGTTGGAGGGCAGGCCGACTGCGCCGCCGCGTTCGAGCCAGAGTCGATGCAGCCCGAAAACCACCGAGATCGCACCCAGCACGCCAAGTACTGCCGTTTCCGAAACCATCGCGGCAAAAAAATAACCCAGGGTGATGCCGACCGCCATACCGGGCAGCATCACGACCAGTACGCGCCGATCCCAGTCATGACGGAACGACCAGACGCTGACCGCGTCCTGGATGATCAATATGGGGAGCAGGATCGCAGCACCGCGCACCGGATCGACGCCAAGCGCCATGACCGGCATAGCCAGCGCACCGACGCCTGCAAAGCCGCCCTTCGCCAGTCCCGATAGCACCACGGCGATCGCCGCGCAGGCGTAATATAGAATTTCAGGAGTCATGAACGCTGGTGGCTCTGGGCTGGATTATAGATTGTCATTGTTCGCCAATGGCCGTGTTACCCGCGAAAACCAACGTTTTCACGCTTGTTACTCGCAGCGACGGCAATTCACTCCTGTTCATCAAGCACGGATAGGCACCCGCGGGATACTTCCACGGGTGCCTATCCTCAAGCGCCGACTTGAAGCCGCTTGTTTTGCGGTTTACTTCTTCGCAGCGGACGCCACGTCACTCTTGCCCATTGCGGAAACCAGCACATTGCCCGACCCGGAGAAGTTGCTGGCTGGAAGGGTCGCCGTGCGATTGCCGACCTTCATCACCACATCGTGAACCTGACCGGTCGATGTTGATTTCAGATCGCGCACCGTGCCGATGACGCGACCCCTGGCGTCGGTTACGCTCATGCCACGGGTCACGTTGAACGACCCGGCGCCGCTACCGGCGGCGCTCCCGGCCACCGCGAGCATTCCCGGCGCGGCCGACAGCGTGCCCGAACCCGCTGCTGCTGCATTGCCGCTCACGTTATTGGTATAGCCCTGCGCGCTGGATGCTGCGGACTGGGCCATGTCCCGCGTTTGTTGGGCAGCGCCTCGTGCGGTGCCGGCGGCCTGGCCGGCGATTCCACGTACGTTATCAGTGCCAACCAGTTGAGCATCCGCGCCGCCACTACCCGATGCCGATGCGGCACCGCTGCCACCGATTGACCGCCCAACGACGGAACTGGTGTTGGTAATAGTCGTGTCGGTTGAACCGGTGCCTGACGCGCTGACGTGCCCGTTGTGGCGATTTACCGATTTATCGACCCGGCCCGAACTGGATGTACGGCCCGCAGTATCGCTAACGGTGTCAGGCAAACGCCCGATACCGCCCATCGATCCGCCAATTGATCCAGCGCCACCGAGCGCACCGCCAGCGCCACCCAAAGCACCACCAAGCATTCCGCCACCGCCGCCGCCGAGAAGCTGCGCCGAAGCCGGGTTCGTCGAGAGCAATGCAAGCGCCGCAGCGCCGATCAGAAACTTCGTCATCGTCATTCTCCTTTGAATTCTGAAAGGAGAACGGAGGCGGGATGCGGTTTAATCCCGAGATGAATAATTTATTTCACCGGCGTGCGGCATTTTTCGCACACAATTCCCCGGCCATAGCGATTTCCCCCCTTTCGCGCGCCCGCATCGACACGCGCCAATGCCGCATGGATTTTCGACGGAGAAAGGGCAGGGTAGGCAGCCGCGATCGTTGCCGCAACGAGCGGAGCGGCGAACGACGTGCCCCTGACAGCAACGCTGGCGCCCGTTGCAGTCGTGGCAAGCATATCGGCCCCCGGGGCTGCGTAATCGAGATGCGTGGCCCGGCCTGCCTCGATCAGCACTCGATCCCGCCCATCGATACCGGTGACCGCGATGACGCCGGGATAAGAAGCCGGATAGCTGAATGGTGAGGCCGGGCCATCGTTACCGACAGCGGCAACGATGATCGCACCACGCGCCTGTGCGGCGGCAACCACGCGTGCAAGGAGCGGGTTGGCCGGGCCGACGAGGCTGATGGTCAGGACGGACACGTTTTCGCCGACCAGCCACCCGATCGCTTTGGCGATTGCGCTGGCGTTCCCGCCGGCGGGGTCGGTGCCATAGACGTCGGCCGAGAATAATCGTGCCGTGGGCAGCGCACCCCGCACCGCTCCCCCGCCGGTTATGAGAGAGGCGATCGCGGAGCCATGATTTCCGGGGTTCGGCGCGCCGCTGGCGAAGCCGCGCCGGGCGGTCACGCGACCCGCAACACCGCTGTCGATGATGCCGATGGCGGGCCCCTTGTCGGGTGAACTGAGCGTGACCGGCGCTTCTGCAATGCCGCTTTCGGTGTGAAGCTGATCGGCAGAAACGGACCTTGCCCCCAGCCGTTTGAGTGCGCGAATTGCCGTAGACAGCGACTGGCCGGAAGGCGTTCCCATGCGAGCGAAGCCGATGCCGAGCACTTCGCCCTTCTCGATCAGGCGAAATCCACGCTGGGCTGCAGTCAGCAGCAATGCGTCGTCGGGCTCGTCGATCAGGACTTCTCCCGCCCGCGCCGGAAACCCGTTCTGGTCCAACGCAATGCGGGTCGGGTTTGCTTTGATGAGCGAAGTTATCCGATCGATGCGCGCATTTGCCAGGGTCTCTGTCGCGCGCGCCGGCAGGTCGCCGACCACTGCACCAACCGACCCGAGCTGGCCCATGACATGGCCAAGGACAGGGTCAGCTTGCAGCAATTGCGCGCCAGCGCCGTTAGTCAGCAGTCCAACGAGTGCGAACGCGGCACAAAGGTGTTTAAGTCTGGTCATGATGGAAAATATGACAGCATAAGGATTAAACGGCCACCGGCATCCGTTTAATCCATGAACAAGGACAGGCCGGTTTGACACGGTTCGAAGATGAATTGGTCGCGCTGCTACCGCAACTGCGGCGGTTCGCACGTTCGCTGTCGCGCAACGCTGCAGACGCCGACGACCTGTGTCAGGTGACTGTAGAGAAAGCGCTCAACGGTCGGGCGCAATGGCAGTCCGGAACGAGAATGGATAGCTGGATGTATCGTATAATGCGCAATGCCTGGATCGACACTGCGAGGTCACGAAACCGGGCTGCACAAACCTTTGTCAGCGAGGAGGCGGGGATGGGCGTTGGTGATCGTGGCGACGCGGCGATCGAAGCACGCGTGGAACTGACCAACGTCGAGGCGGCAATGCGCCGCCTGCCCGATGAACAGCGCGAAGCCGTCGCTCTCGTGCTGGTAGAGGGGCTTGCATATAAGGACGCGGCTGCGGTTCTCGATATTCCAATGGGCACGCTCACGTCACGGCTGGTGCGCGGCCGTCAGGCGTTGCTTTCCAGCCTAGGAGAGGCGGCATGACCTTCGACGAAGAGACATTGATGGCGTTTGCCGATGGCGAACTCGATCCGATCGCAGCAAAGCGGGTCGAGCGTGCCATCGCGACTGACACCATACTCGCCGATCGGGTCGCCGCCCATCGGCTAGTGCGGCGAACGCTCATTGTTGCGTATCCGCTGGACCGACAGCCTGACCCCCTTGCGGATGTGATCAGGGCGCACACTGTCGTCCCGATGCCCGTCAAATCGCCCCTGAAACAAGGCTGGTTAAAGATCGCTGCAGTCGCAGCCTGCGTAGTGGTCGGGGTGGGAGTCGGGACGCAGTGGCAGAATGACAGTGTCAGAAGCCCAGATGGAACACTCGTTGCTTCGCGGTCGCTGGCAGGCGCGCTGGACACGCAACTCGCCTCGGCTTCGGGAGACACGCATATACTGGTTAGCTTCCGCAACAGATCAGGCAATTATTGCCGCGTCTTCACTGGTGAAGCGCTCGATGGGATCGCCTGCAAGGATGCTGGTGCCTGGAAGCTCGTTCGAACCGGATCGGGCAGCACGCAGCCCGGCGGTGCCTATCGTCAGGCCGGGTCCGAAAACGGTAAATTGATGAAAGAGGCGCAGGATTTGATGGTGGACGATCCGCTCAGCACAGCAGAGGAGCAACGGGCTCGTGCGGCGAAGTGGAACTCCAAATAGCTACCGGGAGAAACTGCAACCCTGCCGCCTGTGGCCCTCGGGCACCCGTAACATGGTCAGAGGGAGCCCGGTGGTGCGAGAGTGCAGCCAGGCGACCAGTCCGACGATCACCTGTCAGATGGCGAGTAACACGAGCGGAATGATGGCTCCCGCGATCAGCATCACGATAGATGTCCGGCGGGTTGTCCGGTTGTTGAGCGCGATGATGACACCGATCAGCGACGACAAGATAAGTCCGATCGACACGAAGGTGACAAAGATCTTCAGCGGCAAAGTCGATGGACGCGCATGTTCGGCGTTCTTTGCGACGGCTGGACGTGCTGCCGGCTGTGCTACAGGGGGCTGTTCAGATTTCGGACTCTCGGCTTTTTGACGGGGCAGCGCCTGGTCCTTGTGGACGCTCGCCATCCAGACAATCCACGACGGCGGAGTGCCACCATATCCTTTTGCCTCCTGCAACCGGAACGTCTGGAGCGCACCGCTGAATGCGAACAGAAGGATTGCGGGGGTGAAAAAAACACCGATGAAATGGTGAACCCGACGCATTTGCTTCATTGTCTGTGCTTTGATCATCGTATTTGCCTGTCGTCTGGAGCATCGTCTAAAAGCCAGCGCGCGTGAGAGACGCCGGTCGCCGCTGGCATCCTCATCTGGATTTCTGGCTGCTTCGCCCGGCGTGACCGCACCTTAGTCCTTCAAGTTCCGTCTCCCAACGATTCGGGGGATGACTCGCGAGCGAAGCTATTTCCCCGCAGCTTTTGGAAAAGCGGATTTTTGAATGAGAAAGCGCATATGAGAGAGACGATTCCCATTTTAGAGGAAATCTCTTAATATCAATACTTCACGGAACACCGTTGGCTCCCCGGGCCTGATTCGAACAGGCGGCCATTCGATTAACAGTCGAATGCTCTACCGCTGAGCTACCGGGGAACACTAACGGAGGCGCGCTCCTAACACGCTCCCAACAGGATGCAACCCATCAGACGACGAACTGCTCCATTGCGATGCGATCATCGAGCGCATGTTCGGGATCGAACAGCAGTTTCAAGGTCGAGGCACGGTCGATCGAGACCGTGATCGTGGCGACGTCACGGACTTCGCGCTGGTCGGCAACGGCGGATACCGGGCGCTTTACCGGGTCGAGAACACGAAACTTGATGATCGCGGTTTCGGGCAGGATTGCACCGCGCCAACGCCGGGGACGGAAGGGGCTGATCGGGGTCAAAGCCAACAAGGCCGAACCGAGCGGAAGGATCGGGCCATGTGCGGAAAGATTATAGGCCGTGGAACCCGCCGGGGTGGCCACCAGGACACCATCGCAGACGAGTTCCGGGAGCACGACGCGTCCGTTGACCTCTACCTCCAGCTTCGCGGTCTGGCGCGTTTCACGGAGCAGCGAAACCTCGTTGATGGCGGGCAGCGAAATGCGCTCGCCGTCGATCGTCTCGGCCTCCATCCGCAGCGGCGTGACGTTGAACAGCTTGGCCTTGTCAATACGTTCGTCGAGGTGCTTCTCGCGCCACTCGTTCATCAAAAACCCGACGGTGCCGAGGTTCATGCCGAACACCGGCAGGATACGGCGCTTTTCGAGCATGGCATGCAGCGTCTGGAGCAGGAAACCGTCGCCCCCCAGAGCAACGACCATGTCGGCCTCCTTCAGATCGACCCAATCGCGACGCGAACGCAGCGCAACGGCGGCCCCTTCGGCCGCGTCGGTCGGTGATACGAGAAGGGCGCGCTTCGGCTCGGCGATCATCCTCCGGTCACGCTCATGTGCCGGGCAGTCGCAGGCGTACCGATGAGGAAATCATGCGCTTTGGGCTTGGCACCAAGCGCGCGGTCGATCGCATCGTCGAGCAACGCGGGATCGTCCGAGCGGAGAGCCTCGCGCAGATCGACGCGGTCTTCATGGCCCAGGCACATATAAAGTTGTCCCGATGCGGAAACACGGATGCGGTTGCAGCCTTCGCAGAAGTTTTGCGTCAGCGGCGAGATCAGGCCGAGCGTCGCTCCAAGCTCCGGAATTGTCCAATAACGCGCCGGACCACCGGTGCGCTTGGCGCTCGGGATCAGCGAATATCGCGCCGAAAGCTGCTCCTTAACGACGGCGAGCGAAAGAAAGCGATCGGTGCGATCCTCCTCGACTACGCCGAGCGGCATGGTTTCGATCAGCGACAGGCCAAACCCCTGTTCGCCGCACCAGACCAGCATAGGCTCGATCTCGTCCTCGTTGATGCCCTTCAGCGCCACCATGTTGATCTTGACGCTCAGGCCAGCCTCTTTCGCGGCCTGAATGCCATCCAGCACCTGCGCGACGTCACCATGTCGGGTAATGTGACGAAACTTTTCCGGATCGCGCGTGTCCATGCTTACATTGATGCGTTCGACACCTGCAGCGCGCAGCGCGGGGGCATGTTCGCGCAGGCGGGTGCCGTTGGTCGTCATGGTCACTTCGTCGAGACCGTGCCCTAGCAGCTTGCCGATTTCGGTCGTCACCTGCACCGCGCCGCGCCGCGCCAGTGGTTCGCCACCAGTCAGCCTGATCCGCTTCACACCACGAGCCACGAATCTACGCGCCAGTTCGGCGATCTCCTCAAGGCTCAGAATCTCGGAACGGGGCAGAAAGATCATGTCCTCCGCCATGCAATACCGGCACCGCAGATCGCATCGATCAGTAAGGGACAGGCGTACGTAGTTGATTCCACGCCCAAATCCGTCGCGTAGCCCGTCCGTCCGATTAACGTTTTCCACCATTATGTTATACTAAGCATCCATAGTGCCGATAGCAATTGGCGACGGGCACTCGACCGTCTAGCAGCGGCTTATCAAAGGGGTGGTATTCTGGATCAACGGGCATCAGCAGGCGACGCGACACGAGGGGCAATCACTGTCGGTTTTGCACTGTCTCCGGTGCCTGTCGATCCACGGTTCGATGCAATGGCAAAGCTGGGCTGGATAATTTCTGGCGATCGTCTCGCATCGGGGCGAGACCTGCCGCACATCATGATCCTCGACCTGCGAAAAATCGGGGCCGTTGATTTCGCTACCTTCGGGCCAGCGATAGAGACTTCGCGCGGGGCCTTGCTGGGGCTGTTGCCGGATAATGCGAACAGCACGATTTCCAATGCCTTCGAGCTGGGTGCCACTCACCTGATCGCCGAACCGTTTAACGCCAGCATGCTCGATGCAGCCCTGCTGCTCGCGGCAAGACATGTAGAAAGGGTCGATCGAGCGGCGGGACGCCGACGTAGCGAAAGACTGGTCACGGCTCCCGACAAGAAAACGAATGAAGTGACGGGCAGCAGCGCTACGGTTCAGGCGCTTCTATCATCGGGCCCTAATGCGATGATGCTCGTCGGCCTGAAGCGCTTCGACGCGATCAACGCGGCCTTTGGGCGCGAGACCGGAGACGCCTTGCTGGTGGCTGTCGAGCGGCGGATCGCTTCGGTCGTTCATGATGCGTCGGAGGGACAAGCGGCGGTCTCGCGGTCGGGTGGAACGGACTTCATCGTCCTGCCGGGCTTGAGCGACCTTGGCGAACGACTGGCGCTTGCCGACAGGATCGTCGCGCAGATCGAACGGCCCTTCATGGCGGGCGATCATTTTGTCGCATTGGGAGCCTGTATCGGCATCGTCGACACCCGCGCTGGAGATTCGGAAGGCGACGTGCTGAAACGGGCGCAGGTCGCACTGTCGGCGGCGCGCGACGACGATATCCCGGTGCGCGTACTCAGCGAAAAGGACGAGGGGACCGCACTGTTCGATGTGGGACTGGAGACAGACCTGCGCCGGGCGCTCGACAATGACGAGATTGACATACTGTTCCAGCCGCAGGTATCGGTGACGACGGGCGCAATTGTCGGCGTCGAGGCGCTGGCCCGCTGGCGGCACCCGCAACATGGCGAACTGGGCGCGGAAACCCTGTTTTCAGTGGCCAAGCGATCGGATTATCTGACGGCACTGTCGGCGCATGTTCAACGCCAGGCCGCCGCGAAGGCTTCGGCGTGGCCCGATGTGCTCCGCAATCTGCGATTGTCGGTGAACGTTACTGCCGAGGACATTGCGCGACCCGGTTTCGCCCAATGGTTCCTGGCAATGATCGACGAAACCGGCTTTGCGCGTGACCGGTTGACGGTCGAGATCACCGAAAGCGGACTGATCGAGGATCTGGCGGATGCGGCAAGCCTGCTTGCCACGTTGCGGGCTGGCGGGTGCCGTGTCGCGATCGACGATTTCGGGACGGGTTATTCGAGCCTTGCTTATCTGAAGGCGTTGCCGCTGGATTACCTGAAAATAGACAAGCATCTGTCGCAGGATATTGCGGGGACTGCTCGCGACCGGATCGTGGTGCGCGGGGTGATCGACATGGCGCGCTCGCTCGGGCTGGCGGTCGTGGCGGAAGGGGTGGAAACCGAGGAACAACTGACCCTTCTGGCGCGCGAGGGGTGCAATTATTACCAGGGTTTCCTGTGTGCCGTTCCGCTGACAGTGGACGCATTGACGGCGCTGGTTACGCAGCGATCTTTGCCAGCCCTTTAGAGATTTGGAGTGCACCGTTGAGGCGGGACTTCGGATCGGACCACTCACGGGCGATCACCAGTTTGCTGTCGGGACGCAGCTTTGCCACGCCCTTCAACCGCTCGACATAGTTGAGCAGGCCGGGGACGTTCGAGAAACCTTCCTGCCAGAAACTGACCAGCGCACCGCGTGGGCCAACGTCGATCTTCGCAATACCGGCGGCGCGGGCGTTGAGCTTGATCGCCATCAGGGTGAGCAGGTTTTCGGTGGCGTCGGGCAGGGGGCCGAAACGGTCGATGATTTCTGCGGCAAAGGCTTCGATGGCCATCTGGTTGTCAATGCCGTTGATGCGGCGATACAGGCTCATGCGGAGGTCGAGGTCGGGGACATAATCCTCGGGGATGAGGATCGGGGCGTCGACGGTGATCTGCGGCGACAAATCGGCCTTGCGCGCGGCGATGATGCCGCCAGCTTTGGCGTCGATGATCGCGTCTTCGAGCATGGACTGGTAAAGTTCGAAGCCGACTTCGCGGATGTGGCCCGATTGTTCGTCACCCAGAAGGTTGCCTGCACCGCGAATGTCGAGGTCGTGGCTGGCAAGCTGGAAGCCTGCGCCAAGCGTGTCGAGGTCGCTCAGGACTTTCAGGCGTTTCTCTGCGCCTTCGGTCATCGAGCGGTCCTTGCCGGTGGTCATATAGGCATAGGCGCGGGTTTTCGAGCGTCCAACACGGCCACGGAGCTGGTAGAGTTGGGCCAGGCCGAAGCGGTCGGCGTGGTGGATGATCATCGTGTTGGCGCTGGGGATATCGAGGCCGGATTCGACGATCGTGGTTGAGAGCAGCACGTCGTACTTGCGGTCGTAGAAGGCGGACATGCGTTCCTCGACCTGGGTCGGTGACATCTGGCCGTGCGCGGTGACGGCGCGAATTTCGGGGATTTCCTTGAGCAGAAAGTCCTCAATATCGGGCAGGTCGGAGATGCGCGGGGTGACGAAGAA
>JAQGKX010000164.1 GCA_028289885.1 Sphingomonadales bacterium
GCTGGCGACATGACGTCACCCGGTTGGCAGGGACTGGGCAGCTGGCCGCTGGTCGTGTCCGCAACTACCGCCAGGTCGTTCCTGATCGTCGTTCCCCGTGTCATCGGCGCGATCCTCATCCCGGCGATGCTGCTGGGCTGGGCGTCTTGGCGTCATCCGCTTGCCTATCGGGTTCTGGCGGTCGTTGTGGGTTATGGGATTGCGATCGCCATCTTTTCGCGGCGGGACACGCTGTACTGGGCGTTGCTGTTCGCCCCGTTGCTGACGGTCGGGCTGTTGTTCATGCCATTCAAGACATTGGCCACCGGATTGCGGGGTGCAATGAAGGCCCGATCGCCCGCCTGAATTTGCTCGCTTAAGGCGTCTTACCTCGATAATACACCGACGCTATGGCTGAGCGGTTACCGACTATCGAGGATCTCTGGAATCGTCCGCCGGGTGTCTGGGACCCGGTCGTCCCGACAGGTGCTGGCCCCCATCCAGCCGGTCCCCCGCCGGCACCGCCATCGCGCTGGAAGACCCGACGGGTCTGGATCAAGCGCATCCTGTGGGCGGCACTCGGCATTTTTGTGCTGTTGTTTGCATGGCTCGCGCTGACGGCTCCATTGTCCCGATCGCTGAAGCCGATGGCACCGCCGCGGATTACCCTGCTGGCAGCGGACGGGCAGCCGATTGCGCAGAAAGGTGCCGTCGTCGATCGCCCGGTGAAGGCGTCCGAACTGCCCGAGACCGTCAAACAGGCGTTCGTCGCGATCGAGGATCGGCGGTTCTACACGCATTGGGGTGTCGACCCACGCGGGATGTTGCGGGCGGCATGGAACAATGCGCGCGGGGGCGGTACGCAGGGCGGCAGTACGATCACCCAGCAACTCGCCAAGATGACGTTCCTTAGCCCCGAACGTAATCTGAGCCGCAAGGCGCGTGAGATGTTGATCGCGTTCTGGCTGGAGGGTTGGCTGACCAAGGATCAGATCCTCGAACGCTATCTGTCCAACGCCTATTTCGGTGACAATGTTTACGGGCTCCGGGCGGCGTCGCTGCGTTATTTCAATCGCCAGCCAGAAAAGCTGACGCTTGCGCAGGGGGCGATGCTGGCCGGGCTGGTCCAGGCACCGTCGCGGCTGGCACCATCCCGAAACCTCGCCGGAGCGCAGTCGCGCAGTCGGCTGGTGCTCGGCGCGATGGCGCAGGCGGGGTTCATCACAGCCCAACGCGCCGCCGACACACCAGTCGCGGTCACGAACCTGCGCAACGTCAGTGCACTGCCCACAGGAACATATTTTGCCGATTGGGCGATGCCACAGGCCCGCGCCCTGACCGAACAGGTTTACGGCGATACCCAGGTTACAACGACCCTCGACGCCCGGATGCAGAAGTTTGCGCGGGCGGCAATCGCGCGGGCGGCGCTCGGCAACGCACAGGTTGCGCTCGTCGCGATGCGTCGGAATGGCGAAGTCGTCGCGATGATCGGCGGGCGCAGTTACGACAAATCGCCCTTCAACCGCGCGACACAGGCGCGGCGGCAGCCGGGTTCGACCTTCAAGCTGTTCGTCTATCTGGCGGCGCTGCGTTCGGGGATGACACCCGACACGCTGATCGACGACAGCCCGATTGTCGAGGGTGGTTTTCGGCCAAAGAACAGCAGCGCGCACTATCGAGGGCAGATCACGCTACGTCAGGCATTCGCGCGGTCGAGCAACGTCGCGGCGGTGCGGCTGTACCAGAAGCTGGGGCCAGAGGCTGTCATTCAAGCGGCGCGTGACCTTGGCGTGCGCAGTCCGCTTACCGCCGATCCGACGCTTGCACTGGGGTCTTCGGGTGTCACCCTGCTCGAGTTGACGTCGGCCTATGCAGCTGTTGCGGCGAACAACTGGCCGATCGTACCGCATGGTATCCCGCAAGACGAGCCGGGCCTGTTCGCCCGGTTAATACGTCCAAGCCACAGCTTCGACGGCCCCACGCTATCGATGATGCGTGATCTGTTGCGCGCCGTGATCGTGCAGGGAACCGGGCGCGGGGCTGCGCTTGCCATCGACGCATACGGCAAGACCGGGACGAGCCAGAATAATCGCGATGCCCTGTTCGTAGGGTTTGCGGGCGATCTCGTGGTTGGCGTCTGGGTCGGCAATGATGACAATAGCTCGTTGAAGGGCGTGCATGGCGGAGGGTTGCCGGCAAAGATCTGGCGCGACTTCATGGCGGGTGCCGTGCCGGGCGCGAAGCCGATTATAACGCCGGTCGCACCAAGGGCCGACGAGGAACCACCGGAGCCTTTGGAATTCCCGATGGGGTTCGATAATATGCAGGTAAAACTGGGGGATGACAGTGCGCTGACGATGAATACGCAGGTCGGAGGCATGCCGATCGACGTTAGATTGGACCGGAACGGACTATCGATCGATAGCTCAAAGCCGCAGGCCCCTGAAAAACCATAAGAAACACATGGTCGCTTTTATCTGGTTAGTGCGTAACCGAACCGACCGATTGTCTTGGCTATCCTAACAGTCGTTGCGTATAACGGTGGCATCGGCTGCTGCATTTTGGGGCGCGGCCGGCTGAGAGATGACTGTCTCCCGCCCATAGCGCGGGGATATCATGTCGGGCGCAGTTCAGATCAATTTCAAAAATGAGCTACTAGCCCGCCTTTCGCCTTCGGACCTTAGTCTGTTTTCGGCTGAGCTGGTGCCTGTTCAGTTTGAAAAACGCGATCTCCTGATTGCTGCCGACAAGACCATACAGAGAACCTATTTCCTCGAATCGGGCATCGCGTCCGTGGTCGCTTCGACGGCCGATGGTACACAAACCGAGGTCGGCATAATCGGCAAAGAGGGAATGATCGATGTCGCGACCGCGCTCGGTAGTGTCACGGCACCGCTGGAAATCTTCATCCAGGCACCGGGGCATGGCTATAGTTTGCCGAGCCTTGTCTTCCAGGAGGCCCTGAGCAAGAGCCGGACGCTGCATGCCGTCATGCTAGCCTATGCGCAGGCCTTTCTCGTGCAGGTTTCCCATACGACCCTTGCTGCCGCGTCGCAGTCGATCAAGGCCCGGCTCGCGCGATGGCTTTTGATGTGCGACGACCGGACCGCCGGGGCCGAAATCCCGATGACTCACGAATTTCTGTCACTGATGCTGAGTGTACGGCGGCCGGGTGTCACCGAAGCCGTGCAGGCGGTCGAGGCAACGGGGGCCATTCGGGCACATCGCGGGATGATCGAGATCCGTGACCGCGAATTGTTGAAACAAATTGCCGGTGATGGTTATGGCGGTCCCGAAGCCTATGCGAGCAAGCATTCGGGCTGATATATTGGTTCCCCGCACAAGCGGCTCGAACGTTTCTAATCGACGCGAGTTCTACGGTGATTCCTTTAACAATCAAACGTCCCTAGAGAGGGGCGGTGAACCCATTATCCATTACAGTATCGATTACCGGACAAGCGTGGCGTTGGCGCGGGGCGGCAGGCTCGGGACAGAGCGACGATCTGGTGGCGCAACTCCTCTTGTCGCGGGGATGTCCGCCCGATGCCCTCGAGGCGCACCGCGACCCGACCATTCGTGCTTTCATGCCGAACCCGTCGATATTTCGCGACATGGAACGTGCTGCGGATCGCCTGGCCGAAGCTGTGCTGGCGGGCGAAGCGGTCACCGTTTTCGGCGACTATGACGTGGATGGCGCGACATCGGCGGCATTGCTGATCCGCGTGCTGCGGCATCTGGGGCTGAAGCCGCAAGCCTATATTCCCGACCGGCTGATGGAGGGCTATGGACCATCGGGCGAGGCGCTGGTGCGGATTGCGCAGGGCGGCGCGTCGCTGATCGTGACTGTCGATTGCGGCGCGCAGGCGTTCGAGGCGCTGGCGAGGGCGCGGGGCGTCGGGGTCGATGTGATCGTGGTGGATCATCACCAATGTACGACCGACCTCCCGCTGGCCTATGCGCTGGTCAATCCGAACCGGCTCGATGAAGATGAAGGTGCCGTGCACGGACATCTGGCGGCTGTAGGTGTTGCGTTCCTGCTGGCCGCCGCGCTGGTCCGCGATTTGCGAGGGCGTGGATTTTTCTCCGATCGGGCCGAACCGAAATTGATGGATCTGCTCGACATCGTTGCACTGGGGACCGTTGCCGATGTGGCAAGCCTGCGCGGGCTGAACCGGGCGTTCGTCGCGCAGGGGCTGAAGGTCATGGGAGCCGGGCGCAATATCGGGCTAAACGCGCTGTTGCTGGCATCGCGACTGAAGCGCGCGCCGATCTGTTCGGATCTGGGCTTTGCACTGGGGCCACGAATCAATGCTGGCGGTCGCGTCGGAAAATCGGACCTTGGCGTGCGGTTGCTGACGACCGAAGACCCGGAAGAAGCGCGTGAGATTTCGGAGGAACTCGACCGGTTGAACGAGGAACGTCGCGTGATCGAGGGCGGCGTGCAGGCAGAGGCCGAGGAAGCGTCGATCGGCAAGGATAACCGCGCGGTTGCCGTGGTTTCGGGGCTGGGCTGGCATCCGGGCGTAATCGGCATCGTGGCCGGGCGGCTCAAGGAAAAGCTCGGCAAGCCCTCCATCGTGATCGCCATCGACGAACATGGCGTCGGCAAGGGGTCGGGACGATCGATCCCGGGCGTCGATCTGGGCGCGGCGGTGCTTGCGGCGCGGGAAATGGGCCTTCTGGTCGCGGGCGGCGGTCATGCGATGGCGGCGGGGCTGACGGTCGCCGCCGGACAGGTCGAGGCATTTGCCGACTTTATAGATGAGCGGCTGGCAGGCGATGTCGCGCGGGCCAGCGGCGACCGCGCGCTGCTGCTCGACGCCGTGGTGGCCTGTGGCGGGGTCACGCCGTCGCTCGTCGAGGCTCTGGAGGCTGGCGGCCCCTATGGCATGGGCTGGCCCGCACCGCGCATCGCAGCGGGCATGATGCGCGTCATCAAGGCCGATGTCGTGGGCAGTGGTGGCCATGTTCGTGCGGTCATGTCGGGCGACGACGGGCGCAGCCTGAAGACCGTCGCGTTCCGCAGCGCCGACACGCCGCTGGGGCAGGCCCTGCTCGGCGCGCCGCGCGATCGGCGGCTATGGGTGGCGGGGCGCGCCAAGATCGACGACTGGGGTTCGCGGCCCGCCGCGGAACTTCATCTCGATGATGCGGCATGGGTCGATTGACTTCTATGACCAGCGTACGTAATTGGCCCCTCGCTTGGCCCCATCGTCTAGCGGTTAGGACGCGGCCCTTTCACGGCTGAAGCACGGGTTCGATTCCCGTTGGGGTCACCACCGCGAGAGAGTAATCTCCGTCGGTCTTGGCGGTTTTACCTAATGGTCATCTGATAACTATTGTTGTTGCGATCGCCAATACGGTCTCGAAAGACGGGCATCTAAATCTACACAGGCGTCGCGAGTTCGGCTGGATGCAATAAATCCTCGCGTTTGGCTGGCGGTGCGCGCCATTGGGTTTCTTCCAGGCATTAAAACCAGCGTCGACCGAGGTGGTTGACGTTGTGCATGCAAAATCATCATGGTGCATGCAAAAGGTTGACTTAGGTCCTTCCCAGTGCGAAAAGCTCGTTCAGAAGATGCGTTAAGGTCTGCCGGTTTTTCCCCGTTGGCGGGGAAAGTCGTGCCAAACCGCGCAGAGCCAGGCGGCCGATAGCGCAACCATCGGGACAGGGAGGCTGACTGTATGGCGAGACTGACGCGGCGCGCAATTCTATCTCTGCCGCTAATACCCTGGTTGCTGGCAGGGCTACCAGCTTGGGCACAGATTAGCCCACGGAAACGGGCCCCCGGGGATACTGACTGGCCCAGCTACGCGCATGATCTCGCCAATACGCGCTATTCGCCGCTCGACCAGATTAAGGCCGCCAATTTCAATGATCTGGAACTGGCATGGCATTTCAAGACCGATTCGCTTGGCACGCGTCCCGAATATCAGTTCGAGGGTACGCCCCTGATCATCAACGGTGTGATCTACGCCACCGCTGGAAGTCGGCGCGACATCGTTGCGCTCGACGGCGCGACGGGCGAATTGCTATGGATTCACCGCGAAGATGAAGGGCTACGTGCGATCAAGGCCCCGCGAAAATTGTCGGGTCGGGGACTGTCATACTGGACGGACGGCAAGGAAGAGCGGCTGCTCTACGTCACGATCGGCTATCAGATGGTCGCGCTGGACCTGAGAACAGGGGCTCGGATCGCAAGTTTCGGTGAGAACGGCATCGTCGACCTCAGGAAGGAAGACGATCAGGAGATCGATCTCGAAAGTGGCGATATCGGCCTGCACGCGACGCCATGCGTGGTGAAGGATACCGTTGTCATCGGGGCTGCCCACACCGCTGGTAACGTGCCCAAGACGCGCGACAATGTGCGGGGATATGTGCGCGGCTATGACGTCCGTACCGGCAAGCGCAAATGGATTTTCCACACCATCCCGCTGAAGGGCGAATTCGGCTATGACAGCTGGATCGATGGCACCGACAAGATCGGCAATGGCGGCGTCTGGGCTCAGATGTCCGCGGATCCCGATCTCAATCTGGTCTATCTGGGTGTCGAATTGCCAACCGGCGATGTCGGCGGGCAATATCGGCGTGGCAACGGCCTGTTCGGCGAAAGCATCGTCGCGGTCGATATCGATACGGGAAAGCGCAAGTGGCACTATCAAACGGTCCATCACGGCCTGTGGGATTACGACATATGTTGCGCGCCGATCCTTCTGGACGTTCCGATCGGCGGAAAAATAGTGAAACTCCTCGCTCAGCCCAGCAAGCAGAGCTTTCTATACGTTCTGGATCGTGCGACCGGTAAACCGGTCTGGGCCATCCCCGAGCGCAAGGTGCCCAAGGGCGACGTAGCCGGTGAATGGTACTCGCCGACGCAGCCCATGCCCAGCAAGCCGCCGGCCTATGATGTTCAGGGCATCAGCCCCGACGTCCTGATCGACTTCACGCCCGAGCTAAGCGCGCAGGCGCTGGAGCACATCAGGAATTATCGGATCGGGCCATTGTTCACGCCCGCCTCGATGTACGATCCGAATGGGACATGGGGCACGCTGACAGCCCCCAATCTGACTGGCGGGACGAACTGGCCCGGTGGATCGGCCGATCCGGAAACCAGCATGGTCTATGTCTGTTCGAAGACGCAGGCGGACGTGATGACCGAGGTGCCGAACGCCGATCTGTCAGTGTCGGACTTCGCCATCGTCAATGTCCGCGGCATGGCGAATGCGCCGAAGCGGGGCGCAGTCACATATGGCAACCTCACCGTCGAGGGGCTGCCGTTGTTGAAGCCACCCTATGGCCGGATAACTGCGATCGACCTGAAGAAGGGCAATATCGCCTGGCAAGTTCCCCATGGCGAAACGCCGGACGAAATCCGCAATCATCCAAAGCTCAAGGGACTGACAATCCCGAAGACGGGCCGCGTGGGCGTCGTGGGCCCGCTGACCACCAAGACGCTGGTCATCTGTGGCGAACCGGGCCTGTTCACGCTGCCTGACGGACGCAAGGGCGCAATGCTCTGCGCGTATGACAAGGAGACGGGCGAACAGAGGGGGGCGGTTTACATGCCCGCTCCGCAGACCGGATCCCCGATGACCTACATGCTCAATGGGCGTCAATATATCGTACTGGCAGTCGGCGGCGGCAATTACAGCGGTGAGTTGCTGGCCTTTCGTCTGCCTGCATAATCGCTTGCCACGCTAGATTCAGAAACCCGAGGTTAAACAGACATGATGTTCCGTACCCGCGCTGTCCCATTTGCCATTTTCATGGGCATCCTTCCCGCAATCGCCTTTGCACAGGCGGCGGGATCGGCAGCCTCCTCGGGGGCATATACGGACGCGCAGGCGGCGCGCGGCAAGGCTCAGTACAGCGCACATTGTGCGTCGTGCCATGGGGAGGACCTCGCCGGGGCCGATGTTGCGCCGCCGCTGTCGGGAGGCACGTTCGGCGGCAACTGGAAGGGCCAGACCGCTGGCGCGCTGGCAACCCGAATTCGGACGACCATGCCGCTCGATAATCCGGGCAGCCTCGGGACGGCGGCGGTTGCGGACGTCAGCGCTTATATCCTCTCAAAGAACGGATATCCCGCCGGGAAGACCGAATTGCCGCACGAGGCGAGCTTGCTCCAGTCGATCAAGATCGATTGACGCCGCTGCGCCCCTGCCAGTTGATCGGAAAATTTGGAAAGTGGTAAAATGACAATCTCGGGTGAGATGCTGATCGGTGCGGCCACCGTGCGCGGTTTAGCAGGCGAATTGCGGTCGGTGAGTGCTGCTACCCATGCTCCGCTCGACCCGTCGTTCGGCGGTGCATCAGCGAGCGACCTCGACCGAGCGTGCCGGCTGGCGGCAGATGCCTTCCAGGATTACCGCGCGCGACCGCTTGAGGATCGCGCACGATTTCTCGAAGCCATCGCAGACGCCATCCTCGATATCGGGGACGAACTGATCGAACGCTGCATGGTCGAAAGCGGATTGCCGATCGGACGGCTTCAGGGGGAGAGGGGAAGGACCGTCGGCCAGCTCCGCCTGTTTGCCGGTGTGGTACGCGATGGCGGCTTCCTTGGACTTCGCGCCGATCCCGCACTGCCCGACCGCACACCTGCGCCGCGGTCCGACCTGCGGCTTCGGAATATACCCCTGGGGCCCGTCGCCGTATTCGGAGCGTCGAACTTTCCGCTCGCCTTTTCTGTCGCGGGAGGAGACACGGCCTCGGCGCTCGCGGCGGGTTGTCCTGTCGTTGCCAAGGCGCATCCCGCGCATCTCGGCACCTCGGAATTGGTGGGGCGGGCCGTACAGCTGGCAGTCAGGCAGTGCGGCATGCCGGAAGGCGTGTTCTCGCTGATCTACGATACCGGGTTCGAAATTTCACAGGCACTCGTGGCCGACCCCCGGATCAGGGCGGGCGGGTTCACCGGATCACGGCGCGGCGGCCTCGCGCTGCTTGCGATTGCGCAAAAGCGGCCCGAACCGATCCCGTTCTATGCAGAGATGAGTTCCATCAATCCGGTGATCCTGCTCCCCGGTGCACTGGAGGATAACGCAGAGGAAATTGCGCGGACGTTTGTCGCTTCGCTGACGCTGGGCGCTGGACAGTTTTGCACGAATCCTGGCTTGCTGATCGCCGTAGAGGGTGACGCGCTGGATCGCTTCACAACCGCTGCTGCCGCAGAGCTTGGCAAGATGCCAGCCGCAACGATGCTGACCCCGGGCATCCTCGACGCGTATCGCACCGGCGTCGACGCGATTGCTGGACATCGCTCGGTCGAGACACTGGCATCTGGACGAGAGGGATCGGCATGCGAAGGTCGTGCCGCCCTGTTCAGCACGCGCGCGGAAGATTTTATCCTGAACCACGATTTGCAGGACGAGATATTCGGAGCGGCGTCGTTGATCGTGCGGTGTCGCGATCGGGCGGAGATGCTCCGCGTTATCGACGCTCTGGAAGGGCAGCTCACGATCGCGATCCACATGACCGCGGCGGATCATGACGAGGCCCGCGAGCTGTTGCCGGTTCTCGAGCTCAAAGCGGGCAGGATTCTGGCCAACGGGTTCGGCACCGGTGTCGAGGTTGCGCACGCCATGGTGCATGGCGGCCCATTCCCCTCTACATCCGACGGTCGATCGACTTCGGTCGGTGGATTGGCGATCGGCCGGTTTCTTCGTCCGGTCTGTTATCAGGACATTCCGGACATGCTTCTTCCTGCGGAACTCGCGGCCGAAAATTCCCTGGGCCTGCCGATATTGGTTGAAGGACGACGATAACCGAATTCTCAACAGCTTGCTTGCGCGATGACAGCTAGCTACGCTCCCCGCATGGGTCGTATCTCGTCAAAGGCAGCTAAAGCGACTCCGGTTGTTCCCGAACTCCCGGAGCTTAAGCAGCCGCGTAAGGGCGATCGGCATCAGGAGGCCGTGAAGCTTCTGCGCGGGATGATCCTTAGCGGCGATCTCGCACCGGGCGAACCACTTCGCGAAGTGGCCTTCAGTGAACAATTCGGCATGTCCCGCACCCCGGTTCGGGAAGCATTCCGGACTCTTGCGGCTGAAGGTCTGGTTAGCCTGCTGCCAAATCGGACCGTGCAAGTGGCGCTGCTCGACGAAGATGCTGCGGCAGAGGTGTTCATGGTCCTTGGCGCGCTGGAATCGCTGGCCGCGCGCCTCGCGTGCAAGCGGATTACGCCCGAGCAGCTGGAGATTCTCGATGAACTGCAGGAGGATCTCGCCCATCATTTTGAAACGGGGGAACGGGCGCGCTATCTCGAAGCGAACCGACTGATTCACGAACTGATCGTAGAGGCGGCTGCCAGTCCTTCGTTGTTGCTGGCGTGGCGCCTGCTCCTGCCACGTGCGGAAAGGGCGCGGCATGTGAGTACGCATGACTCCGATCGCTGGGGTCACGCCTTTCAGGAGCACAAGGAAATCCACGCCGCGCTCGTGCAGCGCGATGGGGATACGTTGCGCCGCCTGATGGAGGAGCATTTCGCCAACGGTGCCGCCAGCATTCAACGCGAACACAAGCGTTTGCGCGCTGAAAAAAGATGGGGCGCCTTCGACGATGCCTCGGCCAGCGAGAACAATTAGCACCTGAAGACCTAGGCCGACGGTCTTGTATGCAAACATGACATGGTGTATGCAGTACGCTTGAAGGGAGCGGTTGCGCCTGCTCTCGAAGCGTAAGCGGGGAAAGACTGATGCTACCTTTGGCGGGCGTACGTGTGCTGGACGTTTCCCAGGTCATGGCTGGGCCGTTCTGCTGCATGTTGCTTGGCGACATGGGCGCGGACGTCATCAAAGTTGAGCCGCCCATAGTCGGGGACTCGTCGCGGCGTTCGATGGGATTCAGACTGAAGGGCGACGACAGCCCGGGCTTCCTCGCCCTGAACCGCAACAAGCGTAGCATCGTGCTCGACCTGAAGACGGACGAGGATCGCGAGACCTTCTACGCTCTGGCGAGAACCGCCGATGTCGTCGTCGAGAATGGGCGACCGGGCGTGGCCGACCGGTTGGGTATCGGGTATGAGAAACTGAAGACCGTAAATCCTCGCTTGATCTACGCCAGTATTTCAGGGTTCGGTCCCAATGGACCCTGGGCTGAAAGGCCGGGATATGACCTGATCGCGCAGGCGATGTCGGGGGTAATCAGCTCTACCGGGCTGCCCGGACAGGAGCCGGTCAAGAGCGATATTCCCGTCGGAGATCTGGGCGCGGGCCTGTTCGCCGCCTATGGCATTCTTTCCGCGATCATCGCCCGCCAGAAAACCGGCGTGGGGCAATTGATCACGGCATCGCTTTACGAAGCCGCGCTGGGTCTTTCGATTTGGGAGACCGCGGAATTGTGGGGCACCGGCAAAAGTCCCGGACCGCTCGGGACCGCCAACCGCATGTCGGCGCCCTATCAGGCGGTTAAGGCGGCTGATGGGTATTTCGTGTTTGCGGCGGCCAATCAAAAACTATGGCTGTCCTTGCTGGAGGTGCTGGGTAGGCCGGAACTGAACAATGATCCGCGCTTTTCCGACAATAGCGTGAGGGTCGGTAATGCGCAGATACTGATTGAACTGCTGAAGCCCAGCTTCCTGACACGCACCATAGACGAATGGGTCGATGCGCTGCTCGCCGTCGGTGTCCCTGCGGGACCGATCTACGATTACGAGCGCGCGCTGGACAGTGAACACACCCGGGCGTGCGAGATGGTGCAGGAGATTCCGCACCCGGTCGAGGGAAGCTTCAAGGCGCTTGGTTTTGCAGTCAAGCTGAAGGGCACACCGCAGGAATTACGCCTCCCGCCGCCATTGCTGGATGAACACGCCGCAGAGATACGGGCTGAGCTCGCCCTGGCTGGTGGACGCAAAGCGTGAGCGAGGACGGCCAGGTTCGCTACACGCAGGAAGGCGCCGTCGGCCACATAGTTTTCGATCGCCCCGCCGCCTTCAATGCCCTCACCTGGACGATGTGGCGGGACTTGGGTGCCCTTTGCAATCGCATTGCCGGCGACACGTCGGTGCGCGTCGTGACGCTCAGGGGGGCAGGGGGAAAAGCTTTCGTTTCGGGCACGGACATCGCCGGGTTCCAGTCCTTCACCAGTGGCAGGGACGGTGTCGCTTACGAAGCCGAGATGGACTCCTATGTTGGTGCGGTCGAAACCCTGCCGCAACCGACCATTGCGATCATCGATGGATGGGCGGTCGGCGGCGGTCTTGCCTTGAGCTTCGCCTGCGATTTTCGCATTGCCGCGACCACTGCGCGATTTGGGGCTCCGCTTGCCAGGACGATCGGCAATTGCCTGTCTGCCAGAGGATATCAGCGCTTGATCCAGCATGCCGGCATTGCTCTGGCAAAGCGACTGTTGCTTGCCGCCGATCTGGTTCCTGCAGCCGATATGAAAGCGCGTGGGCTGGTCAACGATCTCGTGGAGCCCGCCGAAATCGACGCCACCGTTGATGCGCTCGTGGAACGTCTTGTGGCATGCGCGCCCCTGACACAGCGCGTCAGCAAGGAAGCGATTTATCGTCTTTCGACCGCGCAAACGCCCGACATCAGCGATTTGATCGAGCTGGTCTATGGAAGCGAAGATTTCGCGGCGGGTGTCCGCGGTTTCCTCGCAAAGACTCCGCCACAGTGGCGCGGCCAGTAACGAGCAACAGAGGGCGACGATGGTAACACCGGCATCCATCGAGGACTTTCGTGAATTGGCGCGGCGGCGGCTCCCACGCTTCCTGTTCGATTATATCGACGGCGGATCGTATGATGAAGCTACGCTGCATGCGAACATTGCGGATATTCAACGGCTGAAGTTGCGCCAGCGGGTAATGGTCGATGTCTCGCATGTCGATCTGACGACCACTTTGCTGGGGCAGGCGACCTCGTTTCCAGTCGCACTGGCTCCGATCGGCCTCGCCGGGCTATACGCGCGGCGGGGCGAGGTGCAGGCGGCGCGCGCGGCCGAAGCAGCGGGTGTCCCGTTTATCCTGTCGTCCTCGGCATGCTGCGGGATCGAAGAGGTGGCGGCGGGCCTGAAACAGCCCCCGATCCTGCAACTCTATATGATCCGCGATCGCGCTTTCATGATCGATCTGCTTCAGAGGAGCGCGGCGCTGGGCGTCGAAACCTTGATGCTGACCGTGGACCTGATCGTCCATAGCCCGCGCCGACGGGATGTGCGTTCCAGCCTGACCGGCTCGCAAGGGGCGGCGGCGCAACTGCGGCGCGCGACTGAAATAGCACTGCACCCCGGCTGGGCATGGGATGTCGGTGTGAGGGGCCGGCCCCATATTCTCGGCAATTTCGCGCCGGTGATGGGCGACGGGGCAGGGCTGGCTCAATTTACCGCATGGGTCGCCCAAAATTTCGATGCATCGATCACCTGGGCGGATATGGCATGGCTTCGCGAGCACTGGCGCGGCCCGATCGTCGTGAAGGGCCTGCTCGATGCTGCCGATGCTGCAGCCGCTTGTGACGCGGGCGTCGATGGTATCATCGTCTCCAACCACGGTGGTCGGCAGCTGGATGGAGCACCGTCTACGATCATGGCGCTGCCCGGTGTCGTTGACGCCGTGGCGGGGCGCGTCGAAGTCCTCCTCGATGGCGGCGTGCGGTCGGGCACCGACATTTTGCGGGCAATGGCGCTCGGGGCAAGCGGGGTCCTTCTTGGCCGGGCGTGGGCCTTCGCGCTTGCCGCCCAGGGTCAGGCCGGGGTCGCCGCTATGCTTGAGATGTTGCGCCACGAACTGGCCGTGGCGATGGCATTGACCGGACAGACGAGCGCGCGATCGATCTCGGCGGATGTGGTGCTACCAGCCCGATAGCTACTCCTTCGGCGGTTCGTAAAGCAGCCGCGACGCATCGATCTTCAGGTACATGACAGCCGCCAGCGCGGACAATATGGCGAGCACATACAGTGCCGAGTCCCACCCGCTCCATTTCAGGATGTAGCCGGTGATGACTGCGGCAAGTGCGCCTCCGATGTTTCCAAACGTATTCATCACAGCCGATACCGAACCCGCAAAGACGCCGCCGACGTCGAGGGTCAGCGCCCATGATACGCCCACCGTCAGTTCCAAACCAAAGACGGCCAGCGCGAACCATCCGACGCTCGCGATGGGAGAGGATGACCACACAGCGGTGGGAATGGCGAATGCCGCGATCGTGAAGCCGACGATCGCCACCGCCCGGCGTGCCATTGTCACGCGACCGGTCCGGGTGATCAGACGGTCGGAAATCCAGCCCCCGGCCACGTCGCCGACTACGCCCGCCATCAGCGGCAGACTGGCGAAAAAGCCCATCTCGAGAATGTTGAAGTCTCGCACGTCGGTCAGATATTTCGGGAACCAGGTAAGGAAAATATTGATGCTGTAGGCGTAGCAAAAGTACATCGCCGAAATCAGCCATAGCTGGGGATTTGCCAGCAATTGTCGCCACGGCACCGGCATCCTGTCGCCCGAACTGGCCTGCGGACCGAGCGCTTCGGCAATCATCGTGCGTTCGGCTTCATTCGCGCCGGAATGCTCGCGCGGGCTGTCGCGATAGTAATAGAACCAGAACGCCGCCCAGATCAGGCCGACGACCGCGAAGATCAGGAATGGTCCACGCCACCCGAGGTGGATCATCAGCCAGACGACCAGCACCGGCGTGAGCGCTCCGCCCAGCCGGGCCCCTGCGTGCGTGAGTCCCTGTGCGAACCCGCGTTCAGACGGCAGCATCCAGCGCGAAAGCGAACGCGTGGCATTCGGAAACGCCCCTGCCTCGCCGCAGCCGAACAGGAAACGGCAGACGATCATCGATCCGGCCGACCACATGCCGGTGGTCAGTGCCGTGAACATCGACCACCAGACGACCACGCCCGTAAGCGCACGGCGCGGACCGATACGATCGCCAAGCCATCCGCCGGGTATCTGGAACAGTGCATAGCCGATCTGGAATGTACTGAAGATCCAGCCCATCGTTATAACCGAAAAGCCGAATTCCTTTTGGATCAACGGCGCAGTGGTCGATATCACCACGCGGTCCATATAAGTGATCATGTACGCGAGCACGGTAAGCCACAGCACGACGTGGCGCACGCGGGTCGGCCGTATGGCCGGCACTGTCGCGGCAGTTGCGACTGGGGCGCTCACGGTCGTCACGGCTGAACCGACGCGACCTTGTTGCCGGCTATGTAAACCGCGGCGATCCGCCGGGTGTTGCGGATGTCCTTCAAGGGGTCGGCGTCGAGCACGACAAGATCGGCCCATTTGCCCGCTGCGATGGTTCCGATATCAGGATTCTTCAGCCATTTCGCCGCCCGTCCGGTCGCCGCGGCGATGGCCTGCCCGGGCGTCAGTCCCGCTTCGACAAGGCCAGCAAGTTCCCAATGTTCCGAGTAACCGGGGACGCGTCCGGGCGGCCCCGCATCGGTACCGAATCCATAGGGGATGCCCGCGCGGACTTCCTTCATGAAGTTGATCTTTGCCATCCGGTCGAAACCGGGAAGCCGCGCCCAGTTGGGGTTGGACGAAACGGTTTTCTCGCGTTCGGGACTTTCGAGTTTGGTAAGCGATGTCGGGCTGAGCGACTGGCGGAAAAAGGGATCCCTGGTGATCGGATTGGGTGCGCCGAATGCATGGACCGCTTCCTCGCGGCTCAACGTCGGTGCTACCTGCCACGTACCGTGAGACTTCATCGCGGCGATGAAGTCGGCGTCGATCGGCTGGTCGCGAACGCTGTGGACGAATCCGTCAACTCCCTGTGCCACCAGCCGCTTGGCGTCCTCCAGATAAAACACATGGGCGAGAACCCGCATGTTCCGGGCATGAGCCTCATCGATGATCGCCTTGGTCAATTCGGGCGGCATCTTGGGCATGGAATGCAATTCGTCGTCGAGCCAGAATTTGATGAAGTCCACATGTTTGGCGACTTGTGCATCGACTTCGGCGCGGGCTTCCTCCGCAGTCGTGACCGGATGGTTGATCCCCGGAACGCCACCGTAGCCGCCCTTGAACACAAGTCCCTGGCCAGCGGTGTAGACCCGGGCCATCGTCGGACGTCCCGCGCGTTGCGCGTCGCGGATGGCAAAGATTGCGTCGCCGTCGGTACCCATCGATTGAACGGCGGTCACGCCGTAAGCGGCATAGGTGCGCAAATCCTTTTCGACATTGGCTGTCGTGAAGTTCGCCGCCTGCTGATCCAGATCGCGGACCGTCCCGATGTGCACATGAAGGTCGATAAGACCGGGCATGACATATTTGCCGGTAAGATCGACGATGGTGGCGTCGGTTGTCCGGGGCAAGGCGGCTGCGCGTCCAACCCAGCGGATGCGGCCATCGTCGACTATCATCGCCATCCCCGGTCGTGCCGTTGCTCCAGTGCCGTCGATCAGGGTGAAGCCCCGCAGGACAGTCGTCTCAGCCTGCGCCGTCGATGACAAAAGACCTGCGCCGACGACGAAAACAGCCGCAAATTTTAGCCGATTTGCCATACGTCGCATCACACTCTCCCTTGTCATTGTATCAGCCCGCGCGCGACGAGATTGCGCATCAGCGCGCCAATGCCGAACGTCCACGGCGACGCGTCCTCGCAGGCGACCACGCGATTGACGAGCGTACCGAGACGTGGCGTCGCGATCCGCACGATATCGCCTGTCTTATGGGTAAAGCCACGGCCAGGCTCCGATCGATCTTCGGTAGGCGCAAACATCGTGCCGAGCAGCAGCACGAGACCGTCGGGATATTGATGGCTTGCACCGATGGTCTGGCCGATCAGATCAAGCGGATCACGGCTGATCATGGCCATGCTCGACGAACCCTCCAGCCGGAAATTGTCAGGACCTTCGATCACGAGTGACAGCACGGATTGTCGTACGTCGTCCATAGTGAACTTGTCATCGAACAGGCGAATGAAGGGGCCAAGCGCGCACGACGCGTTATTGTCCTTCGCCTTGCCGAGCAGGAGGGCGCTGCGGCCTTCGATATCGCGAAGGTTCACATCGTTGGCCAGCGTCGCGCCGCGCGCGGTGCCGCGCGCATCGCAAATGATTGCGACTTCGGGTTCGGGATTGTTCCAATGCGAATCCGCCCGGACGCCGATATCCGCACCGGCACCAACCGAGGACAGAACCGGCGCCTTGGTAAATATCTCCGCATCCTTGCCGATCGCGACTTCAAGATACTGCGACCATAATCCATCTGCGATCAGGATCGATTTCAGCTGCATGGCGCTGGCCGATCCTGGCTTCACCGCACGGATGTCTCCACCCAGACGTGCCTGGAAATCGGCGCGAATGCGATCGGCCTCCATCGCATCGCCGCGGGCGCGTTCTTCGATCACCCGCTCGATTGCCGAAATGGCAAAGGTGACGCCCGACGCCTTGATGCATTGAAGATCGACCGGTGCCAGCAACCGGGGGGACATGCCCCCCTCCCAGTCGGGTCGGAAAGACAGCGCATCGATGGCACCCATCGACCGGCCCCGCGGCGGCAGCTCTCCGGCAGCCAGCATATCGATCAGATCGGCAGTTGTGGGGGCTATGCGCGACAGATCCTCGATTTCGCCATCGCGAAGCACGATCGGCGTCGGGCCGTCGCTCGTCTCGATACGGCCGAGGAGCACGGCATCCTCGTGATCGATAGGAAGAAGCTGGTGCATGTCGCTCCTGAAAAAAGAATGTCCCGGCCTCTGGGAAGCCGGGACAGGGGGGAAGGATGGTGGCTATGCCGATCGGACTAGAAGTTTACCCTTGCACCGACACGGAATGTGCGGCCGAGGACATCGTAGAGCAATGGATTAAAGCCGTACGTCACGTTTGACGCGGGTGCCGGCTCGGGTGCGAGATTAAACGCATTATCGACTTTGAAGTACAGCGAGAGTTGCTTCGTCAGATTATACGATCCGCCGACATCGACGTAAAATGCACCCTTCATCTTGTTGTTGTCGATCGTCGGATGGTTGGCGGTCGGCAGCGGGCAGTTGGTCTGGCACTCGATATATTCGTTGCTATAGACGCCGTTGCTGAACCACCGCTCGGTAACCGAGATCGAAAACTTGTCGGTGTCCCAGCTTTGGATGCCGAGCACCTTCCACTTGGGCGTCGCGCCCAGATTCACGCCGGCCTGTTCGGTCGGGATAGTGCCCGGAATGCCCGATGTGCTGCGATAGTGCAGCACGCGCGTGGCAAGGGCACGCAGCGTGAAGTTACCGGGCAATCCAATCCCGCTGAGGGGACGCCGGTAACCGGCCTCGAGGTCGAAGCCGTTTGTGTAGATCGAAGCCAGGTTGAATGCCTGGACATTGACGAAATTCCCGTTGGGCAACGGGCTGTCGAGCTGGATGGACGGGCAAACATCGGTGAAACCCTGCAGATAGCAGAGGTTGACTTGCTGTTGCCCCGAGAAGGTCGAGACGACGCCCTTCACCCTGATCGTGTAATAATCGAACGACGCGCTGAACCCCGGCAGGAAGCTTTGACCGGTATAGACGATCCCCGCGGTCGTATTGCGACCGACTTCGGGCTTCAGATTGGGATTGCCGAGGTTGGTCTGAACGACACCCACGGTCCGGCCGATACCACGTGGATCGTTTACGACGTTATTCGTAATGGCCGGTGCTGCGAACAATTCGGACAGATTGGGAGCACGCACGTCTTTTGAAGTTACGGCACGCAGCCGGATACCTTCGACGGGCGTGTTCCACGTACCACCCACCTTCCAGCTGGAGATCCAACCGGACGTGCTGTAGCGTGTTTCGCGGATTGCCGCGTTGATATTGGCCTTTCCCAGTGCGGTTGAATCGACGATCGGAACGTTCACTTCGAGGAAGCCTTCGTGGACGTTGTATCGCCCGGTGCCCGCGTGATAATTACCGGCGTACCAGTTGTTCCCCGATACCGTGTCCATCAACGGATCGGCGGGATACTCAGCCGTGTTTGGTGACTGTGGATAAACGCCGTTGCCATATGGGTCGCCGCGCACCTTGTACCATTCGCGTCGATATTCGTACCCGAGCGCCACGGAGATTGGACCGGCCCATGATGAAACCGGCTGTCCGTTGATGCTTGCGCTGGCCGCTTGCTGACTGGACCAGGTGCGCTGGAACGGGCCATTCTTGGGCAGTATGTAGTCAAGCGCAGCCTGGCTCGGCGGATTATCACCGATGATGTTGAAGGGGACGCAACCCGAAGCGCGCGCGATTGCGCTGGCGCAACCGATGGTGCCGTCTGGCAAACGGATCGCCTGGATGGCCGCGTTGAAGCGCGGATTCAGCGATACGTTCGATACTTTGATGTCGGTATAATTATGCCCGTATTGGAAATATGCATCATAGGTCCAGTCGCTGCCCGCCGCAGCGAATTTGCCGGTCGCGCCGATAACACCGCGAAGGCTGGTCCGATCTGGTTCAACCTTGATAAAGTCCGGGAAATTCGCGAGGCTGGTGCCCATCTGGAAACTTGTGATGTTGTTGGTAGCGCACGCCGCCATGATCGAAGCAGGCACATACGGGTTCGAGCATTGGATCGTCAGATTGGCCTGCTTTGCCGCGCCCGCATTCGGCGAGTTCGCCGACTTCACGAAGGCACCGTTGAAGCTGGCGTAGATTTCGTTATCGGGCGCGAAATCGAAGCCAACGCGAGCGTAGCCGACATAGCGTTCCAGCTTGGACGCGAGGCTGGTTCCTGCGCCCACTACGCCGCTGGTGTCGCCGCCCACGCAGAACGGCGTGATGCAGTTGGTGACAGAACCGGTCGTTGTCGGCGTCCCGTTAGAGCCATAGACGAACTGATGCGGCTGGCCGTTGGCACCAAAGGCGGTGCCCTGCAGCGGCCCGGAGGTGATCAGCCCGTATTTTGCATATTGGAACTGCTGCGCCTGCTGGATGTAAAGCATCTGCGGCTGGCCGGCTGGCGTACCGGCTATCGTGCGAACCTGAAAAGCGGGCGAGACATACCAGTCGCGGCCATTGGCACCGGTAATGCCGAAGCCCGGATTGGGGACGCCGCCCTGATAGCCATATTCGCCGCTCAGGACGACATGCAGGCGATCGTCCATGAAGTTACTACCCCATGCGGCCTGCGCGGTGATCCCCTTGTCGTCGCCATAATCGGTTATGCTCCCCTGGAGGTTGGCCTTGAAGCCAGTGAAGCGTTTGTCGGTGATAAAGTTGACCACACCACCCACTGCATCCGATCCGTACGATGCCGATGCACCGCCGGTGACCACATCGACACGGGTGATCAGCAGTTGCGGAAACTGGCTGACATCGGGAACGCCGGTAACGTTCGCGCCGACGAACCGCTGGCCGTCGAGCAAGGTCAAAGTGCGGATGGCGCCCAGACCGCGCAGAGAGAAGGAACTGAGGCCCTGTGTACCGCTCGATGTCGTGGCAACACCGACCGCGCGACCGGTGCTGCCCATCAGCGACGGCAGCTGGACGATCGCGTTGAAGATGTTGGGCTGCGCAAGTTTGGCGATATCCGCCGCCCCGATGACCTGCGTCGGCGTTGGAGCGTTGAAGCCGCTGGCACTGATGCGCGAACCGGTGACGATAATATCGGGTACGCCGACGGTCGCTGGGCTTGACGATTCCGTCTGCGAGTCGGTCGGGGGTGTGGTCGCTTGTGCTGCCGGATCGACCGACTGTGCCTGCGCCGATGTTGCAAGTAGAGCCAGCGAAAGCGCTGTGCCGCTGACCGCCACCAATATCCGGCTGCGTAGCAAACTGCGATTATGAGCAATATCGAATAGCATCATCAGTATCCCCTCTTCTTGCACCGTCCAGGGAAGAGTGGCCGCTAAAGCTTCGGAACATACGCGAATGTGGCGTAAAGCATGCCAGCGCTTGGTCGCGCGAACCTGCATGTTCGGAGCATTGTCGACGACCCGTCCTGTCGGTCGTTGGACCCAATCTGGACCAACAATTTTGCTTTGTCGACAAAATAATGATCTTGTACACAAGATTCTGTATCAGTGCCGTTCCTGCCCACTTACGCTTGGTTGGGCTGCGGAACTTGTCCCGTTCCAACAAATGCAAACGCACGCCGAGGCGATCTCGGACAGGTTTTGCAGGTTGGCGCTGTCTGGCTTTCGCCGTCCGTTACTTCGGTTCCGGCAACCCGAAAACATAGACCGCATAACCGGTCACGGGTCGATGCACTTCGGTCAAAAGTGTACCCGGCTTCAATTGCGGGCTGCCCCCGCCGAGTGCCGTCGTCACCGCGACATATTGTTTGCCCTCGACCGAGAACGACACTGGAAAGCCCTGAACCGTCGTGCCCAGTCGCGTTTTCCACAGGGTTTCACCGTTGCGAACATCGACCGCCCGGAACACGCGATTGAAATCGCCCACGAACGCCAGATTGCCTGCAGTCGACACGACCGAGGTAAGGAATGGCGCGCGTTGCTGGAACGACCAGAGGGGCTTCAGGTCGGCGGCGCGGTAGGCGGACAAGCGGCCGAGATTGCCGGCGCTGCCCGGGCTTTCGAAATAGACCTGACTGCCGTTGCCGAGCATCAATACGCAGCTTTGGCTGAGCGGGATGATCACCGCGTCGCTGGGCTGGTGATAGCTCATCGCCTGCCAGTTATGCCCGCCCTCTGGCCCGGGGCATGAGGAAAGCCACTGATCGGATTTCTGGTCGATCACGTCCTTGCGATAGGTCAGGCGACCGGTCTTGGGGTCGATCTTCGTAAAGACATTCTGGAAAACCGTCTGGGTGGAGGCCAGATACTTCCCGGTAACGCGATCCAGTTTCCAGAGGATTCCTGCCTTGCCGATCGTCAACAGCGACTTCTGCGGGCCGTGATCGACCAGAACGCGTTCGAATACCTCGTCCAGATCGAAGGTTTCACCCGGCGAGTGATTGAACGCCCATTTCAGCTTTCCCGTATTCGGATCGAGCGCCAGCGTTGAATTGGCATAGTCCGTTGCGCCGGTGGAAGTCCCGCGTTCGTCTCGCCGCCACGGCTTGGCTTGCGCGGTTCCCCAATATGTCGTGTCCAGTTCGGGATCATAGGTTCCCGCGATCCATGTTTCGGTGCCCTTGCGGTCGTTGTCGGGCAAGCCGCCCCAGCTGTCCCCACCCGGCTGGCCGGTCAGTGCAACGGTCGTGAACTTCCAGTCGCGCTTGCCGGTCGCGGCATCGTATGCGCTGATGTAGCAATGGTCGGGCGTGCCCTTCCGCCCGCAATTGGTCATCCCGACGATGACCTTGCCCTTGATGATGATCAGTCCGCCGGTCGAGAAGCCGACGCCCGGCTTGTTGTCCGTAATATGGGTCTTCCACACCTCGTCGCCGGTTCGCGCGTCGAGTGCATAAACCATTCCCTGCGGCGTGTTGACGTACAGATTGGTGCCATACAGCCCCATCGAGCGGGTTTCTTCGGAAGAAGGTCCGGGGCCTGCGCTCTTTGGGAACGGACCGAGCCGGTTTTCCCACAATAATTCGCCGTCGCGGGCGTCCAGCGCCTGTATCACGTTGCCGACGCCCCACATGTACATGATGCCGTCGTGGACGATGGGGGTATCCTCCATCGTCCCGTTTTCCGGCATCGACCACATCCATTTGAGCTGGAGCTGGCCGACATTGGCCGTGTCGATCTGCTTGAGCGGACTGTAGCTCCACCCCTGATAGTTGCGGCGGAACATCAGCCAGTCGCCCGGCGGCGGCTCGCGCAGCATCGCGTCCGTCACCGAAACATAATTCTTGATGTCGCCCTTCAGGCTGAGCCCGAGCTTGTTGGACAGGACAAAACGGCCGGGATCCGAATATTTGACCGCTTGTCCCGGCGCGGCAAAGCCAGCGGACGTAGCCGGGGCGGGGGAGCCACCGGGGCCGTTGGCGGGGGCGGATTCCTTCGTGGGTGCGGTTTGCCCCTCGGGCGCTGGTGCTGCGGCGGCATCGAAGGCGTCGGAAGGCGACTTGCCGGTCGCGAGGGAGCCGAGAAGCGCCTGCGCAGCCGGGTTCAGCGGGGCCGCGCCCGCGCTGCCGCCGTTGGCATATATGATGTAGGATACGATCGCCGCATATGTCGCGTCATCAAGGCTTCCGCCGCGTCCGTAAGGCATCGACGCATGGATCTTGCTATAAAGCGCCGCGACCGGACGTTTGCTCCAGACGTTGAAAAAGGACGGCCCGGCAAGCGCGGGCGCATCGGTCGCTCCGGCCATGTCCGCCTGATGGCAGGCGGCACATTGCTCGGCATAGGCACCACGTCCGGCATCGACCTGAGCTCGGGTGAACAGGCCCGGCGCGCCCTGCCCAAATGCCAGGCTGGCTGCGAGCGCGGTGCTTGCAAGTGCCAGAACGCCGGCGCTGCTGCGAATTTTCATCGACTGAAAAGCTTTCATTTCGACACGATGTCGAGCTGCGGGATAAACCAGTGGCCCTGCTGCGGAATGCCCTGTGCCACGCGCTCATGATCGGGCAACAACCAGCCCCAAAGCGTACCCTTTGGACCCCAGCTATATCCGGGAGGTGCCTTCTCGCTGTCGATCTGGACATAGAGCCGCCCGGCCTTCAGCGCCTGCATCTGCGGCTTGCTCAGACGATAGGTGCCGGTGACACCGCCGTCGACGGTGCCGGTCAAACGGAGGCTGAGGACCTTTTTACCGGGAACGCCGATGGTGGGGCTCATTATTATATGGGCAGCCGTCGCGTTGGATGGCAGGTCCCGGAAGCTGCCCTCGATCGTCAAGCGATCACCCTCGACGGTTGCCGTCGCTTCCCCGCGCCCGGCAATAAATGCCTTGGTCTCGTCGTCGAGCGGCATCGGACCGAGGTCGGCCCGGTAGTCCGCTGCTGCGGCGACCTGGGGACATAGTAAAGTTACGGAAATTGCCGCAAGAACAGAGCGCACTCTCAACCCCTCCAGGCCGTTCGAGGAAGCGATCGTGCGCTCCTCCCGGCCTTATTGTTAGCTTGACGTCACAATGGATCGCATACAAGATGCGTACTGTCCATACAACAATGTCAAAATGACAAACTGGCGCGTACCTTTGGGCGCTCCGATAGGAGATTGGGATGAAGAGCTTTCTGTACCTTGGGGCTGCTTTGGTGGCGATCGGAATCACCACCACCGCGTCCGGACAGTTTTCCGGGCGTGAAGATCCAATGCCGGTCACCCAGCCGCGTATGACGGGCGACTATTGGGCTCCAAAGCCGACCAATCCCACCGCCTACACCGCACCGAACAAGGTTCACTGGAAGCTTGCCGACATACTCGCTGCACACAAAGGCAAGGGCGACTGGGTCCAGCCCATCATTCGCAACCCTGAGCAGGACGGCGACTATGTGTCGCTGGGAATCGGCAAGAAAACCAAGTCGAAGTTCTATGCCGACGATCGCGTCATGTTTATCGTGTGGGATGGTTCGGTGCGCGTCTCGATAGAGGGGACCGAGCCGTTCACCGCGACGAAAGGCTTCATGGTCAACGTACCGTTCCGTCATGTCTATTCGCTCGAAAACACCGGCGATCGTCCAGCTCTCTGGTTCGAGGTGCGCCAGGCTGGCTCGGTGCCGCTCTATCCAGCCGGCGAGACGCCCGACCCGGTTGCGGGCCGCACCTATACCAAGGTCATGGGCAATCCTGGGCCTGCGAAGGATCGCGACACCAATCCGACCTACGTCGACTTCTTCAAGACGATTGCGACCGGGGACAAGCCCTATAATGGCAAGTTCGCCTGGGACGATCATTTCACGTCGAATATCCTTCGCGGCCCGAAAGCTGCGGCAGTTCCGCCCGACACCAACAAGGGCCATTTTCACACTGAATGGACGGAATTCTGGTTCATCATGGAAGGGCGCATCGGTTATAAGATCGAAGGCTTTCCCTATTTCGTTTCCGATCCCGGCGATGTGGTGACCGCAGCAAAGGGCCGCTGGCACCGCGCCGGCAACGATCCGAGTGCCCCGATGTCCACGCGCATCCCGATCAACCCGCGCCCGGTTATTCTTCATAATTTCGAGCCGGCGCACTAGGGACACCAACGCATGCCGGCTGCCGCCAAACCGACGACCAAGCAGACAAAGGAATGAAGGAAATGCGCTTGATCTTGCCGCTTGCGGCATTGTTATTGGGGAACATCATCATCGCGAGTCCCGCGGTCGCCAAGGATATTGTCGTCCAGATGAAGAACCGCGGCGCTGCCGGTGCGATGGTTTTCGAACCGGCATTCGTGCAAGCCGCGCCGGGCGACAAGATCCACTTCGTTCCGACCGATATGGGGCACAACGCCCAGTTGATACCCGGCATGGCACCGGTGGGCGTGAGCCAGCCACCGGGAGCCATGAACAAGGAGTTCGTGCTGCTGGTTTCAAAGCCGGGCCTCTACGGTATCAAATGCCTTCCGCATTTTGCCATGGGAATGGTCGCGCTCGTGAAGGTCGGCAAGGGCACCTCGCCTAACGCCGCCGCTGTCGCGGCCGTGTCACTGCCCCCATTTGCCAGGAAGCGGATGGCACCGATGCTACAGGGTGCGCAATGAACGCTGCCTCACTCGCCGCTCGATCGGTGCAGGCGGGCAATCGCGACGTCCACGGCGGGTAATTTGCTTTTTGCGTTCGCTAACTGGCTTACGGCTCGATCATGATCCGTCCAGTGTCCCTGATGTGCGGACGCCGTGCCGTCATCGCCGGTGGCTTGGCGCTTGTCGCGTCCCGCTCTCTCGCTCGCCTTCCGGGCGCGGAGGGACTGGTCGCCGGCACTTACGAACACGAAGGGGGAAAGGGCCTTTATCCGATCAGCCGGTCGGGCGGCGGTGACTGGACGGTCGGCCCGCCCATACCGCTTATCGACAACGTGTCGTTTGGCGCATGGTCTCCGCGTTTTGGCCTTTTGTACCTGTTGAACGAGAGCGATCATGGCGGACTTTTGGTCTATGATCGCAACTATCGCCTGCGCGCCGCCGTCCCGACACGCGGGTGGGGTCCTTGCCACACCGCGTTGAGCCCTGACCAATCCGCAATCGCCGTCGCCAACTATTCCAGCGGCAGCGTTGCACTCTGGCGGCTCGATAAGACGACCGGCCTGCCACAGGCCGAAGCTCAGTTGGCGCAGCATGAGGGTCGGGGCCCGAATAGCGCGCGTCAGGCCGGACCGCATGCGCATTGGGTCGGCTTTTCCAGAAACGCGCGTTGGCTGCATTCCGTCGATCTGGGTGCCGATGCCATCTTCGCGCACGCTTATTCCGCCGATATGCAAAAGCTGGGCGACATGCGGATTGCCTATCGCGCACAGCCAGGTTCTGGTCCGCGCCACCTCGCCCGGCATCCGCGCCTGCCGATTGCTTATCTCGTCGCCGAACTTGCGAACACATTGACCGTGTTGCGGGAATATGAAGATGGCAATTTTCGGGACATTGCTGTCACATCGACATTGCCCGCGGGATTTGGCGGTGCCTCCGCCGCAGCGCACATTGCCCTGAACGCCGATGGAACGCGCCTCTATATCTCCAATCGCGGCCATAACAGCATTGCCGTTTTCGCCATCGAATTAAATGGTGCCGCTCGCCTGATCCAGCATATCGATAGCGGTGGAGACTGGCCTCGATTTTTCCTGCTGACCAACGATCACCGTGAGATACTCGTCGCCAACGAACGGTCGGGTATGATTGCGTGTTTCTCCCTCGATCGTGACGGGCGTCTGAAAGCCGATCCCCGTATCGTGCCCGTCCCCGGCGTCGTTTTTCTGGGAAGCTTGCATACACTAGACTGACTGTGCATACCGAAGTCGTGATCCGGACGGACTCGGAGGCGATGGGGATGACTTTGAAATCTAATTGGCCTTGGAAGCTTGCAGTTGCGCTCGCCTTAACCGGAACGACGGCGCTCATGGCTCAAATGCCAGCGGGCGACTGGTGGAGCTTCGGTCGCGATGAGGGGGGAGGGCGCTATTCCCCGCTCGGCCAGATCACACCCGCCAACGTCGCGCAGTTGATCCCTGTGTGGACCTTCGAACTGAAACCGGCAGACAGCACGAGCAAGCGTTTGCTGGTGAGCAACACGACGCCGCTCGCTGTGGATGGCGTCATTTATCTTGCCAGCCCATATGGGCGCGTGGTCGCGCTTGATGGTGCTACCGGCGTCGAGCGCTGGTCTTTCCCTCTGCCGGAGGGCGATGGTGTCGCCGGGCGAGCGATGGATTATTGGCCGGGCGACGCAAAAACTCCGTCTCGCCTGTTTTTCGGGACGAGATCAGGCAAACTCGTCGCGCTGAATATTGCAACCGGGCGGCAAGCCGATCATTTCGTTTCAATCGACCTGCGCACGCCTGAAGTCATGAACGGATCGAAGGACGGCGACAATCCGAACAACTTCGCCTACGAGATCAATAGCGCGCCGGTGCTGGCCGGCGACGTCCTGATTACCGCATCCAGGCTCCAGGAATCGCCCGCACAAGGACCCTCCGGCGACATTCGCGGCTGGGATGCGCGTACCGGCAAGCTGCTCTGGACCTTCCACTCGGTGCCGCGTCCAGGAGAAGCTTTTCACGATAGCTGGGGCGGCGATTCATGGGTCAAGCGCTCGGGAGTCAATGCCTGGAGCGCGTTGTCGGTCGATGTGAAGCGCGGGATCGTCTACGTGCCGTTCGGGGCTCCCGCCTACGACCGGATCGGCAGCGACCGACCGGGGGCCAATCTGTTTTCCAGTGCACTCGTAGCTCTCGATACGCACAGCGGACGGTATCTCTGGCATTTTCAGGCGGTTCATCACGATATCTGGGACCTCGACATGCCGGTTCAGCCGACGCTGATGGATGTGCGGCGCGGAGGGCGTGTCGTTCCGGCCATCGCGGCAATGAACAAATCGGGCTACCTTTTCGTACTCGATCGCGTCACCGGAAAACCCCTTTTTCCCGTGAGTGAGACGCCGGTTCCGCCCAGCAGCATTCCGGGGGAACAGGCGTGGCCGACCCAGCCCATTCCGTCCTTGCCGCCGCCGATCGTGCGCCAGTCGATGTCTGCCGCCGATATCGCGACACTCACGCCCGAGCTCGAACACTATTGCCGCGCCCGCATCGCCCGTGAGCGCGCGACCTTTGCCGTGCCGTTCGAGCCGTTGCGCGCCGACCATCCCGTGGTCCGCTTTCCCGGCAGCGGCGGGGGTCCCAACTGGGGCGGGGGCACCTACGACGGCAAGCGCGGCCTGTTCATCATCAACACGAGCGAGTTGCCGAGCATCGAGCAACTCGGCCGCGACGCAAAGGGCAATTGGTACAATGTTGCGCCACAGCCTTCGTGGTTTGGGATGGGTGGGCTCCGGCTGCCCTGCCAGAAACCGCCCTGGGGCAATCTCACCGCGATAGACGTGGCGAAGGGGCGGATCGTGTGGCAAGTTCCGCTTGGCATAACCGACAGCCTGCCCCTCGACCGACAGAAAACCGGCCGCCCAAATGTCGGCGGGCCGCTGGCCACAGCGACGGGTCTGATCTTCATCGGGGCATCGGACGATTCGCGGTTCCGAGCCTTTGCGGCGGAAAGCGGACGGGAGCTGTGGACATTCCGGCTCGGTGCATCGGCTCATGCCACGCCGATCACGTACCTTGGACGCGACGGACGACAATATGTTGCAATCGTTTCGGCGGGCGGCTCCTACATAGGGAGCCCCAACACGGCCAGTCGGCTCGTCGTCTTTGCTCTGCCAAGGAAGGGAGAACCGGGAGTTTCGGTCGCCGCATCGGCGTCGCAGCCCGCCGTGCGTGACAATCCATCACGCCCCCCCGCCACCGCAGCCCCCGCATCGGAAAATTCCGCCGAGTTTGCGCCAGGCGCAATGAAGGCCTTTGCGGTCACGAATTGCACCGCCTGTCACGTTGCTGCGCAGGTCACAAGCCAGCGTAAGAGTCGCGGCGACTGGGCCGCAACCGTCGAGAAGATGGTCGGTTTTGGCGCAAAAGTACCGGATGACCAGTTCGATCCGCTCGTCGAGTATCTGGCAAGCAATTATCCGGCGGCCCGTTGAAGCGCGTGTGCTAGCGCGCAAACTGCGGCCTTGGGGCAGCCTGACAGCGCTCGTTAGCCGCTCTACAAAGAGCTGATAATTGGAGATTTTTCCGCGCCGCCCGACAGTTTACGTCGGCGATCGGCTCGACACTAACTTTCAGCATCATGCGCGGTCCGTTTTTTGGGACTGCTGCGCGTCGCCGTCGGAATCGGGCAGATGCGGAGTTTCGATGATGCCCGGCTCCGGTACGCGGAAGAAGCGCGCCGCTGTGGCTCGGGCACCCAACGCCTCACTGGAGGTCAGGCTGATCAGCCAGGGGGACATAAACAGGCCGGCGATGATCGGCGAAAGCCACAGCATTGTCGCCGTGTCGAGAAAGGCCGTTGTCGCGAGCGCCGCTCCCAGCAACAAATGTTCGCGCAGATCGGGCAGCACCTCGCGCACCGTAATGCGCCGCGCATCGCGGGCCTGCGTGTTCCAGCCCGCAGATATGCCGAGCAGCAGGCCAAGCAGCGCCTTGGTCTGCGTAACCATCGTGATCGGCGCGAGTAGCATGCCGAATATGATATCGAGGGGCACGCTGCGCAGAATCGCTCCGGTGCCGCCAAAGCTGCGTCGGCGGTCCCGGTCGGCCAGCATCCATATCGTCCCCATCAGCTTCGGGCCGAACAGCAGCAGCACGGTCAATGCCAGAACGCTGGGCGGTGCCAGAGTGATGAAGCCGCCCGAACCATGCGTTGCCACCTGACCGATCATCGTCAGGATCAGCAACAGCCAGCCCGGCGACGTGAGATAGGCCGATGCGCCGATCAGCAGATGGAGGCGACTGGCCCAATGCAGGCCGAACGAGCCGAGCAGTTGAAGGTGCTGCAAATTGCCCTGCATCCAGCGCCGGTCGCGGATCGCCAGGTCGACGATGTTGGGCGGAAACTCCTCATAGCTGCCGCCGATCATGACCATGTGCACGGCCCACCCGCGCCGCCGCAACAGAGCCGATTCGAGCATGTCGTGGCTCAATATATGGCCCCCGAACGGTGCCTTGCCGGGAAGTTCGGGCAGGCCGCAGGATTCGGCAAAGGCGCGCGTGCGCACGATCGCGTTATGACCCCAGAAGTTCGCTTCGGAGCCCGACCACCACAACAGCCCGGCGCTGGCGATCGGGCCATAGGCTTCGCTTGCGAATTGCATCCAGCGCTGGAACAGCGTGCGTGCGTTCGCGATCATCGGCACCGTCTGCAACAGGCCTATGGTGGGGCGCTCTTCCATGATCGAAGCCATGCCGACGATGGCGTCGCCGCTCATGATCGAATCGGCGTCGAGGATCAGCATGCATTCGTACGACGCGCCAAAGCGGCGGATCCATTCGGCGATGTTGCCGGGCTTGCGCGCGACATTGTTTTCGCGGCGTCGATAATAGACGCTGATCGGCGCTTCGGCGGCGAGTTCGCGCCATGCTGCCTCCTCGCGCTTGCCGTGGAACGGATTGGAATCGCTCAGGATGAAAAAGTCGATCCACGGCGCGCCACCGGACGCGGCGATGGAGTTCGCCATGGCGCGCGCGCGGGCAAAAACCTCCTCGACGCTCTCGTTATAGACCGGCATCAGGACGGCGATTCGGTGGCGCAGGCTGGAGGCGGGGCTGGGCAGGACGGTGAAACCGGGGTGTTCGCCCGTGATCAGCTTGAAAAATCCGATCGACGACGAAACGAACCCGAAGGTGATCCAGCAGAACAGCGGCACGAAGAAGACGAGCAACGCGACCTCGCCCCAGTCGAGTCCATCGCGGGACAGCTCCATACGCACCGTGCTGGACGCGGCAAGGCCGATCACCCCCGTCAACGCGAGCAGCAGCAGACGTTTGACGAGCATCCCGTGCGGGCTGGTAAGGACGTCACGCGCGCTCGGCGAATTGCCGTAAAGATCCTGGACAGGCATGGCGATGGGTGCCTCGGCGGGCAGCATCGGCGGGTTTGGCAATGGCGTCGCGCTCATGTCTGGATCGCCCTGAAATCTGCCCGGCCAAAATCAACCCAATCAGGCGCTAGTTGTCGAGAACGCTGCGGAAGGCCGTGTTGTTGCGTTACGTCCTGTCACCGCCGTGAACGTGCCGTACCGCTCCTGACGTCGCGCCAACCGATGATCACCTGATCGCCGGGCTCAAGGTCGTTGGCGAAGACTTCGGAACGTTTGCCGTCGCTCCCCCCGACTGTCACGTAAACCCGGCGGGGGTCCCCGTGTTCAAGCACGTATATCCGTTCGCGCCGTGGCCCCTGCCGCCCCTCCTGCCGGTCCACCGGCTCGAAGGCAAGCGCGGCGTCGGGCACGAGCAGCACGTTGCGCCGCTCGGGCAAATCGACCTCCACCGTCGCCGCCATGCCGGGGCGGATCCGTGGGTCGGGATTCTCGAGCGTGAAGACCGTCCGCAAGGGGATGGCCCGCAGCAGCGTCAGCCTGGCCGACTGCGGAACATCGGGCAAAGCATCGAAGCGTAGTTGTGCCTGAGCGCCCCTCCTGATCGGTGCGCCCGGCCCGGCGGTCAGCGGCACTTCGATGGTCAGCGGGGCGATCCCGGCGGCGATCGTAAACAGCGGCTGATTCTCCGCAACCGTCTGGCCCAACTGAATCTGGCGCATCACCAGTGTCCCCGCAATCGGGGCGCGCACCGCCGCGCTGGCCAACCGCGTTTGCTGGTCCTTCAGCTGTACCTTGGCCGCCCTGACTTCCGCCTGCGCGACTTCCACGCCGAGCGCGGCCCGACGAACGCCGACGCGAGCGCCTTCCAGCTCGTCCAGTGCCGGTGCGCGACCGTTCGACCGCTTCCACACACTCTCGAACCGGTCGAGGCGTGAGGCGGCATCCTGCGCCGTTACCTGCGCCGCCTCCAGCGAGGCCCGCGCCGCCGCCACGCGCGACCGCCCGATGGCGACTGCGCTCGCGACTTGACCGGCTTCGAGCACGGCGAGAATTTCACCCTTCGCGACGTCGCCGTCACTCTTGCCGGTGATCCACGTCACGCGCCCCCCGACGGCGGCGGTGACTGCAACCTCTCCCGAGCCACGCACCAGCCCGCGTTCGGAGACCCGGGGCACGAGATCGCCCCGTTCCACCGGCGCGGAATAATATGGCGTATTATCGCCGGTGACGAAGCGTATGAAGAAGGTCAGTGCCCCAAGCGCCGCTATCGCGAGGAGGAGCAGGGTGAGCCAATGGCGCATGACGCCGCGAGGTACCGCATCGAGCAGCGCGTCCAGCGGGGTGTGCTTTTCCTGATCGTCCAGAATTTCAGTCACAGTCGGCGATTTCCAACGTCGTACCGGCCGTCATGGGCAGGCCCGCGACCGCTGGTTCAAGGCCCCTGTTGGCCCATGTCGTATCTTGTTCGGACCACAACTCCAGCGTCGCCGTCATTCGATTCGCCCTGACGTTGACGAGAGCGAGGTTCACGGCGGTAACGGCTGCCTCTGCGACGTACAGCGTCGTGAATTCACCGGCACCCTGTCGATAGGCTCCCCGCGCATCCCTTACGGTTCGGCGCGCTTGCTCCAGCGCGCGCACCAGACGGGCTTCGCGCGCGATATCGTCGGCCAATGCGGTGCGGCGGGCGTTCTCCGGCGCTCCCGCACTTGGCGTATCATTCGGCGGGGTAAGCACCGGGCCGGGGGGTCCCATCTTGCCGACAACAGCCTCGGGCGTGTCGCCGACCAGGCGGGCGAGTCGGGACACGACCTCGCCCAAACGGGCTTGCGCGAAGCCTAGTTCTCCCTGCGCGGCTTCGTCCTGCGACTGGGCCAGCGCCCCGTCGATGGCAGAGACAAGTCCCGCTTCCCGACGGAACTGCGCGACTTCGGCATTGTCCTTATACTGATCGTGCAGGCCGCTGCGCAGGGCTATTTCTTCCTGCAGGCGTCGGACCTCGACATAATCGAGCGCGATCTGCCGCGCCAGATCGATGCGCCGCGCAACGACACGCTGCTCCCGCGCTTCGCGGGCACGGGCGCGGGCATCCGCCGCAATTTTCTGATCTGCACGGAACAGGCGGTTGAACTTCGTCCCGATCCGTTTCTCCTCTTGGGCGACACGCAGATCAAATTGCCGCAGCCCGGAAATGCGGCAGGCAATCTCTTCGCTGGAACCAAGTCCCTGTTGCACAAGCCTTGCCAGGACCGGATCGCCCGCTTGTCGCCACCACTCCGGGGCGACCGGCGCGACGGGCATGGGAACGGTCGCCGCAGGAGGAACAACGGCAACAGCGGGCGTTACAGTGCACCCCGCGCTCGCGAGCGAGAGCATCGTTGCCGTAACGGCCAGAAGCCCTGTTCTGAATCTGGTCGACACGTGTGAGGCGATAGCATCTGAACCCTGCGATGCAATCTTGCTGCGCCCGTGCCTGCCGCAATCTGTCACAGGCTGCACCATGTCATGCGACAACCGACGACGCGATCATCTGACCGCTGCAATACTGGCAGCCGCCGCTTGTGGCGCGTCCCGCAGTTGCAGGTAAATGCGGCCATCCGGCCCGGCTGGCGTCATGATTTCGGTCGCGACAAATCCGTCGGGAATGTCCTGCGCCTTCGCTAAGTCCTTTGTCGTGCCAACCGCCTTGATGAGGAACAATTTGTTCCCGCTGATCCGGCACGCCTTGCCCCGCGCGCACACCAAACTGCGAATTTCCGGCAATCGTGCAACGATGGGGAGCGGCGTCCATGCCGAAGCCGCGTCATTGCTCACGACGCGAAAGCGCAACGGGCCATAGCCGGTCGGGCCAAGCGCGTCGGCGGGGCCGAACGCCACGATACCGGTGCTCGCGTCTTGCAGGTCATAGCCTTTGCCCGGCTGGATCATCGTCGCAACGCGCCCGTCCGCCGTGCCGATTTCGATCGTCTCACGTCCCGATAATGCAGTCGATCCTTCGAGACGAAAGGCAAAGCTGAGGCGCGCGTCCTGTGCAAATACCTGTGACGCAGGCAAGGCGATCATGAGATTGCCATGACGATCGGGGGATTGCCCCGTTACATGGAGGAGCGTCACGGCGGCGCGGCGTGGCGCAAAGGTAACGTCCACCTTCTTGTGCCGACCCCCGATAAAGGTGACGTCGGCTGACTGTGACTTGCCATCCAGTGCCGTCGCTGCCGCTATATCGACCGCCCGCAACGTCAGGCGGTCCTGTCTATCGACCCGCGTGAGTGCGCCCGGCTGAAAGTTCAGGGTTCCGACAGTCACGCCAGTCACCTGATCGAGACGCGACCCTGTTAGCAGGGCCTCATCGTCCCCAGCATGGATTACGAAGTCGTCGAGGCTGCCAGCTTCACGCAGCGCCTTCAGGGTTATTGTGGAGGGAGTCGCGCCCACCGCCCCCTTGATCACGACCGACACCCGCCCGGGTTCCACCTTCTCCAGCGGCAGCGTCACCACGATACCCTGTTGTCCTGACTGCTTCCATGTGACGTCCTGAGCGGGTGCATCGCCGCGCTGCATCTGGACCTGGGTCACGCACCCGGCCCCATCCCCCAGAAGTTCGAGTTCGTTGGAACGCCCCGCCACCAGCGATGTCCGGTCGACCGCTTTCCAGTTGCCGCCGTCCGCCTGCGACAGGGCAAAGCCCGGCCCCTCGAACGGCGAAAACCCCCAGCGACCATGGAGTTGCCCGGCAATGACCGGTGCGAACGGCCCGGCGGGCATTGGTCCGTCTGCCACAAACCCGCCCACGCTCGGGTCCGAGCGAAGCGCAACATCCGCCTTCGTGCCGTCCGCCCGCGTCAGTTGCAGCGCCATATCATGGGCATAGTCCGTCGCGTAGATCAGCGGCGCTCCTTCGACACCCAACACCATCCCGGGCCGGGCGCATGACAATGTGTCGGGGTCGGAGCGTCGCAGCGGTGGGGGTTTGGGAGCCTCGATCGCGGGCAAGCCGACGACCATCACCGAGGTCGGCTTGGCAAAGGAAACCGGCGTGTTGAGCAATATGCCGACCCCGCCAGCGATCCCGCCTTTTGGCATTTGGGCAAGCGCCGGAATATATTGCAGCTGGCTCGACTGGAATGCCCCGAACAGCCGGAATACATCCCGAATGACGCCGATGTATGAACTATATGAGCCATAGCCCGCCTGCGGCGTGGCGCTGAGTTGAAAGGCCAGATCGGTTGGCGCGCCGCTCAGCGTATCCGCCAGCGCCGAGCTGTGGGTGTCCTGCAGCAGCAATGTTTCGCGGTCGCCGGTCAGGCAGGCAGACTGGGTTTCGGCGGCCAGCTGGAGACATTCCGATTTCAGCTTGATCGAAAGGCTCCGCGTCAGAATCGGAGATATGGCCGCAACACTCTCGGGGCTTTTGCGCTCCGCCCGCTGCATTTCGCGCAGGAACGTGTCGAGGCGTGCGCGGTCGAGCGACGCCTGATTGAGTTCCTGCACGGCGCGCACGAATGCACCCGGTTGCTTGCGCACCGCGCTGACGATGGCATTCAGGCTACCGCCGCTTTCGGGCATGACGAACAGTGCCATTTGCTGGGCACCCTTGGGCACGTTCATCGAGAGGGTGGCGCTTTTCGGCTTCCAGCTCAGCGCCTCGTGAAACCATTCTTTCGGGGGGCGATCGACGGCCCCGCGCAGGAAAGCCGCAACGATCCGGTATCGTTCGCCGTTGACGCGCGCCGGATCGGGCGCGACCGACACCCGGTCGCCTTCCGCGAGGTTTGGCACCTGCGACAAGGGGAGCGTGACGCCTTCGCGCGTTACGGAGACATTCAGTCGCGGTCCGACAAGGTCGAAAGCAGACGAAGCCGCCCGCGCAGGCAGCGCTATGGCCACAAGCGTGAACAGGCAGATGGACTGAAGAATACGCAGCACTTTTATGGGGTCGGCCTAGGCTGTTCCTGCGGTCACGCCGCCGCCAAGCGTATAAAGCGGCTGATGGTAACAGGCTACTGCTAACACCAAGCCTCCGCTGCCAGGGGAATCAAACCCTTGCCTAGTGGTTTCACGGATCGCCGGGGCCTACCCCAGGGCAAGACTGCCTCGGCTCGTCGCGAGTTGCGCTCGAATTAACCTTAAATTTCCAGTTCTTGCGGGGTTGTTCATCTGCGCGACAGGTTGTTATGAACACGCAGGATTTCCATGGCGTTCGAGTGCGGTTTCGTGCTGCCCATCTTACGCCGGTAAATGGAGGGGTTCTGACTGCTGAATACGCCATGTGCGACCGGCGGTCGGACGAAAAGCTGCGATCCGCAGGCCCGACTGGTCGAGTTTTGAAGGAGTTTCGCAATGAATTTCGTTTCCAGAAGATCAAGAGATCTGTTGCTGGTTGCCATGCTTGCCGGCGTAGCGTCGGGCGGCGTGTCTGCGCAGACGCAGTCGGGGGCCCCCCTCGCGGTGACCGTTTCTGACACGAGCCCACCTGAGAGGTCTGGAATGTCCGTAGGTCCTGTGATCGAGGGCATCATCTCCGCGCGCAGCGGCGACAGGGTGCAGGTCAAGGCTGCCGATGGTTCCAAATCGATCGTCACCATCGACGATTCCACCCGCATCACTGCCCGCAAAGGCCTTTTTGGCCTGAACAGCGACAAGCTTGCTGCGACCTCGCTGCTCAATGGCCTGCCGGTGACGATCAAGACGTTGCGGTCGGGCGATTATCTTCTCGCCAGCCAGATCAAGCTGACCGGCAAGGACCTGAAGACCGCCGAGATGATCAACAACGGCACCGACCAGCGCTTTGGCGAACAGACCGCAGCGACTGAGGCGCTGCGCGGTCGGATGGGTGATATCGGCCAGTATAACGTCAAGAACACGACCAATGTGAACTTCGATACCGGCAAGACGGCCCTGTCCCCGCAGGCCAAAAGCGAACTTTGCGCGGCGGCAGCGACTGCCGATGGCATGAAAAACGCGTTGTTGCTGGTCGTGGGTTACACCGATTCGACCGGGAGACCCGAATTCAACCAGGTGCTCAGCGAAAAGCGGGCCGGTGGCGTCGTCAATTACCTGCAGCAGGCCTGCCACTGGAAGCCCTATCGCATGCTGACCCCCACCGGAATGTCCGAAGCGGACCCGTTGGCGGACAATAGCACTCCCGAAGGCAAGGCACAGAACCGCCGCGTTTCGGTGAACGTGCTGGTCAGCAAGGGTCTCGACGGCCTGTAAGACTTACGGGGTGGGTTATGCCCACCCCGGTTTGGCGCACCGCCTGCCTTGGCGAGGGCATTATATATCCGGTTGGCCTCGTTCAGGACCGGACCAGTTCCACGATATCGAAGTCGTAACCGCTCCAGCCGCGATTTGCCCCGGCTCCGATCGCCGCCGTCTTTTTCTTTTTCGCCTCCGCGATGGATTTGGTGTGGCCCCAGAAAACCTCGGTCTTGCCATTGTCGAGCCGTGCGACAAGCCGCCAGTAATGGGTGAACGCGACGTTGGTCGGGCCGATAGTCTTGACATAGCCATCAGGTAACGTCGCAGTAAGCAGGTGTTTTTGCGCCATTCTGTCTACTTATTCTCCTTATCGGAACGCGGGACTGGACAGCGCCTTCCCGTCCTCCCTATCGCCGCGTGATGAGCATCACCGCAACGATCATGAATACCGCCACGGGCCAGCCCATCCAGAAATTCGTCTTTGGCCGCATGCCGAAACCATGGGTTTCGTTCAATCTCGAAAGCGGCGAACTGGTGACCGCGAACCGTGTCGATGTGGGCAAGCCCGCGCCGGGAAAGTTCGCCGTGCCGGTAACGGTCTGGGTCACGCCAAAACTTTGATTTTAATCCAGAAACTCCGTAACGACGCCGTAAACCGCGCCGAGATCGGCGTCGTCGATGCAATAGGGCGGCATGACGTAGACCGTGTTGCCGAGCGGGCGCAGCAGCACGTCGCGCTCGCGGGCGTGGGCCATCAGGCGTGGGGCAATCGCTGAAAGATATGTGCCGGTCGCGTCTTCGATGTCGAAGGCGGCGATCGTCCCCATGCGGCGGATATTGCTGATCTTTGAATGACTTGTCAGGCGATCGAGCTGGACTTGCTGGCGACGGCCAAGGTCCGCAACACGTTCCAGCACGGGTTCATCACGCCAGATTTCCATATTCGCATTGGCGGCTGCACAGGCGATCGGATTGGCGGTGTAACTCGACGAATGAAAAAACATCTTTGCCCGGTCGGTGGAGCGATGCGCCTCGAAAATTTCGGGAGTGGCGAGTGTGACCGCAAGTGGAAGCGAGCCGCCCGTCAGCCCCTTCGACAGGCAGAGGATATCGGGCACGATGTCGGCCTGTTCGCAGGCGAGCAGCGTGCCCGTACGGCCCCAGCCGGTCATGATCTCGTCGGCGATGAACAGGACGCCATGATGTGCGCAGATGGCGCGCATTTCCGCCAATATCTCGGGGCGATAAAACAGCATCCCGCCCGCGCCGAGTACAAGCGGTTCGACGATGAACGCGGCGGGTTTTTGCTGGCACTGCTCTGCCAGTGCGTCGAGCGTCGCCTGTTCGCGACCGTCGGCAGGAAACGGAACGGTGCCGACATCGAACAGTAGCGGCGAATAGGCCTGGTTGAACACGCCCCGCGCGCCGACCGACATCGCGCCGATGGTGTCGCCATGATAACTGTGCTGCATCACCAATATCCGGTCGCGGGGTTCGCCTCGATTGGCCCAGAATCCCAGCGCCATCTTCAGCGCGACTTCTACCGCGGTCGATCCGCTGTCCGAAAAAAAGACGTGCGCGAGCGGCGAGGGCATGATTTCGATCAACGAACGCGCAAGGGTTTCAGCAGGTTCGTGCGTCCAACCGGCAAATATCAACTGGTCGAGCTTGCCCGCCTGCTCGGCGATTGCCGCCATGATACGCGGATTGTTGTGGCCGTGCGTCGTCACCCACCACGATGAAATAGCGTCGATGATGCGGCGACCATCCGCCGTATGCAGCGCTGCGCCACTGGCGTGAGTGACGAGCGGGATCGGCTCGTTCAGGCCGTGCTGGGTAAAGGGGTGCCAGACGGGCGACGTCATGCCGTGAATTCCGCGATGTTGAAACTTTCGGAAAATGCCTGCCCCAGCGTGTCGGCAGTCAGGGGATCGAGGAACGGCAGGCGGCCAAGGTGCCTGACCTTGCCGAGCGTCGCGACGGTGGTTTCGCTGTCTTCGTTCGCATCGCCGACGAAAGCGATGCCGACAATCGGAATGCCGCGCGACCGCAACGCCTCGATCGAGAGCAGGCTGTGATTGATCGTACCTAGCGCGGTCCGGGCAACAAGGACCGTTGGGAACGCCCAGCGTGCGAGCAGATCAGTGAACAGAAGGTCGCGGGTCAATGGCACCATGACACCGCCAGCTCCCTCAATGACGAGCGGATCGAGGTCTGGCGGCACCAACAAGGCGGGGTCGATCGTCACCCTGTCCAGTTCGGCGGCGCGGTGCGGGGAACAGGGTGTCGTCAGGCGATAAGCCTCGGGATGGATGCGGTCGCCGGACAGGCCCGACAGCGACGCGACGCGCTTGCTGTCGGTCTCACCCTCGAGGCCAGCCTGCACTGGCTTCCAGTAATGACCGCCAAGTGCCCCTGCCAGCGCCGCCGCAAATACCGTTTTGCCAATGTCGGTGTCGGTTCCGGTGACGACGATCGTGCTCATGCCAAGGCATCCTCTAAAACGGCGGCCAGAGCGTGAATATCGTTTTCATCGACGTTGAGGGTCAACGAGATACGCAGCCGTGAAGTACCGACGGGCACGGTGGGGGGCCGAATGCCACGAACGTCGAATCCGGCGGCCTGGACGCGCCCTGCAACGCGCATCGTGCGGGCATCGTCACCAAGGATAACCGGCATGATCTGCGAACCGCTCGCCAGTGCGCCGAATGGAGACAGCAGGGTGGTTGCCGTCTCGATCAGACCATTCAGCCGCTTACGCCTTTCGGGTTCAGCGACCAGCAGGCGCAGCGCGGCTCTAACGGCTGCGGCCATCAGCGGTGAGGGTGCGGTCGAGAAAATGAAGGCGCGGCTGCGGTTTACCAGGAAGTCGCGCATGATCCGCGGGCCACAAAGCAATGCCCCTTCGCACCCCAGCGCCTTGCCGCAGGTACGCAGGACGATGATGTTTTCCAATCCATCATAGGGAGCCGCCAGCCCGCGACCGTCGGTACCGAAGACGCCGGTTGCATGGGCGTCGTCGATAACCAGATACGCGTCATGGCGGCTTGCGACTTCGCTCAGTTCGACCAGCGGCGCACGGTCGCCGTCCATGCTGTAAAGGCTTTCCACGACGATCCAGACGCGTCCGGTCCCGCCCTCGGCGCGCCAGGTTGCAATAACATCGGCAAAGCCGTCGGCATCGTTATGCGGCGCGGCGCGATGGTCGGCGCGACCGAGACGCATGCCCTCGTGCGCGCTGGCGTGGACCAGCGCATCATGGACGATCAGGTCGCCACGTTGGGGCAGGGTCGAAAGCAGGGCCGAATTGGCAGCATAGCCGCTCGAGAAAAACAGCGCAGATTCGGAACCGAAAAAGGTCGCAGCTTCGGCCTCGAGTGCCTCATGCTCGGGATGATTGCCTCCGAGCAAGCGCGAGCCGCCCGACCCGATCGGGACGCCTTCGGCAATGGCAGCCGCGACGGCATCGCTGAGTGCCGACGACGAGGCCATCCCGAGATAGTCGTTCGATGAAAAGTCACGGCCCGCGCGCGGGATCAACTGGCGGCGGCGGCTCTGGCTGGCCAGTTGCGCCAGGTCGCGGGCTTGGGCGTCGAACATTTCCATCCGCGCGCGGTAGGATGAACCGCCGCCCCGCGCGACCCAAAAATCGTTCGATCGTCCGGCGCGTACCGTCAGATCACCGGTATCTTGTAATGATGCCACGCGAATACCGCCGCCGCGCCGCGGTGCGGACGCCATGCTTCGGCGACTTCGCGGACGATTTTCTCGGAGGGCCGGGTATTGTGTCCCATGATGCGACCGACCGATTCCTGAACCGCCAGATCGCCCGCTGGCCAGATATCGGGTCGGCCTTCTGCAAACAGGAGATAGACTTCGGCGGACCAGCGACCGATGCCCTTGACGGCGGTCAGCTTGGCAATGGCTTCCTCGTCGTCCAGCGGCAGGTTTTTCAGATCGAGGTCACCGGCGACAATCAGTTCGGCAAGGCTGCGGCAATAACCGATCTTCTGGCGAGACAGCCCCGCAGCGCGCAGTTGTTCGTCGGTCATGACAACCATCGCTGCAGGACTTGTAATTTCCCCAACCGTCGCCGCGACCTTCAGCCAGACAGCGTCGGCAGCCTTGAAACTAATCTGTTGCCCGACGATGGTGCGCAACAGTGTCGCATAGCCGGTGTCGCGACCACGGGCTTCGGGATAGCCCGCCTGCGCCAGTGCCACTGCGAACCGTGGCTCAATGATGGCGAGCCTGTCGAGGCTTTCCCGAAGTTGTTCTGCCGAAAGTCCCATGGTCGCGTCCTCTTGTACGCTTGATTCGGGACGCATCCCGCGACATAGCCTGCGCAAGCACATATCCGAGGAAGTCGCAGATGCCCAAACTGATCGTTACCACACTCGACGGCACCGTAAAGGAAATCGACGGAACTGCCGGGCTGACGGTCATGGAAGTCATTCGTGACGGCGGCGTCGACGAATTGCTGGCACTGTGCGGCGGCTGCTGTTCATGCGCCACCTGCCATGTTTTCGTGGACCCTGAATTCGCCGATATCCTGCCGCCGATGAGCGAAGACGAGAACGACCTGCTCGATTCGTCCGATCACCGCAATGAACGGTCGCGGCTGTCGTGCCAGCTTCCGTTCAAGGATGCGCTGGATGGCTTGAAAGTGACGATCGCTCCCGAGGATTGATCGGCGGCTAGCCGACCGGTCTGGCCTGCCACAAAGCCGGGAAGGTCTTCCGCAAAGCAACCAGCTTGGGCGCGTCCCAGGTCCGGATGTAGCCGTGATTGGGGTTCAGCGCGGCAAAGTTCTGGTGATAGGCTTCGGCGGGGTAAAAGCCGCCGGTTTCTAGCCGAGTGACAATCGGCGCGCCCCAGACTTTCGATGCGTTTAGCTGGCCGATATAGGCACGGGCAACGCGCGCCTGATCGGGCGACTGTGGGAAAATTGCCGAACGATAGCTCGTCCCGGTGTCGGGGCCCTGACGATTCAGTTCGGTTGGGTTCATCGCAACCGAAAACATGACGCGCAACAGTGTGCCATAGCTGACCCGCGCAGGATCATATGTGATCTTGATCGCCTCTGCGTGACGTGTCGTCTCTGTGCTGACGGTCTCGTAATTGGCGGTGGTGCTGGTGCCCCCGGCATAGCCTGAGACGACCGATGTCACGCCTTTTACATGGCTGAATACAGCCTCCATCCCCCAGAAACATCCGCCCGCGAACACTGCCGTCGCCTTGTGGCCCGACGCGGGAGCATCGACGGTTGGCACTGGTGCGAGTACCGTTCGCTCCGCAGCCCCAGCCAGTTCGGTGGTGACGCCAGCGGCCAGTAAAACGGCTGCCGCGATGGGAATGACGTAGGTCTTCATGATGTCCTGCCTTCGAAACCGGTGCCTGTAACTTAGGTACGCGGAATCAGGATTTTAGATGCAAATCGCTTCAAAGATGCAAGGCCGGGGTCGCGAGCAAGGTAATTGCCCCGAAAGCAAAGCCGCCCATGAGGCGCTGCACGAAGGCCGACTTGATGAAGCTGAGCATAATCCGATTCCTTTTCGCCTGTTTCAGCTACGGCCAATAACTGCCCAAGGTTTCACGCCCGCTGAATGATTAAGCAGGCTTAGGTTCAGCTTAGGGCTTTGCAGGCCATCTGGATTCGTGTGCAGGCATCGGTCAGGATCGCTTCGGACGTGGCATAGCTGACGCGGAATGCGGGGCTGAGGCCGAATGCTTCGCCATTGACCGCAGCAACGCGCGCTTCATCGAGGAAATAGTCGATGAGATCGGCATCGCTGGTGATCTTCTGGCCCTTCGGCGTGGTCTTGCCGATGCACCCGGTCGCGTCCGGATAGACGTAGAACGCGCCTTCGGGAGTTGGGCAATGCAGGCCGGGTGCTTCGTTCAGCATACGCACGACAAGGTCGCGGCGGCCAAGAAACGCCGTATTGCGCTGCTTCAAGAACGACTGATCCCCGTTCAGGGCGGCCACTGCGGCCGCCTGCGAGATCGAGCAGGGGTTCGACGTCGACTGCGACTGCAGCTTTGCCATCGCCTTGATCAACCATAATGGCCCCGCCGCATAGCCAATGCGCCAGCCGGTCATGGCATAAGCCTTTGAACAGCCGTTCATCGTCAGTGTGCGGTCGTAAAGTTCAGGAGTCACTTGCGCGATCGTCGCGAACGGCGTGTCGGCGTACCAGATATGTTCGTACATATCGTCGGTCAGGACGAGGACGTGCGGATGGCGCAACAGCACTTCGCCAAGCGCAGCCAGCTCCGCCGCCGAATAGGCCGCACCGGTCGGGTTCGATGGCGAATTGAGCAACACCCACTTGGTCGCAGGCGTGATCGCGGCGTCCAGTTGTTCGGGAAGGATCTTGTACTGCTGGTTTGCGCCGGCGGGGATGATGACGGGAGTGCCGCCTGCGAATTCGACGATGTCCGGATAGCTGACCCAATAAGGCGCAGGGATGATAACCTCGTCACCCCGGCCGACCGTTGCCAGAAATGCGTTAAACAAAGTGTGCTTGCCGCCGACATTCACGCTGACCTGGTTGGTCGCATAGGTCAGTCCGTTGTCGCGCAGGAATTTCGCGGTGATGGCGGATTTCAGTTCGGGGGTGCCGTCGACATCGGTATATTTCGTCTTGCCCGCGCGGATCGCCTCGATTGCCGCTTCCTTGACGAAGTCGGGCGTGTCGAAGTCGGGCTCGCCCGCCGACAGGCCGATGACGTCGACGCCGGCGCGCTTCAATTCGGCGACGCGGCCCGTCATCGCCAATGTCGGCGAAGGCTTGATGCGCTGGATGGCTGCGGAAAGGTCTGACATGATAATTCCCCCGGTTCGGGGTCGCCTATAAACCCGTCACCCGCGCGGGCAACAGGCCACGGAGCGAATTGCCGATGAAAAAACCATCGGCAAGGTCGGTCGGACGCAAGACTGCTTCGTCAGCCTTGCCATTTGCGATCAGTTCGTTGCGTAAAATGCCCCCGAGTAGCCCCTGCGCCAATGGCGGCGTAAGAAGCATGGTGTCGCGCGATACGAAGATGTTGGTAAAACTGCCTTCGGTCAGGCAGCCATTTTCGTCGGTAAACAAAACTTCGAAGGCTCCGCTCGCGATGCGCGCCTTGTCGTAAAAATTGCGGTCGGTGGTTTTGTGCGCCAGTCTGAAATCATGTCGATCGGTCGGCAATGTGCAAAGTGCCACGGTCGCAAACGCGGGCGCAGGTGGAAGGGGCCTCGTCTCGACCGCCATCGCGCCGCTATTTGCCAGCAGCAAGCGGACCTTGCTGGGAGACCGCAAGCAAAAGGTTGCCGCTTGCAACTCATTGCGCGCATTGTGTCGATCGAACACAAAGCCGAAAATATCCGCGCTGGCTTTCATGCGTTCCAGATGCGCTTCCAGACGGGCCAGCCCTGCTGCGGGGTCGAACGCCATCGTCTCGATCAGGTCGAAACGGCGGGTGCTGGCGACGAAAGCGCCCTTGGCGTGACACTCGGCCCATTCAGGAGCGGCGCGCGAATCGGCGACGATCCCCGATCCGAGGCCCAGACAAGTTTTGTCACCTGATACGCTCAATGTGCGGATCGCGACGTTGAACGCGGCATCGCGACCCCCGGCGTCGATGCGCCCGATGCTACCGGTATAGGCACCGCGCGGGGATTGCTCGACTTCGGTAACGACCTCCATCGCGCGCATCTTTGGCGCGCCGGTGATCGATCCGCACGGAAACAAGGCGGTCAGGATGTCGATGGCATCCTTGTCGGGTTGCAACTGTGCAGAGACGGTCGACGTCATCTGGTGGACGGTCGGATAGGTCTCGACCACGAACAAGGTGGGGACATCGACGCTGCCCGGTATCGCCACGCGTGACAGGTCGTTGCGCATCAGGTCGACGATCATCAAATTTTCGGCGCGTTGTTTTTCGTCGGAGGCGAGTTCGTCAGCAGCGGCAGCATCACGCACCGGATCGACATCGCGAGCAGCGGTCCCCTTCATCGGACGGGCAATCAATTTGCCTTCCCGACACGCAAAGAACAGTTCCGGTGAAAGTGAGAGCAACCAGTCCTGCCCGGTATGGACGACGCCGCCATAGCCCGCCCGCGCCCGGGCGCGCAGCCCTGCGTAAAGGGCAAGCGGATGTCCGGCGGTTGCAACGCTCGCCTGAAAGGTCAGGTTCGCCTGATAGATATCGCCCGCCGCGATCAGTTCCTGAACATGCGCGAAGGATCGATCGTAAGCGTCGCGATCGACGGTAGGGGTCGGCGTTCCGGCCCATGCTCCGGCGGGATCGGGAAGCAGCCCAGCCAAATCTTCGGGTGCGATCTCGGTAAAGTCGCGAAACAGGCCGAACCAGAGGAGAGGGATTTCGTCCTGCGTTTCGGGCAAACCGGCGCCCGCGATCACGGTGCCTGCTTCATAGCTGAGGAAACCGGCTGCATGAAGTCCGCCGACCGTTGCCAACCGTAATGCACTCAGCGCCGCCATAACCTCGGTCGGTTTGCGTGTCGCAACGATTTGCACGGGGTCGGCGTAAAGCCGCGCGGGGGCAGCCCCGACAATGCGTGCGTCGTCCAGCAAGACGAACGGCGTGCCATCGCGGGGAAGAGCGGGGATCATGATTTCTTTTGGCAGTGCGGTGGAGATGTTGCCAGTCCCGAATTGCGTTTCCGGGCAGGTCGCCCGCGCCTTCGCACCCGGGCGGCGGAAGGAACAGCGCGAGAAATCGCTATCAAATTCCGCGCGTCCGGGATTGAATGCCGGGATGAGAAATTTTTTACCGCTGGCAGGGCTGATCGCCGCTATCGTTCCGGTCATGGTCCAGGCGCAGCCTGTCGACCGAACGACGCAGGCAAGAATCGAGCGGGTGCTGCAGGCGACGCCGCTGATCGATGGGCATAACGACCTGCCGTGGGAACTTCGCAACCGCTATGGGTCTCGGATAGAGACGACTGATCTTTCAAAAGCGTCGGATCGATTGCCGACCCCGTTGATGACCGACATGGCGCGGCTTCACGCAGGCCATGTCGGTGGGCAATTCTGGTCGGTCTATATTCCTGCAAACGTGACCGGTCCCGCCGCGATCCAGATGACCATCGAGCAGATTGACATCGTCCACCGGTTAGCAGCGCGGTACCCCCGTGACCTGGAGATGGCCTACACCGCCGCCGACATCGTCCGCATTCATAAAGCGGGCCGTATCGCATCGCTGATCGGGATCGAGGGCGGGCACCAGATCGGCAATAATCTGGCGGCGTTACGCCAGTTTTACGCGCTGGGTGCGCGTTACATGACGCTGGCGCACTTTCTGAACAACGACTGGGCCGACAGCGCGACCGATGATCCGGCCCACCACGGCCTGACCAACTTTGGTAAGCAGGTCGTGCGTGAAATGAACCGGATCGGCATGATGGTCGATCTCAGCCACGTTTCTCCCGAGACCATGAAGGCGGCGCTGGGCGTGTCGACTGCCCCGGTAATCTTTTCGCATTCGGACGCGCGGGCCCTCAACGATCATCCACGCAATGTCCCCGACGATGTACTGAAGCTGGTGGCGGCCAATGGCGGCGTCGTGATGGTGAACTTCTATCCGGCGCATCTGTCGCCGGCCTATTTTGCATGGGCGACCGATCGCGCTGGCGAAACTGCGCGAACGAAGGCGCTTTACACGGGACAGCCCGATCGTGCGAAGGCCGCATTGGGACTATGGGAGAAAGCCCATCCAGTTCCCGTCGTTACCATCGCAACAGTGGCCGATCATATCGATCATATCGTGCAAATCACCGGGCATGACCATGTCGGCATTGGCGGCGATCTGGACGGGATAGAGGCGACGATACCGGGCCTGGGCGGAGTCGACGGATATCCGAACCTTTTCGCCGAACTGATCCGGCGCGGCTGGTCCGATACCGATCTGGCCAAGCTGGCGGGCGGAAATTTGCTGCGCGTGATGCGCCGGGTTGAGGAAGTCGCGGTGGCTGGTCGTGGCGCGGTGCCTGAAATGACCGAGACACAGTCGGTAGTCGACTGACGCTCAGGCTGCGCAGGCAACCCTCAGAAATTCGGTCGGACGCACGTCTTCGGCATGGGCCCAGAACAAATCGTTCAGGGCCAGTTCGCGACCGTCGTGCGAAAGGATCATAATATCGCGAATCGGTTGCTGGAAAAGGCGATCGACGAGGACCGGCGTTGAGGGGACGCAGGATTCCCACTTTTCACCCCATTGCCGTAGCGAAATGACGGCAGGCAAAAGCGCCGCGCCTTTTTCGGTCAGACGATATTCGATCTTGCGGCGATCGTCCTTCATTGGCTCACGCGACAATATTCCGTGCTTGACCATGCGGCCCAATCGATTGGCAAGAATATTCCGGGCAATCCCGAGCGAGGACTGAAATTCCTCGAAATGCCGTATGCCGTTGAAGGCACCGCGCAAAATCAGAAACGCCCACCGTTCCCCGACTGCTTCCAATGCAGCAGGTAATGCGCATTCTGCGGCTTCGCGGAGGTTTTCTTTCAAGATGACCATCAACATTGGTCTTATCTTGTTTTTCATCATTTGCCAACCACTCGCAACAAGGTAAAAATGGTGTTTCTGTGCCAAGCTGTGCCACTGCGGGTTGCCAATGCCGCCTGTCACCCGCCATCATGTGCCGGTGCTGCGCCAATATGAACTTGTCGAACGGGTCAAATCCTACGATCCCGATGCCGATGAGGCGCTGTTGAACCGCGCCTATGTGTTTTCGATGCAGATGCACGGGTCGCAGAAACGGGCATCGGGCGATCCATATTTCAGCCATCCGATAGAGGTGGCGGGTATCCTGACCGACCTTCACCTCGACGACGAGACCATCGCGACGGCGATCCTGCACGACACGATCGAGGACACGCTGACCACGCATGAGGAGATCGTGGCGAAGTTCGGTCCGGCGGTTGCGCGGCTGGTCGACGGCGTGACCAAGCTCAGCAAGATCGAGGCGCAGACCGAAAATGAGCGCGCTGCGGAAAATCTGCGCAAGTTCCTGCTCGCAATGTCCGATGACATTCGCGTCCTGTTGGTGAAACTGGCCGACCGGCTCCACAACATGCGGACGCTGCACTTCATCCAGGATGAGACGAAGCGCCGCCGGATCGCGCGCGAGACGATGGATATCTATGCGCCGCTCGCCGAGCGCATCGGCATGTACGAATTCATGAACGAGATGCAGTCGCTGGCATTTCGCGAACTCGAACCCGAAGCTTATGCGTCGATCACCAAGCGGCTCGCGCAATTGCATGACGGCGGCGGCGACCAGATTTCGCGGATTGGTTCGGGGTTGAAGCTGGTGCTGAGCCGCGCCGGGATCAAGGCCGATGTGTCGGGTCGCGAGAAGCATCCCTATTCGATCTGGAAGAAGATGGCCGAGCGCCACATCAGCTTCGAACAGCTGTCCGACGTGATGGCATTCCGCGCGATCCTGCCCGATGAGGATAGCTGTTACCGCGCGCTGGGCGTCATCCATCGCCGCTGGCCGATGGTTCCCGGACGATTCAAGGATTATATCTCGACGCCCAAGCGCAATGGCTATCGGTCGCTGCACACCGCCGTCATCCATTCGGAAAAGATGCGGATCGAGATTCAGTTGCGATCGTCCGAAATGCATGCGCAGGCCGAATATGGGCTGGCGTCCCACTGGACCTATAAACAGGGCATGAAGCGCCCCGATGTGCCGGTGCGGTGGATCAGCGATCTCGTCGAAATCCTCGACAATGCCGACAGTGCTGAGGAGCTGCTCGAACATACGCGCATGGCGATGTATCAGGATCGCATCTTTGCGTTCACGCCAAAGGGTGAGCTAACGCAGCTGCCAAAGGGGTCGACGCCGATCGACTTTGCCTATGCGGTGCACACAACGCTCGGCAATGAGGCGGTTGGGGCCAAGATCAACGGGCGTGTCGTGCCGCTGCGAACCCAGATCGAGAATGGCGATCAGGTCCAGATCCTGAAATCCAAGGC
>JAQGKX010000167.1 GCA_028289885.1 Sphingomonadales bacterium
AGCCGAGTGTGAAAAACGTCGCCTTCACACCCGTTTCCCCAAACAGCGCGATCACCGCGTCCGTATTGCGCTCGACACGGCATTCCAGCGAGTCCCAATTCGCCCGGTCGATCACCGTTTCAAAGGCACCGACCTGAAACCAGTCCTCGATATCGACCGAAAGCGCGTTGAGCATGGCCGGCCTCCTGTCAGGCAGCCGGGGCGCGGGCCAATGTCGGTTCGTCGCGCTCGACCCAATCGATCAACAATGTCAGTACACGGCGCAATGCCACGTCCTGTTCCTGTATCTGCGTTTCCAGCATAGCGATGCGCGCTTCGTACTGATCGGTTTGCACGTCGGGCCGGACAGCCTGAGCTTCGACATTTGCCGCCAGCAACGGATGCATCGGCGGAACCGCAACCGAAGCCGCCGTCGGGCGGTCGCCGTCCAGATCGGATACCACCTGTCCAACAATCGCACCGTCGATTGTGTCAGCCTTGTCTATGGCACCCATCAGCAGCGCGCGCGTCGCCAGCGTGTTCAATTTACGGGGAAGCCCTCCGCTTGCCGCATGAAGCATCGCACAGGCTTCGTCGGTCAGCGCGGGACGCCCGGTCCAGCCCACCGTGGTCAAGCGATGTTCGAGATATCCGCGCGTCTCATCGGCCTTCATCGGGTCGAGATGATGCGTCGCGATGACCCGCTGGCGAAGCTGTTCCAACTGGTTCGAATCCGCCAGCCGGTCGCGAAACTCTGGTTGGCCGAGCAGGAATATCTGCAACAGCGCATGACCACCCGACTGGAAGTTCGACAGCATCCGCAGTTCCTCGAGCGCCGAGGTCGGCAGGTTCTGCGCTTCGTCGATGACGAGCAACGTCCGTCGTCCGCCGCGCCCGGTATCCATCAGATGCCGTTCGATCCGGTCGAGCAATTGCGCCTTTTCGACGCCCTCGGTCGGCAAGCCAAGCCCCTGCGCCGTGAGACGCAGCATGTCGTCGCCCTCGACCTGCGTCGAAACGATTCTGATCGCCTGCACCCTCGCCGGGTCGATGGTGTCCATCAAATGTCCGGTCAGCGTGGTCTTGCCCGCGCCAATGTCGCCAGTGACGACGATGAATCCCTCACCCTGCGCCAAGCCATAGCCCAGATAGGCCATCGCCTTTTTGTGCGTGCCGCTGGCGAACCAGAAACGAGAGTCCGGCGTCAGCTGGAACGGCGCGGCGGTCAGGCCATAGAAATCGGTGAACATCGTAAACGCTTTCTAAAACTGATACCGCGCGCCAAGCTGGGCGGCACCGATTAACGACGAATCTACATCTTTCACGCGGGTCGAGAACAGGCCTAGCGAAGCCGTAGCGCTGAGGTTGCGGCTGAAATTATAATAATAGCTGCCGGTTGCCCCCATGCCGAGTGCATTGTTCGTTACCGACAGGCCAGGGTCATACCAGTTGACATACACCGTGCCATCTACACCCGATTGGGCCGTCAGTTGGCGCGTGACGTTGCCCTGGACGAAATAACTGCGATCCTTCAGACCATTTACGACCGCGAGAACGCCTGTTTCCGCGAGGAAAGTCCGCTCGGTATAGCCAGCGCCGAGCCCAAAGAACCACGGCCCTCGCGAATAGCGCGCCACCGCATCGATACCGCGCGACCGATACGTGCCATTCGCTATCGATTGCAGCGCATCGTTCAAACACCCGCCCGCGCCGCCGCCGCTCGCGCCGAACACGCAACCACCGATCGACCCGCCGAACGGGTTGCGCGCCAGTGTGAATTGCGTCGGCAGGCTCGACAAGGCGCTGTTGATCTGTCGTCCAAAGGTCTGGATGCCGTCATAAACGCTGACCTGAAACGCCATGTTGTCGCTCGGCTGGTACGTGGCCGCGCCAATGTAAGTCATGCTGCCATAACGACGCCCCACCCGCGCCTCGAGCGAGGTTCGCTTGCTCGGTCGCCACAAGACCCCGACATCCCAGATGAAGCCCGATTGGTCATAGGCAAGCACGCGCGGGCTGGACGTATCGGTGACAAAACTTCCACCGCCGTCGATGATCGGATTACCGGCAGAATCACGCAAAGCATCGCGCGAGCTGGATTTGATCTTCTCATATCCCGCCCCACCGACTGCAGCGAGCGTCGGGGTCAGCGGCACCGTCACGTCGGCGCGTACGAATGCGCTTTCGAAACGCTGGTCCAACTCGCTGGCATCCTCGCGATCATAGCCAGCCGTCACGTTCCAGCCGAACGGCAGGATGCCGACACCCATGCCGACATTTGCGCCGAGCACGTGACTGGTCGATGAATCGAACGCACCAAATCCATTAGAACTGCCGAAGCCCTGGTCGACCTTGGTATAGCCAAAGCGATAGGCCGCACCGACGTCGAAATCGCCGATCCGGGTGGCAAGCGTAGGCCCGGCGTAAACCGAATATAGCTGCGACGTGTTGTTGAAATTCCCGACCAGCGGGTCCGCCGAAAGCCCGGGAATGTCATTGCGTGTTCTCGTGGCCAGCGCACCGCCCTCAATCCGCAGCAAATTAGGCACGACGGTATATTGGCCACGCGCCAGACCGGTGTGGATATCCGAATCGCCGGTATTCCTGTCCCACCCGAACCGGTGTTCATACCGATAGCTGATCTGGCCTTCCGAACGCTCCGTGCTGATCGAAGCGTCGATACCGGCGGCGGCGGTCGTATAGGCCGACGTCCCGCCACCGTCTTTCAGGTCGCTGTAAATCGTCTGGTCGATTTCGAGGTAAGGGTGAACCTCGGTGTGCGATTTGGCCTGCGCGGTGGGCGCAAACAAAATAGCACTGGCCGCGCCGACCAGCAGGAGCGAACGCATGATCATTTGTCGTGTCCGTAATAGGAGCCGAAGCTCCGGGTGCCGCCAGCGAAACTCGCGGCGTTGAGCAACAGGCTGATGTTCTCGCAACCATCGACCAGCGCGATGGCGTCCTTCAATTCGGCTTCGGTCGTCCGGTCCGCGCGCACGATCATCAGGACTTGCCCGACATGCAGCGCCAGCACCGAAGCGGGTGATGCCGCCAGCGCAGGGGCCGAATCGAAGATCACGATGCGGTTCGGGTTCGACGTGGCGAGGCTTTCCAGCACGACCTTGGTCCGCGCCGATGCCAGCAACTCGGTGTCGTCATGCGCCGCCTTGCCTGCAGGAAGCACGCTCAGCTTGGCAATGCTCGTGCGGATGACGAGGTTTTCGACGTCGATCGTCGGGTCCTCGAGCGCGTCCATCAGCCCCGCGCCACCTTCCAGCCCCAGCGTGGACAGCACCTCGGGCTTGGCGACATCGGCATCGACAAGCAGCACTTCGGTGTCGCGTTCGCTCGCAAGACTGAGCGCCAGATTGACCGCGCAGAAGGTCTTGCCCTCATTGGGTTGCGCCGAACAGACAAGGATCATCCGGCCATGCTCGATCGGTTGCCCCTTTGCGGCACCGTTCGCGTTGAGGATCAACTGGCGTTTGACCAGCCGGAATTCCTCGACCAACGTCCCGGGAGGACCATCGGGAATGATGAACCCGGCCTCGCGCAGGCGGTCGAGATCGACCGGAACGACGGGACCAAGTGGACGGCGCGGTTCGACGCTGGCAACTGCAACGGGCGCAACCGGGGATACGATCTCCGGAGCGAGCGGAGCGACGACAGGCGGTCGCGCCACCTTGCCGAAGTCGTAAATTTCGGCGGCGCGCTCGATCAGCGATGGTCGTGGCACCGAGAATTTGCGTGGAATGTTCATATCAGGCCACCATGCTGCGCTGGACGAATTCGACGATCATCAGGATTGCATAAACGCACGCCAGCGCAGCTCCCCCGCCTGCAAACAGCTTCATCTTGCGCGTACGTTCGGTCTTTTCGGACTGGGGGATTACCTCGCCGATCGTGCCAAGCACCGGAAGGCCACTGGCCGCAGCCAGACGCGGCGCGGTCGCATAAGTCTTGCGCAACTGGCCCATGGCGAAGGCCACGCCAGCACCAGCCGCCACGGCAACCAGCAACACCAAAGTCAGCAACAGCGGGCGGTTCGGGGCAGCAGGAACGCGCGGAGCCGATGGCGGATCGATCACGCTGAACTTCACCGAATCGGTCTGCGTCTGCACCTGCCCGCGCAGTTTCACATCCTCGCGGTCGGCCAGCATCTTGTCATATTGCGCCTTCAGGACCGTATAATTGCGGTCGAGTTCGGTCTGTTGCGCGGCCAGTTCAGGGTTGGCCGCCTGAGCCGCCAGCACGCCGTTGATTTGCCCCTGTATCTGCGCCTTGCGCGCCGCCAGAGCGCCTGCAACCGCCTGCTTTTCGGCCTGCATCGAACGCAGGCTGACATACATCGGATTGGGCGTCGAAGTCCCTGCGCTCATGCGACCAGCCCCGCCGCCACTCGCTGGGGTGCGCGCAAGTTGACTGCGCAAGGCAACCATGTCGGGATGAGCATCGGTCCAGCCACGTGCCTGTCCGTCGGCTATCTGCGCCTGGATTGCGGCGGCGCGGCCATCGCCACCCGCACCCGCCGACATCATGCCCGGCGAACGCGTTGCCGCTGGCGTTGCGGCAAGTTGTCCATTGACCGCCGCCAACCCGCTCTGCGCGGCACTCAAATCGGAATCGATGCGTGACATCTCGGCGCGTGCCGCGTCGATGCGGTCCGAAATCGACCCCGCACCCGGCATCAGTGCCATATATTTCTGTGAAAATTCCTGACGCTTTGCCTCGGCATCGGCGAGCTGCTTGCCGCGGATGTCGAGTTGCGAATTCAGGAACTTCAGCGTCTGCCCGGTCTCGATCCGTCCACCTGCAAGATTGCCATCGACGAACAGGTCGATCAGCTTTTGCACGATCTGCCGCGACAGTTTGGCGTTGGCGGCGTCGGACTGGCTCGAATCGCCCGACGACGCGGTGATCTTGAACAGATTATCCTGTTCGGAAACGATCTTGATATCCTTGGCCAGCCCCGCCGCCGTGTCTGCAACCGCCTTGTCGGTAATGGCGCGCTTGGCGAGGTCGGTGCCGCGCACGACTTGCTGCAGGCTGTCCGAAGACATCAGCGTCTGGCGCACTGATTCGATGCCCTGCTGACGGTCCTGCGACGTGATGCCGACCTTATCGGGCAACAGCGACTGCGTCTGGATCAGGATTTTCGCTGTCGATTCATATCGGCTCGGGATCATGCTGACGACGCTCCAGCCAACCAGCGCAATGCCCCAGCCGACGCCGAGCGCCAGCCAGCGACGCAGCCAGATCCCGTGAAGCGCGACCAGAAGTTCGTCGTACAGTCCGTTCATCAGAAGGCACTGCTTGGGATGATGATGACGTCACCGGGTTCGAGCCTGACGTTGGCGGTCGAGTCACCCTGTTTCAACAATTTGCTGAGCTTCAACTGGAATTCGACCTGCTTGCCGGTCTTGCGGTCGGCGCGGATCAGCCGTGCGCGGTCGCCCGATGCGCGTTCCGACAGCCCGCCCACCGCGATCATCGCGTCGAGCAGCGTCATGTTGGCACGATAGGGAATCGACGCTGGCTTTTCCGTGGCGCCGACGATGCGAACCTGCTGCGAGAATGTGCCGGAGAAATTATCGACGATCACCGAAACCCGCGGGTCATTGATATAGGCGGACAATGCCGTCTTGATGTCGGCGGAAAGCTGTGCAGGCGTTTTACCTACGGCGGGCAAGTCTGAAATCAGCGGCGTCGTGATGCGCCCGTCGGGGCGCACCTGGACCTTCGCGCCGAGTTCGGGGTTGCGCCAGACGAAGATCGTTAGTTGGTCGAGCGGGCCAATGACATATTCCTCGCTAGGCCCGTCTCCGGTCGCGCTGACGAACGCGGCAGGCGGCAATTGCTTGCCCGACCCGCCACCGGCACAGCCCGAAAGCGCGACGGCGGAAACGCTGACACTCAGTAGAACCGACGAAAACCGCATTGAAACACCCTTTTATCCGTACCCATGACGTCATCTCCACAGGCGCGCAGAACGCACCTCGGGTCAGGGGTTGGTGTGTCGGATAGCCAAGAAGGGTGAATATAGCGTTTAGCTAGACGCCGATCAGATACTCACTTGCGGGCGAATGTCCCAAAAAGGAACTCGGGCTGGCCGATGCGCCATAAGCTCCGGCCAGGAACACGGCGATGACGTCACCGACATCGGCATGGGGAAGGCCAACCTGATCGCCCAGCCGATCCAGCGGCGTGCACAGGCAACCCACGACGCTCACTGTCTCCGTCGGCTCGGATGTGAAACGACTCGCGACTGCAATCGGATAGTTGCGGCGGACTACCGTGCCAAAGTTGCCACTCGCTGCCAGTTGATGATGCAGTCCTCCGTCGGTCACGAGGAAGGTTTCGCCCCGGCTTTCCTTACGATCGACCACGCGGGTCAGGTAAATGCCGCACTCACCGACCAGCCAGCGGCCCAGTTCGATGGCGAATTCGCTGTCCCCCAGCACTGGCGCTCGCGACACCAGCACGTCACCGAGACGTTGCCCGATTGCCTCTACATCGACCGGCTTCTCGCCCGCGAAATAGGGAATGCCGATGCCACCCCCCAGATTGACCAGCGGTGGCGTGACACCAATTTCGTTCGCCAGTCGCGCCGCCAGTGCGACGGTTGCCGCCTGCGTATCGGCAATGGCACCGGCATCGAGCGCCTGGCTCCCGGCAAAGATATGAAATCCCTGCCAATCCGCCCCAGCCGCGATCAGCCGCTTGACGAGTTCGGGAACGCGTTCGGCATCAACCCCGAACGGAGCCGCCCCGCCGCCCATTTTCATGCCCGATCCTTTAAGGGCGAAATCAGGATTCACGCGGACCGCAAGGCGCGGCGTGATACCTGAGCGTTCACCGATCGAAAGCGCCCGCGTCGCCTCGTTGTCGGACTCGAGATTAAGCGTAATCCCCGCAACGATGGCGGCTTCCAGTTCGGCATCGCGCTTGCCCGGCCCCGCAAACGAAACATGCCCCGCCCCCGCCGCCAGCGCGACTGCCAGTTCGCCACCCGAAGCGACGTCGATCCCATCGACCAGTCCAACCATCGCCGCGACCATCGCAGGCAGCGGATTGGCCTTCATCGCATAGTGGATACCAACCCCTTCAGGGAGCGCCGCCCGCAACATCGCCACCTTTTCGCGCACAATCGCAAAGTCATAAACGAACGACGGCGTGACGTCAGAATGGGCCGTTGCGTCAGCCATTCGCTCGGCGTTCCACCAACCCGGAATATTCCCTGACGGCTTCACTGCACAACCTCCGCCCGGATCGCGGCACGGTCGATCTTGCCGTTTGCGTTGCGCGGCAATTCATCGCGCCACTCGACGACCCGCGGCTGCATATGGCCCGGCAGTTCGACCTTCAGATGCGCCAGCAATATCGCCTCTTTGCCAGCGTCGCCCCGCGCAACCAGCCGGATCGCCTGCCCCAGACGCTCGTCGTAAATCCCATGGGCGACCGCTTCGGCAACGACGCCGCTGAACATTGCCGCCTCCTCGATCTCGAGCGGACTGACCCGGTGCCCGGACGTCTTGATCATTTCATCTTCCCGCCCGACAAAATACAACAGCCCCCCGGCGTCGCGCTTTACGGTATCACCGGACCACACCGCCGTGCCACCATAACGCGACCATGGCGGCGCGTCACGAAACCGCTCGGCGGTGCGCTGCTCGTCCTGCCAATATCCCTGCGCAACCAGCGGCCCCGCGTGAACCAGTTCCCCCGGCTGGTTAACCTGAGCCTCGGACCCGTCGTCCTGAACGACCATGATCTCGGCAAAGGGTATAGCCTTGCCCATCGAAGTCGGGTGCGTCGCCACCAGCGCCGGATCGAGATATGTCGACCGAAATGCCTCGGTCAGCCCGTACATCGGGTACACATCGGCATTGGGAAACGTCGCCCGCATCCGGTTGATCAAAGCCGGTGTCAGCGCCCCGCCCGAATTGGTCAGCCGCCGCACCGAAGCAGCGGCCCCTTCCGGCCATTCGCTTTCGACAAGCTGCAACCATAGTGGCGGTACGGCGGCGAGTGTCGTGATGAGCGCGCGCTCCACTGCCCGCACGACGTCGCGCGGCACCAGATAGTCGAACGGCACCACCGCGCCTCCTGCGGCCCAGGTCGAAAACAACTGATTCTGGCCATAATCGAACCCCAGCGGCAACACCGCCAGCGTCCGGTCCTCCGGTGCCAATTGCAGATAGTGCGCAACACTGATCGCCCCGAGCCACAGATTGGCGTGGCTGAGCATCACGCCCTTGGGCCGCCCTGTGGAGCCAGATGTATAGAGGATAGCGGCAAGCTGGTCAGGACCGGCACCCGATGGCGCAAGGCCATCCCCCCGCCCGCGCGCCGCAACTGCATCATCCTCCAACCAGATCACCGCTCCCGAAAGATCGCCAGCCTCCAAAGTCGCCGCCCGCCCCGCACTCGTCAGCAGCAGTTCGGCGCCACTATCGGCCATAATATGCGCGACTTGCGCACGTCGCAGCACCGGGTTCACCGGAATATGCACCAGCCCCGCACGCACCGCAGCCAGCGGCATCAAACATGCCTCGATCGTCTTGGGCAGCCACGTCGCCACCCGCGCACCCGTCGCAAGCCCGCGCGCCTTCAGCGCCGCAGCCAGCGCCGCGACGGCCCGTTCGCATTCGGAGTATGATAAAGTTGCCGCTTTCGTAACCAAAGCGGGTGCATCAGGAGTCCCACGAAGGAACAGATGATCGAGCGGGCATGGGATCGGGTCTGGTTCTTCCACACCTGCTCCTTTAACTGCATGGTCTGCCGGGGGATAAAGCGTTTTGTGGGTAAAGGGTGAAATATTCCGTAACCTCGCCGATGCCAAAGGCAGCGCGGCGGGTTTGGAGCGTGAAGCGCAGGCGTCGCTGTTCGACCGCTTCGACTGGTTCGCCCGCACGATGGAGCATTGCCCCCCTGCGCCATATCCACTGATCGCGCGCGCCCGCGCCGATGGTTCGGATGCCTGGCTGTTCCTTGCAGAAGACGGCAACGGCAAGGCGCATGCACTCGCCAGCTGGTATTCACTGAAGTTCGGCCCGGTCTTCACCGGCGCGCCCGAGGACAAGACAGCCGCCGCATTGCTGACCGCAATCGCCCGCCGCATCGGCCGGCGACTGGATTCGATTGGCCTCGCCCCGATGACGCAGGCGAACGCTGACCTGGTCGCCCGCGCCTTCCGTCGCGCCAGATGGTCAGCCACGGCGACCGAGACCAGTTGCAACTGGACGATCGACGTCACCGACCAGAGTTTCGCCGAATATTGGGCCGAGCGTCCGGGCGAACTGCGCTCCACGGTGAAGCGCAAGGGAGCAAAGGCGGCGCTGGACATCACGATCCTCGACCATTTCGAGGACGAAGCGTGGGCCGATTACGAAGCGATCTATGCCGATAGCTGGAAACCCGAGGAGGGTTCGAACCAGTTCCTGCGGTCGATGGCAGAGGAGGAAGGTGTTGCGGGAAACCTTCGACTCGGGATCGGGCGGATCGACGGCCATCCCGTCGCTGCGCAACTGTGGACGGTCGAGAATGGCGTCGCGATCATTCATAAGCTCGCCCACCGCGACAGTGCCGCCGAATTCTCCCCAGGCAGCCTGATGAGTGCCGCCATGTTCGAACGCGCCATCGACGTCGACAAGGTCCGGTTGATCGACTTTGGAACCGGCGACGACCGCTACAAACGGGACTGGATGGACACGCGGGCACCGTTGTTTACGTTAACCCTGTTCAACAAACGGACGTTTGCCGGGATTGTAGGCGCACTTCGGGCAAAAGCCGGGCGCTTGTCGCGGGGCTGCGGAGCCGGTAATCGGCCCCAGCGTTAATATCTGTGATCGGGCAAAGATGACCACAACTCGTCGGTACGATGTCGAACAAACGGTGCGTTCGGTGCTGCGCGACGTGTTGTCGATCGACGCGGCGCGGGCAGACGGCTTTACCGCGTCTACCGAGTTGTTCGGTGCCCTGCCCGAACTCGATTCGATGGCCGTTGCGGGATTGCTGACCGAACTCGAGGACCGGCTCGACATCGTGATCGACGATGACGACGTCGATGGCGACCTGCTCGCGACGTTCGGATCGCTTACCGATTATGCCTCTCGCAAAGTCGCCGGTTGAACGAAAGCTACACATGGCGCGGGGGCAGCGAGATGCTGCTGCGTCATGGGATGGGATCTCCGCTAACCTTGCTGGTGCTTCCCGCGCTGTTCGAGGAAGCCAACCGAATGCGTCGGTTCACCGTGTCGTTGATGCGCGCGCTGGCGACCCGGGGAATAGCTACGGTGTTGCCCGATCTGCCGGGAACGGGCGAGAGTTTGACGCCGCTGGCCGGTGTGGCGCTGCCCGACTGGCATGAAGCAGTCGCGGCACTGGCGGCTATGCTCCGCGGCGATGGTGGCACTTGCCTGACGGTGGCGATCCGTGGCGGTGCGATACTGGACGCCTCGGCCGATCATGGCTGGCGGCTTGCACCAGAGAGCGGCGAACGCGTCCTGCGCGATCTCGTGCGGGCAACGGCGCTGTCATCTGGCACTTCGGCAGCCGAACTCGACCGGCTGGCGCGTGCGGAACCGACGGCGCTCGCCGGGCAAACGCTGTCCCCCGATTTCTACGGCGCGCTCATCTCGGCACAGGTGAGTATCGCAAACCGCCGCACTGCCCGTTTGAAGGATGACTCCGGGCAGCACGACGTGTCGCTTTCCGGTTCGCGGCTCTGGCGGAACGCCGAACCCGGCGACGACGCGGACTTCGTTCAAGCCGCCGCCAGCGACATTGCAGATTGGACCGCTACATGCGCCGCTCGCTGATCTTTACCTGCGAAGGCAGCGAACTCGTCGGTACGCTCGACACAGGCGACAGCACGACCGGCCTGCTCATCGTATCGGGCGGGAACGAAATCCGCATCGGCGCGCACCGTGGCATGGCCGAACTCGCCGCCGCGGTTGCGCTGGAAGGCCATCCGGTGTTCCGTTTCGACCGACGGGGTATCGGTGATTCAGATGGCGTGAACGCGGGCTATTCGTCGAGCGGCCCCGACATTGCCGCAGCCATCGCCGCGTTTAGACGCGAAGCGCCTGCCCTCTCCCGGATCGTGGCCTTCGGGAATTGCGATGCCGCAACCGCGCTCGTCGTCCATCGTGCCGATGCGGCAATCGATTCGCTCGTGCTCGCCAATCCGTGGGTCGTTCCGCCGATCGACGACCTGCCCCCCGCCGCCGCGATAAAGAACCGCTATGTTCGCCGGATGCGTGATCCTGCTGCGTGGGCTGCATTGTTGACCGGGCGCATCGACATGCGCGCTCTGGGTCGCGGACTGGGTCGCATCGCCATGCCGAAACGCGAAACCTCGCTGGCCGATTCGTGCGGGAATTTGCTCGCAGCGTCACAAATCCCGACCCAAATCCTGCTGGCCAGCGACGATGGCACCGCGGTCGCCTTTGCCGATGCCTGGCAAAGCGACGCGTTCGCCGCTGCCCGCACCAACCCGTCGATCCGCATCATCGACTTCGACAGCCCCTCGCACAGCTTCGCAAACGCAGCCGATTTCGCGCTGCTGCTACAAACCGTCGTGGACGCCCTGAACTAAGCCGCCACATCCGCGAAATCGGCCTCGGCCAGAAAACGCTCTGCATCCAGCGCGGCCATGCAACCGGTGCCCGCTGCCGTTACCGCCTGCCGGTAAATCTTGTCCTGCACATCGCCGCACGCAAACACGCCCGGTACGCTGGTGCGGGTCGATCCGGTCTCCACCTTCAGATAGTGATCCTCGTCGAGTTCCAGATGCCCCCGGAACAACTCGGTCGCCGGATGATGGCCGATCGCAACGAACCCTCCATCGGTGCCGATATGCGAAGCCTCGCCTGTCACCGTGTCGATCAGGTCAAGCCCGACCAAGCCCTCCGGATCGCCACCGCCGACGAACCTGTCCACCCGCTTGTTCCACAGCACCTTGATGCCGTGATGCTTGAACAGCCGTTCCTGCAGGATTTTTTCGGCGCGGAAATGGTCCTTGCGGTGGATTAAAGTGACGTCGTGGCTGTGATTGGTCAGGTACAGCGCCTCCTCGACCGCCGTATTACCGCCGCCGATCACGACGACCTTCTTGCCGCGATAGAAGAACCCGTCGCAGGTCGCACAGGCGCTGACGCCCTTACCTTTCAAGGCTTCCTCGCTGTCCAACCCCAGCCATTTCGCCTGAGCACCGGTGGCAATGACAAGCGTGTCGCACGAATAAATCGTCCCGCCGTCGCCGATCAAACGGAAAGGCCGCTGCGACAGGTCGATGTCGACGATCGTGTCCCACATCATCTGCGCGCCGACATGCTCGGCCTGAGCCTGCATCTGCTCCATCAGCCACGGCCCCTGGATCACGTCCTTGAACCCCGGATAATTCTCTACATCGGTGGTCGTGGTCAACTGACCGCCGGGCTGGATACCCTGAACGACGATCGGCGACATGCCCGCGCGCGCGCCGTAAATTGCCGCCGACAGGCCCGCAGGCCCTGACCCGAGAATCAGCATACGCGTGGAATGAGTGGCGGGCATCGGGCACTTTCAAACTGTATCGGTGCCGCGAATTGCTGCCCCGCTGGGTGAAGCAATAGATATGGTAGCGGAGGAGGGACTTGAACCCCCGACATCAGGATTATGATTCCCGCGCTCTAACCAACTGAGCTACTCCGCCCTACCGAGCGAAGCGGCG
>JAQGKX010000180.1 GCA_028289885.1 Sphingomonadales bacterium
GTTGATTTCGCCCTAATATTTGCGTGAAGAGTTACGCGGCTTCCAGCCCTGAATATCGACGGGACCATCGACCATCATGTCGGCTGGCGTCTTACCCGCCTCCAAGGCGGCGAGATAAACGAACAGCTTGAATGCCGAGCCGGGTTGGCGAACCGCCTGCGTCGCACGGTTGTAGATCGACGACACATAATCCTTGCCGCCGACCATTGCCCGCACCGCACCATCGCGGTCGAGTGCGACCAGCGCGCCCTGTGCTCCCGCAGGCGTATTTGCGCGGATCGAGACATCGGCCTGCCGCTGCATATTCAGGTCCAGCGTGGTCCAGACCTCGATCGGCTCGCTACCCTCGTCGATCATCGTGTCGAGTTGGGGGAGTGCCCAGTCGGTAAAATAGCGAACGCTGTTCTGCTTTGGCTCCGGGGCCAGCGCCACCGATTCCGGCGCTGCATCTTCGGCCTGTCGTGCAGTGATGTCGCCATGATCGCGCATCACGCCAAGCACGACCTGCGCGCGCGCTACTGCTGCGGTGGCATCGGCGCTGGGAGAATAGTTTGACGGAGCCTTGACCAGCCCAGCGATGATGGCAGCTTCGCCAAGCGTCAGAGCATCACCCGAATGACCGAAAAATTTTCGTGAGGCCGCATCGACGCCATAAGCGCCGCCGCCGAAGTAAACCTTGTTCAGATACAGCTCGAGCACCTGATCCTTTGAAAACTTGCGCTCTATCGCCAGCGCAAGCACGATCTCGCGGATCTTGCGTGTCCAGGTCTTGTTGTTCGTCAGGAACACGTTGCGCGCCAGTTGCTGCGTGATCGTCGATCCGCCCTGTCGCCAGGTTCCGCTGGTGAAACGCACCTGGATCGAACGTGCAATCCCGATGGGATCGACTCCCGGATGCGACCGGAAACGGCGATCCTCGACCGCAACCATCGCGTTTTTCATCGTGTCGGGAATTTGGTCAATGCCGAGCCACTGGCCGTAACTCGGCCCGATCGAGACCAAAACAGTCCCATCGACCGCATGAACGCGGATCATCTGCCCATTAGGCGACGACTTTAGCTCAGAATAGGACGGCAACGACGAATAGGCGATCGCTACCGCGACGATGAGTGCGATCAACCCTAAAATCGCGGCGAACAGCCCGATGCGAAAGACACGACCCAGCCAGCCGAAGCGTCTTGGGCTGGAGGGATTGTTACGCGACACCATGAAGGGCGGAGGGTTAGCGATTTCCCGTCGCGCTCACAAGCGGCGTAAAACGTCTCTCGCTGTTCATCCGCTGATCCGTGTAGCTCTTGCGAGCAAATCGGCGATACCCGGGGCGAATCTCACAGCCTGCACGGCCAATTCTGCCGACCACGGCCGCTCGCCGCGCTCCCACAGGAATCGCGCAACGGCGATGGGTCGTTTGACGCGGGCGGCGAACTTTCGTTGGTAGGGACCAGCAGAGTCCGCGCCACCATCGGCCCATGCTTCTGCTGCTGCGACACCGCTGGCAATCGCGATACCCATGCCCTCGCCTGCCAGTGACGGAATGACGGCAGCCTGATCACCGAGGCGAAACAGGCCCTTTTCGGTATCGAGCGCCCGCCACCCATAGGGAACCGAAGCCACGGCGTCGGGCAGGGGATCCCTGGCAAGCCATGCCAGCCGCTCACTAAGATGCGGGTTTGCCTTGCCCAGTTCTGCAAACAAGATCACGGGCTTGCCCCCGGCCTCCGTCAGCCGTGATTTCCGGATGGCCATGCACAGGTTCGCGCTGCCGTCCTCTTGAAGCACCACGCCGGCATAGCCGCGATCAAACATATGCAGTTCGATGCTACGACCGATCAACGCGGTCAGCTTTGGATGTGCGTCGATCCGAATACGCAGCCCAAGGGTTGGGTCGTCGCCGCCGAACCTTGGCCGAGCATGTCCTCTTAAATCATGCTTGCCTGTTGCGAGGAATATGCTTTCCGCCCCGATCGTGTTGCCATCGGTCTGCACCGCAGTCCCTTCGATCCCGCGTGCGGTCGCCGTCTCGATTGCCGATCCCGCCGCCAGCGCATGGTCCAGCATGATCCTATCCAGTCGATGACGCGAAACGCCGATAGCGCCGCCGGGTAGACGTGCGCTTGCCGTTTTATCCTGTGCAAACACGCGTAGTCGATCGATCGCTTGCCCGCCCAATTCCGCCGCCGTGACGCCCAGCCCCTCAAGCTGCTGCAGCGTTCGCCAGCTAAGAAACCCGCCGCACAAGGCATCGCCAATCACCTTTTGCCGTTCGAGAATGAGCGGCTTGCTTCCCTGCCGGGCCAGCGTGATTGCAGCAGCGGAGCCCGCAGGCCCGCCGCCGATGATCAGCGGATCTTTTCGACGCACAGGCGAAACGGGAAAATGCGGTGAACTTTGGCACCTGTCACTCCGGCCTCCGTCAGTATGGCTGGCCATTCGTCGGGTCGGTAACTTCTTGCGATCGACAATTGGCCGTCGTGCCGAACGATCGGATGCCAGCGCATCACCGTCGCGAGTACGGGAAATCCCAACCAGGCGAAACCATGCCGGTGAAGATCGTTCACGAACCAGCCGACTTGCGATTCACGGTCCATAAAACGGATAAAGGCAATCAGTTGCGCGTGCGACATATGGTGGGCGACAAGGCTCGACACGATGAAGTCGAAACCTTCGCCTGCAAGATCGGCGTAAGCCCCTGCGCGATAGTCTATCTCGAGTTCCGGTGGCGTAGCGGCGCGCCCGGCATCGACGCTCTTGGCATTGAGATCGACGCCAACGAGATCGGCAACGATACCCCGCGCCATCGCCCAGCGCGCGATCGTGCGGAGCATGTCGCCTTCGCCAAAACCAACATCGAGCAAACGGAACCTTGTCCTGCCCTTCAATGCGCGCTCAAGGAAAGACAGGGTCGGTCGCCGTGCCATCGTTATCGTGTTTACCGCAGCCAGATCGTGGAGCACGGCGGCATAGGTTTCGGCTGCCAGATCGGGCGCGTCCATCATCTCTTCGGCAATGACGCGCTGTTCGAGCATCAGCCGTCGGTCCATCGATAGCGCAAGCCTTCTGCGGCCAGCCCCGGCCCGAACGCCAAGGCCACGCCCTGCGCAGGCTGTGTGCGCAACATTTCGGCCAATACGAACATCAGCGTTGCGGACGACATATTGCCGAAGTCCTGCAACACCCGCCGCGATGCCGCCAATGCGTCAGGGTCGAGGCCCAGCGCCGTTTCCACCGCGTCGAGGATCGATCGCCCGCCGGCATGGACCGCCCAGCCGTCGATCGTCCGTGGATCGACACCCCCGGTCAGCGCCCGGCGCGTGGCTGTATCGGACAGTGCCTCGCCCAGTTTGGCCGGAACCGCGCCCGAAAGGTGCATCCCGAACCCGGTATCGCCAACTGACCATCGTATCAGCCCTTCCGAACCCGGAACCGTCGCGGCGAAGGGATCGCAGAGCATCAGGCCACCGCCCTCGCTCGTCACCAGTGCTGCCGCTGCCCCATCGCCGAATTGCAGCATGGCCAGCAACGGCTCGATCGCCAGATCGGCCTGCAAATGGAGCGTGGACAGCTCGACGGTCACCACGAGAACCCGTGCCCCGGGTTCCGATCGCACGATATGGCGCGCCGTTTTCAACGCAGTCACCGCGGCATAACATCCCATGAAGCCAATCAGGGTCCGCTCGACCGAACCGTTCAGCCCAAGCCGCGCCGCAATGATCTGATCGATTCCGGGCGCAATGAAACCGGTGCAACTCGCGACCACAATATGCGTGATGGCTCCGGTATCGGGCAGCCTCGCGATCGCCCGGAGCGCGAGGTCGGGAGCAGCCGTGGCATAAAGCGCCATGCGCTCGGACGTGGGGGGCATCAGGCCGTCTGCATAAAATCCCCCCGTCGCCACGGGCGAGCCGCCTTCCGGTGTCTCAGGCAGGACGGACCAGCGATGGTGAATGCCCGATCGCTGCGCCATCCGTTCGAACAGGGGAGCATCGCGGCGGCCATCCAGACGCCCGCGCGCCCACCCAATAAAGGCATCGTGAATATCGTGCGCGGGAACCGCGGTGCCGATAGCATTGATTCTGGGTTGAGCGACCACGCGCGACATTGGCATCCTGAAGGAAACGCGGCAACGCCGGTTATGGCTACACGATCGGCCTGACGTGGTTAACCAATCATTGATGAAGGCTGCGGTAATGGAGCCAATGTTCCGCCGCGCAATCCTGTTATTTGCACTCGCATTGCCGGCGCAGGCTGGGGCGCAGTGTCGTCTTTGCGGTCCCTCGACCGTTGCGGAGGGCGCGGTGCCGACGCATGCCCTTACAATCGAGATCGAAACGTCGCTCGACTTCAGCCGCGCTGCGCAAAAGGGAAACGCGTCGGGCAATATCGCGGTCGATGAAAAATCCGGCGCACGTTCGGTCAGCGGCGGCCTCGTCGATCTCGGGGGAATGGCCCTGAAAGGGACCGTGCGCCTGACCGGTGAGCCTTTTCGCCATGTTCGTGTCAGCCTGCCCTCCATAGTCCGGCTCGACTCGCCCGACGGCGGAGGGGCGGACGTGGTCGATCTTCGTACCGATCTTTCACCCGACCCTGCGCTCGACGCCAATGGCTCGCTGAAGTTCTCATTCGGCGGAAGACTGGTCGTGACTGGCCGGGCTTCGGGTGATCTACGCGGGCGCATTCCGATCGTCGCGGACTATCAATAGCGCCAGTTTGAATCCTTAATGCGCCGTTTACCACAACTCGAAAGCATATCTGAACGGCCCCTGCCGCAAAGGGATTTCGCGACGGGACGTGGGGTCCTTTCCATCTGGCCTGGCCAGACAATTACCGGGGACCAACCTGTTATGACTATCCGTACGTTCAAGGCCGTTCTGGCCGGCTCTGCCATGCTTGCTCTCGGCCTTGGTGCAAATACTGCCCAGGCGGCAACGGCAACGGCGAATGCCAAGGCTTCGATCCTGAAGGCAATCACGTTCACAAAGAACACCGACGTCGATTTCGGCACTGTCGTTAGCGGCGCTGCTGCAGCGACCGTCGGCCTGTCGAACGCTGGCGTCGTCACCTGCGGCACTGGCCTGGTTTGCGCCGGAACGGCTGCTGTCGGCCAGTTCGCGATTTCGGGCACGACCGGCCAGGTCGTTCTGATTTCGACGACAAATGCCAGCCTCACCGGCCCTGGCGCTGCCATGGGCGCTGTGTTGGCAACTTCGGTCACTTCGCTGACGCTAACGGGCGTTGCTGCAACTGACGTGTTCAAGGTTGCCGGCACGTTGACCGTCGGCGCCGCACAGGTCGAAGGCGTTTATTCAGGCGCTTTCACAGTGACTGCCAATTATCAGTAATAAATTCATCGAGTATGATGGGACAGCCCGCCGGTATCCACCGGCGGGCTTTTTCTTGATCGAACGGGTATTGGTTAGCACAATATAAACCATGACCCGCCATGGTGGATCCACTGGCCGCGTTGGCCGGCGGGGACCAAACCGATGCTATCATTCCAGCGGAGCGCCACGGCGCTTGCTCTTGCTTTTCTTGCGCAGCCGGCCTTGGCGGCTGGGGACCTGCTCGTCGCGCCAACGCGCGTGATCATGGATGGGGGTCGTGGGACCGAAATCATCCTGAACAATATCGGCACCGATCCGGCAACCTATCGCATCTCGCTCGAACTGCGACGCATGACCGGCAATGGCCAGCTCGACGAAGTGCCGCCAGAGGCAGAGACCGCTAAGGAAAAAGCGACGCTGGCGATGATTAGCTACGCGCCGCGCCGCGTCGTCCTGCCGCCTAACCAACCGCAGGCGATCCGCGTTGGCGCACGTTTTGCCGCCGATCTGCCAGATGGCGAATATCGCGCGCACATGCTTTTCAGGGCTATTCCCGACGCAAAGGTCGCAACCGCGACCCCCGCGAAGGACGGGCTGTCGATTTCGCTGACGCCCATATACGGCGTCACTATTCCCATCATAATTCGCAAGGGTGCGCTGTCGGCTACCGCTGCGATCAGCAACGTCCACATGACCCGCACGACCGATGGTCCGGCATTGGCGTTCACCCTGGCGCGGAGTGGCGATCGTTCCACCTATGGGCGGATCAGAGTGACAAAGGCCGGGCAATCGAAGCCGGTCTACGAAGCGCGCGGCATCGCCGTTTATGCGGAGGTCGCATCACGCACCGTCTCGCTCCCCGTTACCCAGGCGGGTCTCGCCGCGCAGATGACCGGGCCGGTAAAGGTCGAATATCTCGAGGACAGCGGGACCAGCGGCGCGATGATCGCCGAGACCACGGCGGTGCTGAACTAAGGTTGCGACGGCCTCCGGGCTCGCACGATGAAACGTTTTTTCCAGCATGGTTTGCAGGCGCTCGCGGTGTTCGCGGCGATCGGGTCGGGTGCTTATGGCAACCCGGCCCGCGCTGCGTCTGCAACCGTTCCGGCTTGGACGCCAAATGCCGATGACTCGCTGTTGTTCGAGATGCGGCTGAACCAATATCGGCTGGGCGACGGCGTTCGCGGCTATGCGACGCCGACCGGGCCGTGCGTCGATTTCGCCGATGCCATCATGGCGCTCGATATTCCGGTACGCCTCGACAAACAGTCGGGCCGCGCGACTGGATGGGCGTTCGACGAAGGGCATAAGATTACGATCGATCGCAACAATGACAGCGAACAAATCACGAACTCGACCCGAAAAGTCGGGCTGGGCGACATCCACGACACTCCAGAGGGCTGGTGTGTCTCAACGAGCGCGTTGTCACGGTGGCTTGGGGTCAAGGTAGAAGCCGATACCGGAAACGCCGTGTTATTCATCCGGTCGGATCATAAATTGCCGCCGCAACTAGCCGCCGAACGCCGCGCGAGGGTTGCCGTCAGCAAACCCGTCTTCGATCTGACCAGCCTTCCACACTCGACCACCTCGTATCGCGGCATCCGCGCTCCCTCGGTCGATGTCGTCGCCAGTTTCGGTGGCCTGCACGACAAGCTCGGCGGCAGTCGCGTCGATGCCCAGTATGAAATCTTCGCTTCGGGAGAAGTGGGACCTGTCGCCTACGATGCCCGGATCTCGTCCAACCAGCACGGCGCTCCGCAAAGTGTCAGGGTGAGGGCCTATCGAACCGACCCATCGGCGCAATTGTTCGGCCCTCTGCACGCCACCAACGCTGCCATCGGTGACGTCCAGGGCATTTCCACGGCGCTTGTCGCCCACTCCAGCGTCGGACGCGGCGCTTCGATCACCAATCGCCCCGTCGAACGCAACGACAATTTCGACAATACCAATTTCCGCGGCGAACTGCCGCGCGGCTGGGATGCAGAACTTTACCGCAATGGCCAGTTGCTTGCCTTTGCCAATGATCGCGCGGACGGTCGCTATGAGTTTCTCGACGTGCCGCTCCAATATGGCCAGAACCGCTTTGAAGTCGTGCTCTATGGTCCGCAAGGACAGGTCAGGCGTGAGATCAAATCGGTCCCGGTCGGCCTTGACAGCATCCCGCCGCGCCAGACTTATTATTGGGCTGGCATCGACGAAGACGGGCACGACCTGATCAACCCGAGCAAATCCACGATTGCGCAACGCGGCGGCTGGCGCGGCGCGCTCGGCGTGGAACGCGGCATTGATTCGAAGACCTCGTTTGCCAGTGTACTGCATAGTATCATGGATGAGTATGGTGTCCGGCATGATTTCGCGGAGGCTTCACTGCGCCGTGCCATCGGTCCTGCACTCGTCGAATTTTCCGGTGCGCAGGACATTGCCGGGGGTACTGCAATCCGTACGCAGATGCTCGGTGAGTTCGGCAAAACCCATATCGAAGCCGAGACCATCTGGGCCACCGGTGGCTTTACCTCGGACCGCATCCTGTCCGACGTTACCGGGATGCACGAAGTCGGTCTCGACCGCTCATTTGGAAATGGCCGAACCAGTATCCCCATTCACATCGACGCTCGCTACACGACGCGTTCGGTCAACAGCGACAGCCTCGAACTAAACGCCCGCACATCGGCCAGCGCTGGACGGATCTCGATGACGGGTGAACTTACCTGGCGGCAGGACTATGCACATATCGGTCCCGATCCTGAAAGCGACATCGAAGCCAGCTTGCTCGCCAACGCGCGTGTCGGTCGCGTTCGCCTGCGTGGCGAGGCCCGGTTCCGCCTTTCGCCCGAAACACGGTTCCAGTCGGCGACGCTCGTCGGTGAATGGTCGGCGGGGGGCGGGCTCCTTCACCCGAACGACTGGCGCGCTGAAATCGGATATGATCGCGATCTGGGCCGTGCGCGGCTCGGCGTCGGCTATGTCCGGCGATTCGATCATGTCGCCGTCACCGCCAGCGGCGAGGCTGCCAGCGACGGCTCGGTCGCGGCCGGGCTGAGCCTTGCCTTCAGTATCGGCCCCGACCCGCGCGATCACGGCGGCGTGCGTCTCACTGCGGACAAGCTGGCGTCGCACGGCTCGACGATGGTGCGCGTCTTCCGGGACACCAACGGCAACGGCGTGCGCGATCCTGGTGAGCCACTTGAGAACGGGGCTCAAATTTCCGCAGGCCGCATCCCGGTCGAAACGCTGACCGATGACAGTGGGGAAGTGATCGTCGACGGCCTTGAGCCCTATCAGCCCGTCCTGATCGGCGTGGACGGTTCCTCGCTTCCCGATCCGCTCGTCCAGCCATCGACATCGGGCCTTGTCGTTATTCCGCGCCCCGGCGTTGCCCTGGCGATCGATCTGCCACTCGTGAGTGCAGGCGACGTGGATGGCACGTTGGCAAGGGCCGGCGGTGGCACCCTGGAAGGCATGGACATCGAACTGGTGAGCATCGAAAACCGCGTTGTTGCCACCACGCGCAGCGATTTCGATGGGTTCTTCCTTTTCGAAGGGGTGCCTTATGGCCGCTATACGATCAGGATTTCGCGCCTGTCGGCGGAGGCCACAAAGACTGATGTCGCACTGCGGGGCGTGGCGAACATCGACGCGAAGACGCCATCGGTTCACCTTGGCGGCGTTGCGGCAGAGCCAGCCGAGACGCGTCAGGCGGTAAAATGATCGCGCCGCTACCGCTTTGCCAGCAAACCGGCTAATCGCGCCGCGACATGACAACGCAAGATCGCCGCACGTTCGCCATCATCGCCCATCCCGATGCGGGCAAGACCACGCTCACCGAAAAGCTGCTGCTGTTCGGCGGCGCGATCCACACCGCCGGAGAGGTTAAGGCGCGGGGGCAAAACCGCCGCGCGCGATCCGACTGGATGAAGATCGAACAGCAGCGTGGGATCTCCGTCACGTCGTCGGTGATGACGTTCGAGACGCAGGGGCTGACCTTCAACCTGCTTGATACGCCGGGCCATGAGGATTTCTCCGAGGACACCTACCGGACCCTGACCGCAGTCGATTCTGCCGTCATGGTCCTCGACGCTGCGCGCGGTATCGAGGCGCAGACGCTGAAGCTGTTCGAAGTCTGCCGTCTCCGCAACGTGCCCATCATCACCTTCATCAACAAGGTTGACCGTGAGGGCCGTGATGGCTTTTCGCTGCTCGATGAGGTCGCCGACCAGCTGCAACTCGACGTTTGTCCGATGAGCTGGCCGATCGGCATGGGTGCCGATTTCGAAGCGGTGTACGACCTTGATCGCAACATATTGACCCAGCCGATCCGGGGTGAAGACGCCATCGTCACGCAATGCACCGGCACCGGCGACCCGCAACTCGACGCGCTGCTCTCGCCTGCTGGCGTCAAGCTGTTCCGCGAGGAAGTCGAACTCGCACAGGGCGGTTATTCAGCATGGGACGCCGACCGCTATCGTGCAGGCGACCTCACCCCGGTCTATTTCGGTTCTGCCCTGCGCGAATTCGGCATCAGCGAGTTGATCGACGCGCTCGCCCGTTTCGCCCCCGGTCCTCGCGTTCAGCCCGCAACCCCGAATCCGATCTCACCCGAAGATCCCAACGTCACTGGTTTTATCTTCAAGGTTCAGGCCAATATGAACCCGATGCACCGTGACCGCATCGCCTTCATGCGCCTGTGTTCGGGGCGGTTCCGGCGCGGCATGAAGCTCAATCAGGTCGGCACCGGCAAATCCATCGCCGTCCACAGTCCGATCCTGTTTTTCGCGCACGAACGGGAAGTCGTCGACGATGCTTTCCCCGGTGATATCATCGGTATCCCCAATCATGGCACGTTGCGGGTCGGCGATACGCTGACCGATGGACCGCCCGTTTCCATTACCGGCCTACCCAATTTTGCCCCTGAAATCCTGCGCCGCGTCGTTCTGAAAGACCCGACCAAAACCAAGCAACTTCGCAAGGCACTCGACGACATGGCGGAGGAGGGCGTGACGCAAGTCTTCCATCCGAATATCGGCGCGCAATGGATCGTCGGCGTGGTCGGCCAACTGCAGCTTGACGTACTTATCTCGCGGCTGGAGGCGGAATATCGCGTCGATGCCGCGCTCGAACCATCGCCATGGGACACGGCGCGCTGGATCGCGTCGGACGACCCGGCGATCATGAAGGCCTTTGCCGAGACGCACCGCAGCACGACGGCGACAGACCGCGATGGCGCGGCTGTGTTCATGGCGAAATCGAGCTGGGACCTGAACTACGCGGTCGAGCGTAACCCCGAAATCCGCTTCACCGCCACGAAGGAACGGGAATAGCGCCCACCGCTGAGACCTTATTCCTCCCCCCTGCCCGTCACCCTGATCTTGTTTCAGGGTCCATTGGTCCATCCGCAAGGGCTTCGACGACGGATGCACGGATCCTGAAACAAGTTCAGGATGACGAATTTGGGGAATGAACGGGAGAGAGGGAGGGAAAACCCCACTCTCTTGCCGATTGCAATAATACTGGTGCGGTCGAGAAGACTCGAACTTCCACGGCCTTTCGGCCACAACGACCTCAACGTTGCGCGTCTACCATTCCGCCACGACCGCACAGTCATGTGCTTTCCGGGCCAGACCGAAACCGGGGCC
>JAQGKX010000189.1 GCA_028289885.1 Sphingomonadales bacterium
TTGGCCTTCTGCGGGTCGCGACCCTTGCGGATCAACTGGTTAATCGTCGGCATTTGAAGCCTTCACCTTTTGATTGCGGTTACTTTGCCGTAAAACGCAATAAAGCCGGGTGGCAAACGCCCCCCGGGCCCATCACGCTGCGGCAATGTTCAAGCTTTCGTTCCGCCAGACTCAATTAAGGGTCGTGCGAAGCGAAGGCGGCCCATAACGCAGGAGTCCGAAAGGGTCAACACAGAGCGGGCGCGGATTGCGAAGTAGCGCGCCCGCCCCTATGCGGCGAACATGGCCAGCACCGTCCTCGATCAAAAACCCGCCGCAACCGCGCAATCGCCGCTCGAAGTCGCGATCATCGTGCCGACCCTGAACGAGTCGGGCAACATCGCGGCGATGGTCGCCGCTCTCGATACCGCTCTCGCCAAAAGCCGATATGAGATCATCTTCGTTGACGACTGGTCAGCGGACGGAACCCCCGAAGCGGTCGCCGCCGCAGCCACCGGACGCTCTGATATCCGCCTCGTTCGCCGCTACGGACGGCGCGGCCTGTCGAGCGCGGTCATCGAAGGTGCGCTTGCCACCGTCGCGCCCATCGTCGCGGTCATCGACGCCGACATGCAGCACGACGAAAGCCTGCTCCCCCGCCTGATCGCCGCCGTGTCCAGCGGTTCGGCAGACGTTGCCATCGGATCACGTTACGTTGCCGATGGCTCGGTTGGCGACTGGGACGCGACACGCGCGCGCGGCAGCCGCGTTGCCACCGTTCTGTCAAAGCGCCTGTTGAAGGTCGATGTCGCCGATCCGATGAGCGGCTTTTTCGCCATCCGTCGCGACCTCGTGATCGCGGCGCTTCCGAAACTTTCGAGCATGGGCTTCAAGATCCTGCTCGACCTGCTCGTCTCGGCTCCGCAGCCGTTGAAGATCGTCGAACTCCCCTTCACCTTCCGTACGCGCAACGCCGGGACCAGCAAGCTCGACAGCACGGTAGCCGTCGATTTCGCGCTGATGCTTGCTGACAAGAGCATCGGCCGCTGGATTCCCGCACGGTTGCTGATGTTTGCCATCGTGGGCGCCGTCGGACTGCTCGTCCATCTCAGCCTGTTGCGCATCGGCCTTGCGGTCGGTGCCAGCTTCAGCATGTCCATGGCGGTGGCGGTCGTCGGCGCGATCTCGTTCAACTTCGTGCTCAACAACAGCCTCACCTATCGCGATCGCCGCCTGAAGGGGGCCGCATGGGTTTGGGGCCTCGTCAGTTTCTATGCAGTCTGCGGTATCGGAGCGGTGGCCAACGTCGGCGTCGGCTCGATCGCGTTCAACAGTCATTACAGCTGGTGGCTCGCGGGCGTGGCGGGCGCGGCGGTCGGCTCGGTCTGGAACTTTGCGGCCTCATCGGTATTGACCTGGCGCAAGCGTTGATGCTTTCGAAGCGAGCGCTGCCGACCTCGTCACTGCACATCTTCCTGATAGTCTTTGCAGTCGCAGCACTCTTGCGGGCCTATACATTCGGCAACCCGTTCGTCGAATTCGATGAACAATTCTATCGGCTCGTCGGCGACCGGATGTTTCACGGCGCGATCCCCTATGTCGATATCTGGGACCGAAAACCCGTTGGGTTGTTCGTCGTTTATTACGCCATCCGCGCCATTTTTGGTGAAAGCGTCTTCGCGTATCAACTGGTCGCCACAGCAGCCGTCGCTGCGACTGCGGCCATCGTCAGGACGCTTGCCGGGCGTCTGGACGCGGGTCGCTTTGGTGGCTGGGCTGCCGCGATCGGCTACATCATATGGGTCGGCCTGCTACAGGGAGAGGGCGGGCAATCGTCGGTCTTCTACAATCTCCCGATGGCCTCGGCGGCGCTGATAGCGCTCGATGGCGCTGCCGCCTCAAAAATTTCGATTTTCCGCCGCGGCGTTTTCGGCATGGCGCTGGTCGGACTTGCCATCCAGATCAAATACACCGTTGCATTCGAAGGCATTTTCTTTGCCTGCTACCTTCTTGCCGCAGCGTGGCGCGAAGACCGCAGCCCCTCGCGCCTGCTCCGTTTTGCACTGTGCTGGGCGACGATCGCCTCCGTCCCAACGCTGGTCGCCATCGCCGTTTATGCGTGGCTCGGCCACCTCGACGCTTATCTGTTCGCCAACTTCATTTCCATCTTCAGACAGGGCAACGCGCCTTTCCTCGACCGAATGGGTGACCTTGCGACCTGCGTGGGCATATTGCTGATCCCGCTGGTCGCTGCATTCTCGACAAGGTGGCGCATCGCCCCGCTCAACAATCCGCTGACGTTCTGCCGCATCTGGTTCGTCTTTGCGCTGGTGGCGGTGCTGATCTTCAACCGCTTCAGCCCGCATTACTGCATCGCGCTCGTATTGCCACTGATGGTCATCGCCGCACCGGCTGCTGACAGGTTCCGGCGCACCGCAATCGCCCTGCTTGTCGTGGGCGCGGTGTCCGGGCAGATACTGCTCGCCGTCTATCAATGGCAAAAGGGTGGCCCCGCAGAGGGCAGGATCATGGTCGAAGCCATCGGACCGGTGCCGCATTGCATTTATGTACACGATGGTTTTCCGGCGCTCTACCTGCTGACCCATTCGTGCCTGCTGACGCGCTTCGCCTTCCCTGGCCACCTCAACACCGCGACTGACGCGCCTGCGCTTGGGGTCGATCCGGTCGCGGAGGTTAACCGCATCATGGCCCAACATCCCGACGCGGTCATCAGTGACCGGCCGCTGTTCTGGCTCCGCAACAGGGAAACTCAGGCTGCTCTCGATGTCGCGCTCGCCCGCGATTATCACCTGGTGCTGAAGTTGCGCACCGGAGCCGACCGTTTCAGGCTCGTCTATCGCCGCAACGAAACCGGCTCGATCTCCACAGGTCGTATGTAAAGCCGCGTCACTGTCGGGAACTGCTTGCGGACATCACCCTCGATGTCGGCAATGATCCGTTCGACATCGCCCGCCGTTATCCGGTTGTCGAAATCCACGCTCATCGCCGCGACGATCTGGTCGGGCGCATTATGGACGGTGATGATCTCGCCGACGCGCATCACACCCGATCGCGATGCTGCCTCGCGCAGGCCCATCACCAGTGCCGGATCCGCCGCCTCGCCGATCAAAAGCCCCTTGGCCTCGCGCGCCAGAAATATCGCGACAAAGCCGAGCAATAGTCCAATCACGATCGACGCCGCCCCGTCGAAATGAGGATTGCCCGTGACCTGCGACAGCGCCAGCCCGATCGCCGCCACGACCAGTCCCGCCATTGCCGCGCCATTCTCCAGCAGCACGATCACCGTCGTCGCGTCCTTGGTGCCGGTCAGCGCCTTCCACCAGCTCTTGCCGTTTCGCGCGCCATCGAACTCCCTGAACGCCGCGATGGTCGATCCCCCCTCGAGCACGAACGCCACCAGCAAAACGCCATAGGCGATCAGCGGATCCACCGCCGGTTCGGGGTTCATAATGTGCAGGATACCCTCGTAGACCGACACCCCTGCCCCCAGCGCAAACACCAGCAGCGCGACGACGAAGCTCCAGAAATACAGTTCGCGTCCATAGCCGCCCGGATAGCGCGCATCCGGCGCTTTTACCGACCGCTTTTGTCCGTAAAGCAACAGCAACTGGTTGGTGGAATCGACAAGGCTGTGGACGCCTTCGGTCAGCATCGCCGACGATCCCGTTATCGCCGCAGCCACGAATTTCGCGATTGCAATGCCAAGATTGGCCGCGAGCGCCACGATCAAGACGCGAGTATTTCCCGGTTTCATGCCGACAAAGACGTTTGTGAACGAACATAGGTCCGCCGCGAGAAGCTCGCCCCGATCAGCGCCGCGCCCGCGCCGAACATCCAGCCACCCACCACATCGCTCGGCCAGTGCACGCCAAGTGCCACCCGCGAAATGCCCACCGCTGCCGCCAGCGCGATCGCCGCCGCGACCAGCCGCCTGTCCGCAATCAGCAGGGCGGCCAGCAACAACACCACCATTGAATTCGCCGAATGACCGCTCGGATAGGAAAGATTGCCTGGATTATCGAGCCACGGAACCAAGGCCGGACGCACGCGCCCGAATATCTCCTTGAGCGCGGTGTCGATGAAAACTGTCACTGCGATCACGACGACGAAGAGCAAGGTATCGCGCCAATGCCGCCGCATCACCAGCACCACGATGGCTGCCACAATATAAGCCGATCGAACCGTCGCCGAGCCCAGCCACGTTACCGTCTGGGCCACCGTGATCGTCCAAGCCGACGAATGGGCACGGGTCAGCGCCAGCGCCTTGAACACCGGGCGGTCGAAACCAGCAAGCGCGCCACCCGTCGCGGCTATCCCGAGCGCCAGCGACGCGAGGATCAGCGCGAAGCCAATCCACGCCGACTTCGAAATGCCCGTACTAAAAATGGATCGCCCGCCCATAAGCCCCGAGCACGCTCTCGTGCATCATCTCGCTGAGCGTCGGATGCGCGAACACCGTCTCCATCAGCGCTTCCTCGGTCGTTTCCAGCTGGCGCGCGATGACATAGCCCTGGATCAGTTCGGTCAC
>JAQGKX010000198.1 GCA_028289885.1 Sphingomonadales bacterium
CCAACGATCTGCAACGTCGCGGCACGTCCCGGCGGGTCGAGCCGCGTGGACACGAAAGCCTCGTCCATCGCGGCACAAATCGTGTGCTGGCTGTCCACCAGCGTCCCGTCGCAATCGAACAGCGCCAGGCGGTTCATGGTCAGCGTGTCTTTCTTTCCTGACCGCGCGAACGCCGCTCGCCCTTGCGATCCTTGCGCGCGGACTTCGCCTTGTTCAGCGCGGCCCGGCGCTTGCCCTCCGGTGTCTGCGAAAATTTGACCTCGTCCAGCACCAGCACTTCGGCCAGTTCCAGATCGAAGCCCAGATCGTCGATGGTCTCGGAGAAATGCGGCGGCAGTTCAGCGGTTACGTCGATCTGTCCGTCAACCGGATGATCGACCCGGATACGCCGCGCGTGAAGGTGCATCTTGCGGCTGACGGTCCCGGTCAGGAAACTCGCCTTGCCGCCATATTTGCCGTCTCCCACGATGGGATGTCCGATGGCGGCCATGTGGACGCGCAACTGGTGGGTGCGGCCGGTATAGGGCTGCAATTCGACCCATGCCGCCGCGTTGCCCGCGCGTTCGATGACGCGATAGCGGGTGCGGGCAGGGCTGCCCTCCTTCTCATCGACGTGCATTTTCTCGCCACCCGAGCCGGGCTGCTTGGCGATCGGCAGTTCGATCATGCCGTCGTGAACTTCAGGAACCCCGACGACGATCGCCCAGTAAACCTTGCGCGCGGTGCGGCTCGAAAACGATGTGGCGAAATGCGCGGCGGCCTTGGGCGTACGGGCCACGAGCAAAGCGCCGCTGGTGTCCTTGTCGAGCCGGTGAACCAGCTTCGGACGCCCCTTCAACTCATAGTTCAGCGCGTCGAGCAGCTTGTCGACGTGTTCGGTCGTGCCGGTCCCGCCCTGCGTTGCCAGCCCCGGAGGCTTGTTGATGACGATCGCAGCATCGTCCTTGTAGATGACAAGGCTCTGCGCGAACTCGATCTCGTCGTCGGTCAGGTTGCTGACCTTGCGCGTCGGGCGTTCGGAAGCGGTCTTGGCGGTTGCCGCGTCGGCGGGGGGGACGCGGATTACTTGCCCCTTCAAGACGCGGTCACCCGGAGTCGCCCGCGCACCATCGACGCGCAACTGGCCGGTCCGCGCCCAACGCGACACGAGGTTGAAACTCGAGTCGGGTAGATGCCGCTTGAACCAGCGGTCGAGGCGGATGCCGTCGTCGTCCGATGCGACGGTAAACTGGCGGACGTCTGTGCTCATGATATTCGTACCAAATTAAGGCCCAGCGCGAGCGCGGCGACCGAGCCGATCACGCTGGCGGCAATATAGCCGATTGCAGGAAGCGCCTGACCGCGCTCGATCATCGCCCATGTTTCAAGGCTGAATGCGGAAAAAGTCGTAAAGCCGCCGAGGACGCCGACACCAATGAACAGCCGCCACGGTTCGCCCTCGCCGCCTAAACGCGACAGGGTGGCGACCAATATCCCCATCAGGAAACCGCCGAGAATGTTGATGCCAAGCGTTCCCCATGGAAACTGGATACCGAACGCGCGCAACGCTGCCGTGCTCGCGAAATAGCGGGCTCCAGCACCGATAGCGCCGCCGATCATTGTAAGCACGAGAGGGGGCATCGTGCAGCGCCTAGCGCCTCGGAGGCATTTCCGCCACCCTTAGCGCCCCCGATTGCTCGTCTGGTCGATACGTGTGCCGTCGGAGATCGCCGTCGCGTGGATATGGAACGCCGCGCCGTCGCTCGCGCGGGTTGCGATAATCGAAGTCTTGCCCGGTCGCACCAGAAAGCCCGCGCGCTTGCCGAGGACGGCGTAATGCCGGAGCGTTTCGGTGGGCGTACCCGTCACGCCAAATCTGATGATGCGCAATTTGCAGGTAGGCGTATCGCTGCCAGCCGCCTCCGCCAATCGTGCTCTGGGGGGTAAGTCCAGCCAAGTGGGCAAGCGGAGGCTCCATTGCGCAGAATAGGCGACAGTCGGATCGCATCCCGAAAAGCCCGGCTGCTTGATTCTCGCCGTGGCGACCTGACCCAGCGTAGGCGCACCATCCGTTTCGACCATGGCGTCCCCGGGGATCTGCATCGTGGCGGGCTGGTCGGCAGGGCGAAGCGCATCGGAAGCGGCGGCACCGCGCATATCGACATCGCTCATCAGCGGTTCGGACAGTGCCTCGCCCACGGCGGGGTCGGCAAAATTACGCTGCTCGTGGGTTTGGGGGGCGTGGCAAGCCGCCAGTGCCAGGCATGAAAGGGCAGCAGCGAATTTCATCGACCGTGACAAATCGCATCGTCGGGGCTTGCCAGCAAGCCTTGCCGAACCCACTCTCTCATCATGTTCAATTTGATCTCGATCCTGGTCGGCCTTGTCGCGCTCTTGCTCGCCATCCCCTCGTTCCTGCCATTTCTTGGCTGGGGCAATTGGCTCGTCATACCGATCGCGGTGGTCGGCCTGATATTTGGCGTGATTTCATCACATCGTTCGGGCCGCAACCTCAACATTATCGTCATCTTGGTCGGGGTTGGCCGCCTGATGCTTGGTGGCGGTTTTTTCTAGACCTGCAGCAGTTTCAGGGTCTGGCCGTCGATCGGTTCGAGAAACGCGCCGCCGATATGGCCGCTGCGCTTCCAGACGATCCGCGCTGGAACGATGGTGCCATTGAGGTCGAGAGTGACAGGAACGCCCGGTACCATCGTGCTGCCGCCCTCCGCCATGAACCCATTGGGCGAGATGTTGCGGACAGTGACGGCAACACGCCGCCCGCGCGCCGTGCGCAGCCCGGCGGCAATCGCGATGTCCGATCGCTCGAGGCAACGGTCATCCTCCGCCGGCTGGTTGAATATAGCTGTTTTCATCTCGATCCCTAACCCGCTCGTCGCAGTGGTAAAGGGTAGTAGCGAATGATAAACAACTCATTATCGCCAGATAATACTTGGATATTCAGTATCTTGCAAGTATTTCTGCAGTTATTTACGGCTCTTTCGCGGGGTCCCGGAAACCCATGATATTAACCATTTGGTAACTTTTTTCCGCGAAAGTTAATAAAGTGTTCATGGCCACGCGAGGTAGGCATTGTGGCTGGGAAATTGCTTATGTCTCGCATTCAAATGTCTCGCATTCAAATGTCTTACGGTTCGATGCTTGTGGCCGCTGCCCTTCTCGTCGCTCTGGGGGGATGCAAGACCCTGCGGTCGCAGCGATCGGTTGTCGTATCGTCGAACGACGCAGTCGAAGCGCCGCGACCCAACGACTGGAGGCTGATTGCGAGTTCGGTCGATGCCGCACGGGTCGGCGCGATCGGGGCGGACTGGTCCTCTGCGCTGGCCGACGCTCGTGCCCATGGCGGCGCAAAGGCGGTATTGGACGAAGGCGAATTGCTCGATCCGAAAGCGGCATTGCCCCGACCGGCACCGCCACCGGGCGTCTATCACTGCCGCGTCGTCCGGCTCGGTTTGACCAATGAAAACCGGAGAAAGGGCCTTGTAGCATTCAAGCCATTCTTTTGTTTCGTCGCGGTCGAGGGGCCGTTGCTGACTTTCACAAAGGGCACCGGCACGCACCGGCCCGGCGGGCGTTTATGGGAGGACAGCGATACGCAGATGGTTTTTCTGGGTAGCGTTTCGGGACAGCCGAACGGCCCCTTGCCAGCCTATGGCGATAATCCGATGAGCAATCAGGTCGGCATCGTCGAACGAACCGGAGAGTTTCGCTGGCGCATGGTGCTGCCTGCATCGACTCCCGACGCGAAGTTGGACGTAATTGAACTGGTCCCCGACGCTCCTGTCCTGACAACAAGGAAGGGTGGAGGTCAGGGCGCTTCCCGCTGAGCGCGTGCTTCGGCCAGAATCAGCGCGAATTGCCCTGCTTCATCGGTCCATTCCGCGACCGGCGACCAGCCGCCTGCGCGTAACAGCAATCGCGCATCGCGCGGGCCGTATTTATGACTGTTTTCGGTATGGATCGTTTCGCCCGCTTTCAGGTCGAACGGCTGTCCATCGATCGTGAAGCCGACGTCGCGCACGGCTTCGAGGTGCATCTCGATGCGCGCATAATAATCGTTCCAGATGGCCCGGTGGCGAAAGGCTTCGACCGGGATCGTGCCGCCAAGCTCACGATTGATCCGCACCAACAGGTTGAGATTGAACCGGGCGGTAACACCGGCGGCATCGTCATAAGCCGCGGTCAGGATCTGCTCGTCCTTCACCCGGTCCATGCCGATCAGCAGCATCGCGCCGGTGCTCAATGTCTCGCGCATCGTTCGTAGCAGATTGACGCTGCTTCGGGCGATCATGTTGCCGATGGTCGAGCCGGGAAAAAAACCAAGTTTCGGCGTCTCGGCAATCGCTTCGGGTAAGGCGAACGGTTTCATGAAATCGGCTTCTACGGGCAGCACCGACAGGCCGGGAAACCCTTTTGCCAGTTCAGCCGACGAAGCGCGCAGGAACTCGCCCGAGATGTCGATCGGCACATAGGCCGCGGGTGACACCGCCCGCAAAAGATGGGGTGTCTTGACCGAGGACCCCGAACCGAATTCGACGACGGCGCGACCGGCTCCCGCGATCCGCGCCACGTCGCTGCTATGCTTTTCCAACAGGCCAGTTTCGACACGCGTCGGGTAATATTCGGGAAGGTCGGTGATCGCCTCGAAGAGTTCTGAACCGGCCCGATCGTAGAACCACCGTGCGGGAATGGCGCGTGGCCGGGTTGCGAAGCCAGCAAGGACGTCATGGCGAAAGGCCGCATCGACGGCGACTTCGGGTGGCTCGTGACGAAGCATCAAATGTCCCTTGCCAGTCGCAGCCCCGAAAATTGCCAGCGCGCACTTGGGGGAAAGAAATTGCGCGTGCTGGGCCGTGAGGTGCCGCGGGGCGTGGCGCAACTGGCCCCGCGCAGGACCATCTGGCCACTCATGAACTTGCCATTATATTCGCCGACCGCGCCCTCGGCAGTCTTGAAGCCGGGATAGGGCAGGAACGCGGAACCCGTCCACTGCCACACGTCTCCGAACATCTGGCGTAACCCGTCCGCAGCGCGCGCCGCGCGGGGCCGCACCGGGCCAGCGACACGGAGCTGGTTTCCTGACGACGGGTCGATGTCCTGCGCCGCGCTTTCCCATTCGGCCTCGGTCGGCAATCGCACGCCCGCCCACCGGGCATAGGCATCGGCTTCGTAATAGCTGACGTGCGCGACCGGGGCTGCCGGGTGCAGCGGGTGTACGCCATCCAGGGCAAATGCGCGCCAACCGGTCTCGCTTGCCCGCCAATAAAGCGGTGCCGTGATCGCTTCGGCCTGTATCCATGCCCAGCCATCGGACAGCCAGAGATCGGGACGCGCATAACCGCCATCGTCGATAAAGGCCTGCCATTCGTTGTTCGTGACGAGGCGGTCGGCAAGCGCATGGCGGTGCAGCCAGACAGTGTGACGCGGTCCCTCGCAATCGAACGCGAAGCCGTCGCCATCATGGCCGATCTGGACTGCGCCCTGCCGACCCTCGATCCAGCGGATCGGTTCGGGTATCGGGGCGGGCACGTTGCGCGGATGGTCCCAAACTGCGGCGTCGGTCGGGTTCTGGGCAAAAAGATTGAGCATGTCGGTCAACATCAACTCCTGATGCTGGGCCTCGTGATGACAGCCGAGTTCGATGAGTACCCGCGCCGCATGGGGCAGCGCGGCAAACACGGTGCCGATCACGTAATCGACATGTTTCCGGTAATCACGGATTTCGTCGAGCGAGGGCCGGGTGATCATGCCGCGCCGTGCGCGCGAATGACGTTCGCCTTCGCCCTCGTAATAGCTGTTGAAAAGATAGTGATACGACTTGTCGAACGGCGCATAGTTATGGACGAAGTCGCGCAGGATGAATGTTTCGAGAAACCATGTCGTATGCGCTAGATGCCATTTGGCCGGCGACGCATCGGGCATCGACTGAACGGTTGCATCGGCATCGGACAGAGTAGCCGACAGCGCCAGCGTTCGCGCACGGGTGAGAGCGAACAGGTCCGCCAGAGCGTCGGCCGAACCCGGCACGGCGTCCGGATAGTCAGGGGAAGTCGTTGCCATTGCCGTCATTCCCCGTCTTGCGCCAGCCTCGACCAGCGCGCCCCAGCCTTGTTACCGCGCGAATGTGGGAAAGCGATTTCGTTTCGCTTTAGTTCCCGGAGATCACCGGGATGCTCCCGGTACCCACAAAATATCGTCCGCGCCGTTCGCATTGGCAACCCGCGCCGCAACGAAAAGCCAGTCCGACAAGCGGTTGAGATACATCGGCGCCTGTGGGTTGAGTGATACCGCGCCCGCAGCGGTGACAGCGGTACGCTCGGCGCGCCGCGCCGTCGCGCGTGCCACGTGCAGATGGGCCGCCAACGACGAGCCACCGGGAAGGATGAAACTGCGCAGGGGGGAGAGTGCGACATTCATCGCGTCGATCTCGTTCTCAAGACGAGTCACCTGTTTGGCCACGGTGCGAAGGGTCATTTCGCCGGGCTCGAAATCGTCCCCCGGCGTCGCAAGATCGGCACCAAGGTCAAACAGATCGTTCTGGATTGTCCGCAGCCGGGCGAGCATTTCGCCGCCTGCATGGGCCGCAGCAACACCGATCAGGCTGTTGGTTTCATCGACATCGCCGATTGCGGCCATGCGCGAAGCATCTTTTGCAATGCGGCTGCCATCGACCAGACCGGTCGTGCCATCGTCCCCGGTCCGCGTGTAAATCTTGTTGAGCTTGACCATTTGAGTGTATCGCGTGCCGGCAATTAGTGACGCGAAAGCAGCAGCAACAGCACGACCAGCAGCACCGCCACCGCCTGGAATCCGACGCGCGCGGACATCATCTTGTTCTGCTGCTGGCTCGAAACGCTCGGCCCGTCGGGACCGGCGCGCAAATCGGCTTCGGTCGTTCGCAGGAACACTATGATGCCGCGGATGAGTGCAACCAACGCTCCGGCCATTGCCAGTGCGATCAGAATGACGAGAAAAGTGTTCATGAAAGATATTTAGGCGCAAAGGCCACGGAATGTAATGGGGCGAATTGTCCCAGCCCGATAAATCGCGGGTTGACCATGAGTCATTGCCTGTGCTGTCATAGCGACGTCATCGAACTCCCGTTAAAGGGGCGTCACGACGGCACAGTAACGAAGACAGGGGGACAGGCGTTTCTCATGTATCATCCCGATCTCATCCGCCATCCTGACGGTTGTCCGGCGCTTGTCCTGAACGCCGATTATACGCCTTTAAGCTATTATCCTTTGAGCGTGTGGCCGTGGCAGACGGCAGTGAAAGCCGTGTTCCTCGACCGCGTCGACATCGTCGATCATTACCAGCGCGAAGTCCGGTCGCCAAACCATTCGATCAAGCTGCCTTCGGTGATCGCGCTCAAATCCTATGTCCGACCATCGGCCTACCCGGCCTTCACGCGGTTCAACCTGTTCCTCCGCGATCGTTTTCAGTGCCAATATTGCGGCGTCGGTACAGAGTTGACGTTCGACCATGTCATCCCGCGCGCGCAGGGCGGACGGACGACGTGGGAAAATGTCGCGACCGCCTGTTCACCGTGCAATTTGAAGAAGGGCGGGCGGACGCCGAAGGAGGCCAAGATGCCACTCCATATTGCGCCGATCCGTCCAACGAGCTGGCAATTGCAGGATCACGGCAAGAGCTTTCCGCCCAATTATCTGCACCAGAGCTGGCGGGACTGGCTTTACTGGGACATCGAACTGCTGGCTTAGTCACGGCGCGGCTGATCCAGTTTGCCAGCCTGAACTCTAGACGGGAAGCGCGCGCGGGCGGAAGCTCTCGTCCAGCGCCACGAAAGTAAAGACGCCACTGGTCACCTTGACCTGCTCGGCCCCTAGGCCGTGTTGACATAGTGTTTCAGCCAGAGCTTGGCGGCGGCGAGTGACAGGAAGCTTGTGAAGGACAGAGCGGTCTTGTCGTAGCGCGTGGCGATGCGTCGCGATTGCTTGAGGCGATTGAA
>JAQGKX010000200.1 GCA_028289885.1 Sphingomonadales bacterium
TGTCCGCCAGTTTGAACGGCTTGAGCTTCGGCTTGGTCTTTCTGATTTCAACGTCGCTAAGCACGTTACCCTCCGATACCCCGTTTTTGCCATCGATACCCCCTTTGATACCCCATCGCGGGGTGGACGGCGGCGGACGGCTGTGAACGGCCTGAAGCGCAAAACTCACGGTTTTCCGGAGAAAATGTCAATCCCAGTGGAAGGATATGGACTGCTGTGGAGGCCCGATTGGCGGAGAGGCAGGGATTCGAACCCTGGGTACCCTCACGGGCACGCCGCATTTCGAGTGCGGTGCTTTCGACCACTCAGCCACCTCTCCGCAGAGGACAATGAACCGGTGGCAGGCACCGGTTATTGGCGGAATCGAACGCGGGCCTTAGCGAAGCGTTGCCGGCTTGCCAAGGCTTTGAGGCTGCATTGCACACATAAGCTTGTCATCGCGGCACGAGGCCCTAAATTAAGGTTATGCAAGTTGCTTCACAAATCGTCGGGAAAAACCCTTTGCCCCCGATCTCGCATGCGCGGTTCGACATCGGCGAGGTCGTGAAACACCGGCACTTTGAGTTCCGGGGCGTGATCTTCGACGTCGATCCGGTGTTTGCCAACAGCGAAGACTGGTATGCTTCAATCCCGGAGGCGATTCGTCCGTCCAAGGACCAGCCCTATTATCATTTGCTCGCCGAAAATGCCGAGGGCACTTATGTCGCCTATGTCAGCCAGCAGAATCTGGTGGTCGACGACAGCGAGGAGCCAGTCGATCATCCGGCGATATCGGGGTTATTCGATGTTCTCGACGGGCATCGTTACCGCCTGAAACCCACGCACCGGCACTGAAGCGGCAAGCTAGAACTTCTTCCCGTTCGGTGCGCCAAGCTGTCCGGTGCCCATCATGGACACGGCAATTTCCTCGTCACGCAGCCTGCGCCAGCCGGTGGGGCCAAGCCGTTCCATCGGACGGAACCGCACCTTATATTCCATGCGCTTCGAGCCTGCGACCCAATAGCCAAGATAGACATGCGGCAGGCCGGCCTCGGCAGCGCGTTTGATGTGGTCGAGGATGATGTAAGTGCCGAGGCCCGGGCGCGCGTCTTCGCTGGCGTCGAAAAAGCTGTAGATCAGCGATAGACCGTCTGCCTGGCGATCGATCAGGCAGGCCCCGACCAGACGCCCCGGTCGGTCGCCGACGGTCGGCTCGCGATATTCGACGACATAGCTGTCGACTGGCGACAGTTCGACCATGTCGGCAAAGTCGATCTCGTCCATGTCGGCCATGCCGCCCTCTGGATGCCGCGCAGCCAGATAGCTGCGCAGGAGGTCGAACTGTTCCTCGGTCGACCAGGGGCGGCAAACCGAGACTTCGAGGTCGGCATTGCGCTTTATGAGGCGTTTCTGCGTCGCGCTCGGCGTGAATTCTCCGGCGAGCACCCGCACCGACACGCAGGCCGAGCAGTCGAGGCAGGACGGCCGATAGGCAACGCCCTGGCTCCGGCGAAAACCGATGCGGCCAAGGGCATCATTGAGTTCGCCCGCGTCCGATCCGGTCAGCTCGGTGAATACCTTGCGCTCCGTCCGTCCCGGCAAATACGGACACGGTGACGGTGTCGTCACGAAAAAACGGGGAAAGCGAAATGGTGCGGTCACAGATATGTTATGGACAGCCCGCGCAATTATTAAAAGAGCGTTTACCATCAAAACAATGCCAAATGTTTCTTATGCCAGTTCGACGAGGCTTACTTCATAGCCGCCACCGTCGCGCAGGGCCGCGATCAGCCGGTCGAGATGCGCCCGATCGCGCGTCTCGCACTCGATATCGGTGATCAGTCCCTTTGCCGGAAGCGTGGTGAAAACGCGCTGGTGATAGATCTCGATGATGTTGACCGACTGTTCGTCGAAGATGCGCGCGACGTTATACAACGCGCCCGGGCGATCCTGCAGCCGGATGCGCAGTCGGGCCAGCCGTCCCGATCGCGCCAGATCGCGCAGCAGCACGTTGGCCAGCAGTCGCGTGTCGATATTGCCCCCACACAGCACGATGCCGACGGTTTTTCCGGCAAAATGTTCGGGGTGCGCGAGAAGTGCGGCGAGGCCAGCGGCCCCCGCACCCTCGACCACCGTCTTCTCGATCTCAAGCAGCAGCGCGACGGCTTTCTCGAGGTGCCGCTCACCGACGAGCACGATATCGTCGGCGATCGCCTTGACGATCTCGCGGGTGATCAGCCCCGGGTATTTAACCGCAATCCCCTCCGCCAGCGTGTCGCCCTCGCTCGGCATTTCGAGGTTGTTGAGCAGCGCGTACATCGACGGGTAAAGTTCGGCCTGAACCCCGATAACCTGGAGCCCTGGCTTCAGCGCCTTGGCGGCCGTCCCCACGCCCGACAACAACCCGCCACCACCGATCGGAAGCGCGAGCATGTCGATGTCCGGCGCATCGGCCAGCATCTCCAGCGCAATGGTACCCTGCCCCGCAATGATATCGACGTCATCGAACGGGTGGACGAAGGTCAGTCCCCGCTCGATTTCCAGTTCGCGGGCATGGGCATAGGCGGCGTCGAACGTTTCGCCGAACATGACCACCGTCGCGCCATGGCCCTGGGTTTGCATCACCTTGGTTGTCGGCGTCGTTATCGGCATTACGATCGTGACTGGAACCCCCAGTCGTGCGCCATGATAGGCAAGGCCCTGTGCATGGTTGCCAGCGGAGGCCGCGATCACTCCCGTTTTCACGGCATCTTCACCAAGCAGCAGCAGTTTGTTCAACGCGCCGCGCTCTTTATAGGCCGCTGTGAACTGCAGATTTTCGAACTTCAGGTAAACCGTTGCCCCGGTCAGCTTCGAAAGGGTCTGGCTGTGGAGCGTCGGCGTTCGCACCACCTTGTCGCCGATCCGTGATGCTGCGGCACGAATATCGGCAAGGGTTACGACGGGGGCGAAAGTTTTTGTTGCGCTGGCCATTTCAGTGACGCCCCCTAGCCGATATGGAGACCTTCGCAAATACGCGACCGCAACGACCATCGGACAATCGAAAATGGCAAAGCTGGCATTCATCGGGCTTGGCGTCATGGGCGGGCAACTGGCCAAGCACCTTGCGAACGCGGGTCATCAACTCACGGTCTATAATCGCACCCGGGCAAAGGCCGATGCCTGGGTTGCAGACTATGGCGGACGCGCCGTCGATAGCCCGGCGGAGGCGGCGCGCGACGTCGAGGCGGTGATCAGCTGCGTTGGTAACGACGACGATCTGGCGTCGATCACGCTCGG
>JAQGKX010000204.1 GCA_028289885.1 Sphingomonadales bacterium
AGGATGCGGCACCTGAGACGGTGGCGCTGGCCCCCGAACCCAAGCAGAACAGCGTTCGGTATTTTACCGATTGGGCACTCCCCCAACTCGAAACGATGATCGACGAGGGCAGCGAGCCGATCGAGGTCTGGACTACATTGGACCTGAGCATGCAGCGGCAGGCCGATCTCTCGATCCGCGCGAATACACCGGCGGGAGCGCAAGGCGCGCTGGTTGCGCTCGACCGCGATGGCGCGGTGCGGGCAATGGTCGGCGGCAAGGATTATGTTTCGTCGATCTACAACCGCGCGACGCAGGCGGTTCGGCAACCCGGCTCGGCGTTCAAGCTGTTCGTCTATCTCGCTGCCCTCGAAGCCGGAAAGACGCCAGCCGACATGATGGTCGATGGCCCCGTCGATATCCAGGGCTGGAAGCCGCGTAACTCGTCGCGCAGATATTCGGGTGAGATCAACCTGCGCACCGCCTTTGCCTATTCGGTCAACACGATCGCGGCAAAGATCGGTGCCGAGGTCGGTACATCGACGATCGCCGACATGGCGCGCAGGTTCGGCATCTCGACGCCGATCAACACTCACCCCTCGATGGTGTTGGGCACGTCCGATGTACGCCTGATCGACATGACCCGCGCCTTTGCCAGCGTTTCGGGCAATGGCGTGGCGGTTGCTCCCTATGGGATACTCAGGGTGACGACGGGTACGGGCAAGCTGCTGTACCAGCACCAGAGCGATACTAGTCACGTGCTGGTGTCGCCGCAGGTTGCCGCCGAGATGACGGATCTGTTGCAGACCGCCGTAAATACCGGCACCGCGCGCGCCGCTCAGATCGGACGTCCGGTGGCGGGCAAGACCGGTACGACAAGTTCGAACAAGGATGGCTGGTTCCTCGGATTTTCGAGCGGCCTGACGACGGGCGTCTGGATGGGCAAGGATAACGCCAATCCGATCCCTGGCCTGCAGGGTGGTCGCGCGCCTGCCCAGGCATTTGCGCAGTTCATGAAGGTTGCGGTCGCGAATCGCCCCATCGAGCAGTTCCAGACACAGGTGACGTTACCTGAGTGGCAGCTGGAACCCGACGAAGAAACTTATTTCGGGAATGTCGATGAAGGCCAGTTCGTCGACGAAAACGGCGCGCCGATCGACCGCGGTGCCGACCCTAATGCCCCTCAGCGCCAGCCGGACATTCAGGCTCCTGCCGAATTAAACCAGAAATGGATCGATGGCGTGTTGCAGCGCGACCAGCCGTCGCAGGAACAGGGCCAGGACCCCGATCAGCCGTCGCAGCCGAACCAGTGAAGTGCGGCACCGTGGCTGCGGAGCCAGTGGCGTGCGGGCCGGGGATCGGCGCCATGCATCGTGGCGACCAACGCGTGAAATTCAGCACTATGGTTCATGTGTACGCGGTGCGCGACCTCGTGGGCGACGGTGGCGCGGCGCACTTCCGTCGGGGCGAGGATCAGCCGCCAGCTATACCGGATGTCACCCGATGATGCGCAACTTCCCCACCGTGATTTCGGATCGCCGACTGCCACCTTGCGGATCATTATGTCGTTGCGGGCGGCGAGGGTGCGCGTTTCTTCCTCCAGAATGAGCAAGGCTTCCCGGCGGAGATAACGCAGAAGGCGCGGGGTCAGGTTCTCCGCCGGACCGCCGACATTCAGCACCCCATTGCCCCGTCGGATCGTGCGTGAAGTCGTCGAGGTCCAGGAAAGCTGCACCTGCTCCCCAGCGACCGTAAAGACCATACCCGGCGCGATGGGCTGGGGATCCGGCAGCCGGGCCAGTTCGCATTCGATCCAGTCACGCTTTCCTGCAGCCCAGGCGAGCGCGGGACGCAGCGCGGCGCGGGTCGGCAAGCTAAGCAACACACTGGCATCGCGCGGGTCGATCGTCAGGCGCATCGACCGCGCGGTTGGACGACGTACGATGGTCAGCGGCCTCACGCGTCCCCCGCCGGTAAAAATCAGGTCAGAGGTCGTCACGGTCGACGATATGATATTCGAGGTCACCGGCGTCGCGTTCGGAAATCGTCCACCCGCGCACCGACATTCCGGCGATATGCACGCTTTCACGGTCGCCGGTATTCAGATGATGCCAGCCCGGCAACGGCTTTCCCTCGCCGCGTAATTTATAGGCGCAAGTCGGGGGCAGCCAGTCGAGTTCACCCAGTTTGGCCGGAGTCAGGCGGATACATTCGGGCACATATTGGTGCCGGTTGCGATAGTCCGAACATTGCGCGCTGTGTCGGTCAAGCAGCTTGCAGGCGACGTTGGTCGGAAACATTTCGGCGGTTTCCTCATCCTCCAGCTTGTGAAGGCAGCATTTGCCGCACCCGTCGCACAGGGCTTCCCACTGGGCACGGTCGAGCTGTTCGAGCGGCGTTGTTTCCCAGAAACGGGGCTTCATTTTATCCACTTGCTCAACTCGTCAGCGATCGCTTGCGGGGTTCCATCCGAAGGTAACAACGCCAGTGGCTTGCCATCGGGATCCATCAAATAGGCGGCATTGGTATGATCGACGAAGTACACGCCGGGCGAGGTCGGTTTTTGGGGCGAAAATGCCACGCCATAGTCACGCGTGACCTTCGCAATGGCTTCCGGTGTGCCGGTCAATCCGATCAGCCGGGGATCGAAGTTTGCGGTAAACGATTTCAGCACGGCGGGCGTGTCGCGCGCTGGATCGACGGTGATGAATATGCTCTTGATCTTGTCGGCACGGGCCGCATCGGTTTTACTGAGCAACTGCCAGCCGTGCATCAGATTGGCGACGTCGGTCGGGCAAACGTCGGGACAGAATGTATAGCCGAAATAGACGATGCGATAATGACCGGCAAAGGCTCGATCGGTGACCTGAGCGCCATTCTGGTCGGTCAGGGTGAAGGGGCCGCCGATACGGGCCCCCTGCAGGGGAGGCGTCGGAGCCACCGAAGTTCCACATGCAGCCAGCGACATGCATAAAAATAAGAAGGAAAACTTGTTCATCGCGCGGCTAGCCTTGCTGTTTTAGGGCGTCTTGCGCAAGACGGACCTGCGAGCGGTTTACAGGGTTATTTGAAATGAAGATGCGTTTTCGGGTCTTGGGCGCGGTTTTCGCGATGACATTTCTTTCACCTGTGATCTCCCACGCGCAATTCAGCGGCGGCTTCAATTTCCTGAAGGCGGTCAAGGATCGCGATGGTGCAAAGGTCACCGATATCATTTCAAAGCCCGGGTCAGGGGGCGTCGTCATCGACACTCGTGATTCCGCGACGGGGGAGACGGCCTTGCACCTCGTCACCAAAGGGCGGGACATTGTATGGCTGAACTTCCTCTTGGCGAAGGGCGCGAACCCGAATGTCCGCGATGGACAGGGCAACACGCCACTTTATCTCGCCACGCAAATTGGTTGGAGCGACGGGGTCTCGATCCTGCTCGACCGCAGGGCTTCGGTGGACCAGGTCAACAATGGTGGTGAAACGCCGCTGATCCGGGCTGTCCAGAACCGCGACATGACGGTGGTGCGACTGTTGCTTGCGGCTGGCGCAAACCCGACGAGGCACGATACCGGGGCGGGCATGTCGGCACGCGATTACGCCGCGCGTGATCCCCGGGCGTCGCTGATCCTGAAGACGCTGGACGAGGCGCATCCCAAGCCAAAGGCAGCGATCGGGCCGAACTAGGTTGCAACAAGGATGCCGTCGTCCAGATCGCCAAGCAGGCGACGCGCGGCACGTCGGGCAAAACGCAATGTTTCGGCACGGCGGCGTGAGGAGGCGAGCGGCATAGAGACGGCTTCACGAACGATGGCCGCGTCGTAGCGGTCGGCAATGATCAACCCGGCCCGTTCGGGGAGCATTTCAGGTCGTTCAAGCAGCCCGCTGAGCGATGGCGGCACCGCCCAGAAGAAGCGGTCGCAATAGTCGAGATATTCAGTCCATTTCGCATCGCCCAACAGGTCAGCGCGCGACGTCTTTACCTCGACGATCGTCACGAATCCCTTTGGACAAAGCCCCATGAGGTCGGCACGGCGGCCATTGCCCAGCGATACTTCGGTGACCGTCAAACAGTCATGCCGAAGCAGCAGGCGCGCCGTGCCGCGCACGACATCGGCGGTGATTATCGGTTCACTGTCTGTAGTCGCCAAACTCATCCGCGCAGGTTAGAACGGGACGGGAACGGATGAAAGCCCGATCAGCGGTAGAAGAGATGATTCCCGACCGCCGCGACCTGCCGCTTGCCCCAATTCGGCGAAACACGCCTCGCGTGGAAATACAGGGCGTCGGGGGCTGGGCTGGCAAACAGGCCCTTCATGGCCACCTGGGCAACACCAACGGCCTTGCGCCACAGGGTATTGCTGCGGACGACCGGAAACCCGCCGCCGCGTACGAATGAAAACTGGCTGGGTTGTTTGACCACGCCGCATATCGTCGATGCAAAGCGTCCCGACGTCGATCGGTTCATGATCACTTTCGCGACCGCCAACTGGCCAGCGAGCGGTTCACCCTTCGATTCGAAATATACTGCATTGGCAAGGCAATTAAGTTCGCCATCGCCAGCTTCGTTGCCGGAATAGGCATCGACGAGCGCGGAAAGCGACGCCTTGGGAGTCTGGATGGCCGGCACGACAACAGGAGCGATATCACTGTCGTCGTCAAGGGCACCGGCACCAACCGGCATCGTGGCCAGGGTCTGCAGTACCGGAAGTCGTTTTGTCTCGGTAGGTGTCGGGTAAAACATCGCGCCCGATGCGGTGCCAACGGGAATACCACCCACTGCGGCAACCGTGAAAAATGTAATCACCGCGAAATGTGCGGCACGGGAAAAAATCGACATTCAATCTTCAAAGCGGGCGGCTGGATGACCTTACGCAGGGCAATAACAAACACTTCTCGGCCCTGATCATCCTTCCGACTACGGTCCGCACAATCCCCGAAACACAGAGGCATTGGCGCGGTATCGCACTGGAAAGACCGCCCCTGTCGTTGTGCAGCGCAAAAGAGTCAAATCGTCGAGATCGTTTCAGCGGCGAACCGTTCGGCATTCGCGATGTCCAGTTCGATTAACCAGATATCGCCGTCGCTCGCTCTGCGCCTATCCAAATAAGCATCGATTTCAGCCGATTGGCGAGTCGTTGCAGGTCCGACAGTCTGCCACCGATACCGTCCTTCTGCGTCGAGCAGGCGCTCCTGCAGCGACGTGAACACACCCCGCTCAGTACAAATCAGCAGAATTGCACCCGCTCCGGCATCGCCCTTTGCCAAAACGGTGGCGTTCCCGCCCGCATTCGTCACCAGCCGTATCAGGCTGCTCACCAGCATGGCGCTGGTGAGACGCGCGGTCATGAGCGCGCATATCCGGGCAAGGTGGAAAGAGGGATGCTGGAGCGCATGAATGTGCCCGTGCCACGAGCCGCCTCTTCGCCATCGGAGTCGATCAGCCGCGCATCGGCCACGAAGACCCGGCGCTGGCCGCTGATCCAGCGACCCTCGGCTGTGACAACCCCCGCCTTTAAAGGTTTGGTGAAGAGTAGATTGAAAGCGGTCGTCAGGATGAAGCGGTCGGTCACCAGACTATTGACCGCATAGAATGCGGCATCGTCGAGCATCTTGAAATAGGCGGTGCCGTGTACCGCCCCGGCCGCATGGTAATGTTCGGGGCCAACCTCGAAGCTGATGCGCGCGAACCCGTCTTCCACGATATGGAGCGTCGATGGGAAAACCCTGTTGATAGGGGCAGAACGGTAAAGCGATTCGAGCGCGCGGTGGTGCGCCGCGGCGCCGCTTTCCGACTGCCCGTCAGGCTGCATCGCGCGTTTCACCGCCGGCGAACAGGGCGAACAACGCATCGTCACTGGCCGCACCGCGCAATTTCGCGACCAACGTCCGGTCCCGAAGCGCGCGACTGACCTGCGCCAGTGCTTTCAAATGATCGGCTCCGGCATCGACCGGGGATAACAGCATAAAGACAAGATCGACGGGCAGATCGTCGATGGCGGCGAAGTCGATTGGTTCTGCCAGTTGCGCCACAACCCCGACGACATGATCGAGACCCTCGATCTTGCCATGAGGGATCGCAATGCCGCCGCCGAATCCCGTCGATCCAAGACGTTCACGCTCCGTCAAACGCTCGATGACAAGCGCCGCATCAACGCCGTGCGCCGTTTCGGACAGCGTCGCAAGCTGCTGGAACAGCGCTTTCTTGGTTGGCACGGAAAGCGCTGCAACCACAGCACCGGGGCGAAGAAAATCAATTAAATCGTTCATATCAGGTCCGAATTGGAATCGGCCGGTTCGGTTGGATTGATCAAGCCGCGCGCTGCGGCTCTACCCATCCGATCGTGCCATCGCCGCGCCGATAGACCATATTGAACGATCCCGTCCCACTATTTTTGAAAAGCAGGGCATTGGTGTTGCGCAGATCGAGCATCATGACCGCATCTGACACGCTGGCAT
>JAQGKX010000004.1 GCA_028289885.1 Sphingomonadales bacterium
GTAAAGGCGCACCATGACGATCCCGCAGTTGCCGCCAGTCTCGAATCCAAATCGCGTTATTACGACGAAGCACGCAAGTTGGCGGCTCTGGCGAGCGCGTCGCCGCGCGACCTGAACGGCAAGCGGCTCTTCGTGGTCTGTTCGGGTGGTGGGCCGTCGATCATGGAAGCGGCGAATCGCGGTGCTGCCGATGTCGGTGAAGAGTCGGTGGCGCTGAACATCGTCCTGCCGCACGAGCAGGCGCCGAACAAATATGTTACGCCGTCGCTGAGTTTCCAGTTCCACTATTTCGCGCTTCGGAAGATGCATTTCCTGCTGCGCGCGCGAGCGGTGGCTGTGTTTCCGGGCGGGTTCGGCACGTTCGACGAGACGTTCGAGCTGCTGACGCTGATCCAGACCGGCAAGATCAAGCCGATGCCCGTGTTGATGTTCGGCAAGGAGTTCTGGACGCGGGTGATCGATTTCGAGGCGCTGGCGGCCGAGGGGGTAATTTCCGCGAGAGACGTGGACCTGATCCGCTTCGTGGATACGGCCGAAGAAGCGTGGGGCGTGGTCCAGGAATTTTACGCGGAGGGGGGAGGGTGAAACCCCTAACGTCCATCATCCTGAAACAAGTTCAGGATGACGGCGGTGTGGGATCTAACGTTAAGCCTTTGGTGGCTTGGCCGTCGCGTCGCCCGAAGCCGGAGCGCCTGAACCCGTCGTGGCAGGCTTGCCAGTGGCGGGCGTAGCAGCCGGAGCGGCAGCAGGACCGGCAGTACCGCCAGCAGGAACCGCAGCAGGCGTCGCGCCCGGGGCAGGAGCGGCTGGAAGCGGCAGGTTCGAACCCTGCTTGTTCAGATAAACGATCACATTGGCGCGATCTTCAGGCTTGGACAGGCCGGCGAACGTCATCTTCGTGCCTGGTGCATAACCACGTGGCGAGGTCAGCCACGTATTAAGCGCCTCGAAATCCCATTTGCCGCCGCTCTTGCTCTTCAGCGCGTCGGAGAAGGGATAGCCGCCCTTGCCCTGCGCAATGCCTTCGCCAACGGTTGCGTAAAGGTTGGGGCCGATGCCGTTCGGTCCGCCCGAAGCGATCGTATGGCAAGCGGCGCACTTCTTGAAAACGTCTTCGCCCTTCACAGGGTCCGCGGTCGCCAGCAGCGTGGCGATCGGCACGGCTGCCGCAGCGGCTTCGCCACTGGCTTCGGCCTCGACGCCTTCCACGGTGTAACCCATTTTCTCGGGGCGTTCGGAATGGAAAAACTCGCCGCTGACGATGGTCGTACCGAGCGCGACGATGCCCGCGCCGAGTACCATCATGGCTATCACGTTGGTGCGATTATCCATTGTTTACGAAGTCCCAGGCGCGTTGCAGTCGCGCCCCTTTAGGAAAGCATCGGCCCAACCGCAAGCGGGGACGCTTGCCTGAATTTGCCGGGGCGCTTAGGCGCTCGACCTGCATGAACCGCTATCCCGCCCCCGCCCGCCCGATCGTCTCCGCGATGATCGCCGCCGCAACCGCAGAACCGGAGCGCGCGGTCGCGTTCCAGGGGGCACCCGGGGCAAATTCGCACATCGCCGTAAATCAGGCTTTTCCGAACGGGTTGGCGTTGCCCTGCTTTTCCTTCGAGGATGCGATCGACGCGGTGCGAGAGGGGCGCGCCGACTGTGCGATGATCCCGATCGAGAATTCACTGCACGGTCGCGTTGCCGATATCCATTTCCTGCTGCCCGAATCGGGGCTGGTCATTACCGGCGAACATTTCCTGCCGATTCGCTATGCCCTGATGGGGCTGGGCGAGATGGCCGATGTTCGCGAGGCGGTCAGCCATCCGCAGGCGCTGGGTCAGTGCCGTCGCTGGCTGCGCGCGCGGAATATACGCCCGATCGCCTATGACGATACCGCGGGTGCTGCGGCTCTTGTGGTCGAGGGCGGCGATGCGAAGACTGCCGCTATTGCGCCGCCAATGGCTGCCCAAATTTATGGGCTGAAGATGCTTGAGCAAGGCATTGAGGATTCGGACGATAATATGACGCGGTTCGTCATATTGGCGTTGATGGAGCCTGATCGGCGGATCGAGGGGCCGACCATCACGTCGCTGATCTTTGAAGTGAAGAACGTGCCTGCCGCTCTGTATAAGGCGATGGGCGGGTTTGCGACCAACGGCGTGAATATGACCAAGCTGGAGAGTTACCAGCGCGGGGCGAGTTTTGCCGCGACCGAGTTCTTTGCCGATATCGAGGGGCATCCAGAGGACGCCGCCGTCGCGCGGGCGCTGGAGGAACTGACGTTCCATTCCAAATGGGTGCGCTTGCTGGGCAGCTATCCCAAGGCGCGGGGGCGGGCTGTTTCCTGATCTTCCAGCCATGCGGTCAACAAGCTGTTGGCGATGGCAAACGGTGGGGGTGCCTTGAACCGGGCATCCGGGTCACCGTTTAGCGCGGCATGGACATCTTCGCGCGACACCCACATCGCGTCTTCCAGCTCCTTGGTGTCCAGCGTAATTGTATCGTCGAGGGCTTCAGCAATGCAGGCGATCATCAGCTGCGATCCACCGAACGGCCATGGCTGGCTGGCGACGTAGCGGACGGGGCCGGTCGGTACGCCCGATTCCTCCATCAGTTCGCGGCGCACGGCTTCCTCGATCGATTCGCCGGGTTCCAGAAAACCGGCGAGCGCGGAATAATTGCCGGGCGGAAAGCGCGACTGGCGACCAACGAGCACCTTGCCCTGATATTCGGCGAGCATGATGACGACGGGGTCGGTGCGCGGGAAATGTTCGGTGCCGCAGCGGTCGCATTTGCGGCCCCAGCCGGCGCGGAAGATCGTCGTGGTCGAACCGCAGCGTGGACAGAACCGGTGTGTGTTGTGCCACGTAATCAGGCTGTGCGCGGTGCCGAAGATCGCCGCCTGTTCGCCCGGCAGGGTCGAAAGAACGCTGAACATCGCTGGCGAACGCATGGGAGCGCCAACGGCGTGGGGCGGGATCGCTATGAAATACGGCTTGCTGTCCGCCACTCCGAGCAGGACGACTTCGGCTTCTTCGTGGACTTCGACGAGCGTGGTCCAGACCAACTCGCCATCGTCGGAAAGCTGTGGGTCGAGGCCGTTGAGGACGAGCAGCCGTGCCCGCCAGTCGTAGCGGAGCGCTGCATAGCCTTCCGGATCGCTGCGGATATGATCGACGCGGTCGAGGGGGGATCCAGTGAAGCCGGTCAAATGATCGCTCCCGCACCCAAGGCGATGCGCGTGTCGATTTCAGTGTCGGGCATTGGGGGTGTTTCCTTCATTACTGCCGCCGCGACCTTGGCAAAGACGCTTGGCAGCCCGGCTTCGTCCAGCCGCTCGATTGGCCACCATTCTCCGTCCGTCGGCAGGTTGCAACCGGTTTCCAGCGTGGCGGCGTGAATGGCCAAAGTCAGGCGGAAGTGCGTGAAGACGTGGACGATTTCGCCGATTGGATTGCCCAGAAAGGGCGGCGCGGTCGTGCCGGGTCTGGTTTCGAGCGTGGACGGAAAGGCGCGCATGCCGCCGAGCAAACCCGATTGCGGGCGACGCACAAGCAGCACGTTGGCGTCGCGTTCGATCCACCATGCGATAGCGGTCCGTTCGGGTTTGGCGAGCTTTGTGGCACGGCGGGGATAGCTGGCCGGATCGCTTCCAGTGGCCCGACAATCCGATTGCAGCGGGCAGATGAGGCACGAAGGGTTGCGCGGGGTGCAGATTGTGCTGCCGAGATCCATCATCGCTTGCGCGAAATCGCCCGAATGGGTGGCGGGGGTGATGGTGTCGGTCAGCCTCCAGAGTTCGGGCTTCGAGGCGGGCAGGGGCGTTTCGACCGCAAACAGGCGCGACACGACGCGTTCGACATTGCCATCTACGACGACGGCCCGGTCGTGAAACCCGATCGCGGCGATGGCGGCTGCCGTATAGGCTCCAACGCCGGGAAGGGTTCTCAATGCCGCTTCGGTCGGCGGGAATTCGCCGCCATGATCGCGAACAACAGCGCGGGCGCAGGCCAGCAAATTGCGGGCGCGGGCGTAATAGCCAAGGCCAGCCCATGCAGCCATGACATCGGCATCGTCGGCCGAAGCCAGCGCGGCGACGGTCGGCCAGCGCAGCGTGAACCTTGCAAAATAGGGTTTCACCGCCCCAACAATGGTCTGTTGCAACATGATTTCGGACAGCCACACGCGGTATGGATCAGGCGGCGACGACCCCGGCGGACTGCGCCACGGCAGGTCGCGGGCATGGGCTTGGTACCAGCGGAGCAGCTTTACGGAAATTGGGATATCGACGGACACCGACCGCTTGTGGCAGAGGTGCGCCAATGCCGAAACGTGAAAAGCCACCGACAGTCAAAACTACCGCTCCGGAACGGGCGCGGGGTGGGCGTGCGCGAACCATGTCGGAAATCGTTCCCGACGTCGGACGTGCGGCATTTCGTCGATTCGGCTTTATCCAGTCGTCGGTTGTCAGCCGTTGGGGCGAGATTGTCGGCGAGCGTTACGCCAAGGTGACTGCTCCCGAATCGATCCGCTTTCCAAATGGCGAGCGGGCCAATGGTGTGCTGACACTGACCGTCGCGGGTGCCCATGCCCCGATGATGCAGCACGTTACCCCGGTGATAATCGAACGGGTGAACCGGTTTTTCGGATATGCCGCCGTCGTCCGCGTGGTCATGCGACAGGGCGAATTGCCCGTGCCCAAACCCCGCGCTGCGCCAAAGCCGTTCGTGGTCGTGCCCATCGAACTCGGCGAATCGTTGCGGACGATTGCCGATCCCGAGTTGAAGGCGGTTCTTGAATCGCTCGCGCAAGGGGTCGCCGCGGCGACCGCGCTGCCCATTTCTCTTGGAAAGATCAGTTGATGCGCGTTCTGCTTGCCCTGTTCGCTCTTTTGGCCCCGATAAATTTTGCCACCGCGGCGGCGCCAGACTGGACCAGGACCGTCACGCGCGCGCCGAACGGGGCGTATGTTCTCGGCAATCCGAAGGCGAAGGTGCGCTTCGTCGAATATCTCAGCTATTCCTGCCCGCATTGCGCGCATTTTACCGGTGAATCGTCCGGGCCGATCAGGTCGGGTTTCGTGAGCAAGGGCACAGTCGCAGTCGAATTGCGCAACGCGGTCCGCGATCGCTATGATTTCACCGCTGCCGTGCTGGCGCGATGCGGCGGACCGTCGCGGTTCTTCGGTAACAGCGAGGCTCTTTTCGGCGCACAAGAGGGGTTGATTGCGAAGGCCACCGCGTTCGAGGCGACCAACGCGCTGCCCGAGAACACGCCCGTCAACGATGCGCTGATCGGCGTGGCAAAGGGTGCTGGGCTGACCGATTTCATGGTCGGGCGGGGGTTTACCGTGGCTCAGGTCAAGGCATGCCTGATCGACAAACCGACGCAGGACGCCGTGATGGCGCTCACTAAGGATGCCTGGGAAGTCCGCAAGATTCCCGGCACCCCCGCGTTCCTGATCAACGGGCAATCCGTGCCACTTTCGACCTGGGCGCAGGTCGCACCGAAACTTCGCGCCGCCGTCGCGCAGAAATAACAGGATCTGATTATGAACCGATTTGCCCTGATCGCCCTTCCTGCGTTTGCCCTGATCGCTTCATGCGGCAGCAAGGATGGTAATACGACATCGTCTGCGCCGGTCGCGGCGGCAAAAGCGCCCGCCGGGACCGACTGGAAAACGACTGTCAGCGAAACAGCGGACGGCGGGTTCCTGATGGGCAATCCGAATGCCGCGTTGAAGCTGGTCGAATATGGTTCGCGCACCTGCCCGCATTGTGCAAAATTCTCGGCGGACAGCAGCGGGGGCCTGCCAAAATATATCGAGAGCGGCAAGGTCAGTTACGAGTTCCGCGACTTCCCGATCCACGCGCCCGATCTGGCGGCGATCATGCTGGGGCGTTGCGGCGGGCCAGCGCCATTCTTTACCATCCTCGAGCAGATGTTCGCAGCCCAGCCTGAGATGTTGCCGAAGCTTGAAAAGCTGCCCCCCGAAACACAAACCAGGATTCAGGGCATGACCCCGATCCAGCAGGCGACCTTTTGGGCGGATACGATTGGTTATCGCGAGTTCGTCGAGCAGCGCGGCGTAACCGCGCCACAAGCGAACGCCTGTCTTGCCGACAATAAAGTCATCGACAAGATCAGCAAATCACTGACAACGGCCGATACGAAATATCACATTTCGGGTACGCCGACGTTTATCCTGAACGGCGATGTGATGGCCGATATCAACACCTGGGACGGTGTGGAAAAGGCGCTCAAAGCCGCTGGTGCCTAACGACTGATGCAATTCAGCCGGGTCAAGCTGACAGGCTTCAAAAGCTTCGTCGACCCGGTGGAGTTGCGGATATTGCCGGGCCTGACCGGCGTGGTCGGGCCAAATGGCTGCGGCAAATCCAATTTGCTGGAGGCGATCCGCTGGGCAATGGGCGAGGGGTCGGCCAAGTCGCTGCGTGGAGCGGCGATGGACGATGTCATCTTTGCCGGAACCGCGACCCGCCCGCAGCGGCAGTTTGCCGAAGTCTCCATCCTGACGACGAACGAGGGCGACGAGGATATCGAAGTCGTCCGCCGGATCGAGCGCGGGGCTGGATCGGCCTATCGGATCAATGGCCGGGATGCGCGGGCGCGGGATGCGCAACTGATCTTTGCCGATGCAGCGACGGGCGCACATTCGCCTGCGCTGGTCAGTCAGGGGCGGATCGGGGCGGTTATCGCGGCGAAACCCGCCGAACGTCGCGCGATGCTGGAGGAAGCGGCAGGGATTGCCGGGCTGCATGTCCGGCGGCGCGAGGCCGAAATCCGGTTGAAGGCGACCGAGACCAACCTTGCCCGCGTGTCCGAACTGCTGGGCGACATGGATGGACGGATTGCGCAACTGCGGCGGCAGGCGCGGTCGGCAGAAAAATACCGGCGGTTGAGCGATGATATCCGGCAGGCCGAGGCGCGACTGATCTATGCGCGGTGGCGCGATGCGGCGGCGGCGGCGGACGTCGCACGGGCGGAGGCCAAGGCTGCCGACGAGGCGGTGCGGCTGGCGAACGAGGCACAGATAGGGGTGGCGGCGTGGGTGCGTGAGGCGACGACCCAACTGGCCGGTTTGCGGGCAGCGGCGCAGGGCGCGCGCGATGCGGCTTCGGATGCGCGGCATCGGCTGGCAACTGCGGAGGCAGAACGGACCGCATTGAACACGCGGCTTGCGACCTTGGTGGAGCAGCGTGAGCGGCTTGAGGGCGATCGTGCGCGTGAGGGGGAGTTGGCGCGCGATGCCGGTGACGCACTGACGCGGCTGGCCGATGAAGTCCGCTTGCTGGAGGCGCGGATTGCCGACGCGATGGCGGCGCGACCGGGGTTGGTCGCGAAACTTGATACCGCGGAGCGTGAGGGCCGGGCGGCGGAGGTTGCTCTGGCGCAGGCGATGGCGGCGCAGGCCCGCCGTGATGCGGAGGTTCGGGTGGCGACGGCGGCGCTGAACGCGGCGAGCGTGGTCGTGGCACGCGCAGTTGCCGAACATGATCGGCTGGCCGTGGAGCGGGAACGGTTGCCGCCGGTCGAGGGGGTCGAGGCCGCGCGTTCGGCTGCAATTGCGGGTCGGGTTGCTGCCGAAGCGAAGGTGACCGAAGCGTCGGTGTCGGTCGATCGGGCCGAGGCTGCCCGCGCTGGTGCGTCCGAAGCATTGGCGTTCGCCGAGAGTGAACACGCGACGGCGAGGGCTGCGCTGGCCTCGCTGGAAAGTGAGGCGCGGTCGCTGGCGGAGAGGGGCGGATCGAGTGGCGCGCTCGACCGGATTACCGCTGCGCCGGGATATGAGGCGGCGCTGGCGGCGGCTCTGGCCGACGATCTGGGAGCGGAGATCGGGGCGGGTTCGGGCGCTTTGCGGCGGTGGATGGGATCTGAAGTTCGGGGCGATGATCCGGTTCTGTCGGGAGTTTCGCTGGCTGAATATGTGACTGCGCCGCTCGAACTGGCGCGTAGGCTTGGCCAGATTGCGGTCGTCGAAAATGACACGGGAGAGCCGCTGGCGGTTGGACAGCGCCTTGTTACCCTGAGTGGAAAAATGCGGCGCTGGGACGGGTTTGTCGCGGAGGGAACGGGTGGTGCGGCGACCGAGAAACTGAAGCGCCGGAACCGGTTGGCGGCAATCGAAGCTCAACTTCCGACGGTGCGTGAAGCGGCTGAGGCGAGTGTCGGTGCGCTGGGTGCGGCGCGGGAGGGGGTTGCGGAGGCCACTGCTGCGCTGACCAACGCGCGGCGGGTTCGGGACGTAGCCGATGGCGCGCTGCGAGCGGCATTGCGCGCGGAGGACGTTGCTAATGCCGAGGTCGAGAGGATTAGCGCGCGTCATGCCGATCTGGATGAGCGCGTTGCCCGTGCGGCACGGGATATGGAGGCGGCGCGTGTAGCGGCGGCGCAGGCTCGCGGGGTGGTCGATGCATTGCCGCCGGGTGAAGCCGGGGACGAGATTGCCCGGTTGGAGAGCGCGAACGCCGCGTTGCGCGGGGGGATTGCGACTGAGCGGGGCGCGTTGGCGACGCTCGATAATGCGCTGGCAGTGGACAGGGCGCGGCTGATTGCGGCGCGGGACGAGGCCGATGGCTGGCGGACGCGCAGTGGCAAGGCGGGCAAACGCGTCGAGGAGATGACGCGGCGGGCGGCTGTACTCGAGGAGGAAGCGGCGGGGCTGGCGGATGCGCCGTCGCGGGTGGCTGAGACTCTGGGCATGCGGGAGGTCGAGGCGCGGGAACTGGTCGTGGCAAGCGAGGCCGCGGTTGCTGCCGAACGCGAGGCGGAAGGCGTGTTGCGGATGCGCGAAGGCGATGCGGCGCGGGCTGCCGAGACTCTGGCGGCGGTGCGCGAAACGCGTGCGGCGGCACAGGCGCGGGCGGAAAATCAGGAATTGCGCCGGGTGGAGATGGGGCGGGTTTCGGGCGAGCGGTTCGAATGTCCTGCCCCTGTGTTGCCCGAGAAACAGGGTTTTGCGGCGGTGTCGGTTCTGGCGGTGACTGATGAGTCGGCGCGGCTGGAGCGGCTGACTTTGGAGCGTGAGCGGTTGGGGCCGGTCAATCTGGTGGCCGAAACCGAACTGGTCGAGGTCGAGGCGGCGCGCGATCTTTCGTTTGCCGAACATGCCGAACTGACCGAGGCGACGCACCGGCTGCGGGGGTCGATCGGCAGTTTGAACCGGGAGGGTCGAGAACGGCTGCGCGTTGCTTTCGATGCGGTCGACGGGCACTTCCGGCGGCTGTTTGCAACGCTGTTTAACGGCGGCGAGGCGCATCTGGAAATGATCGATTCGGACGATCCGCTCGAGGCGGGGCTTGAGATCATGGCGCAGCCGCCGGGAAAGAAATTGACCAGCCTGACGTTGCTGTCGGGGGGTGAACAGGCGTTGACGGCGGTGGCGCTGATCTTCGGGCTGTTCCTGACCAACCCCGCGCCTTTGTGCGTGCTGGATGAGGTCGATGCGCCGCTGGACGATGCCAATGTCGAACGGTTCTGCGACCTGCTCGATACCATGTCCACAACGACGAAAACGCGGTACCTGATCGTGACGCACAACGCCGTGACGATGAGCCGGATGCACCGGCTGTACGGTGTTACGATGGTCGAGCAGGGGATCAGCCGACTGGTCTCGGTCGATCTTGGGGGTGCAGAGGCTTTGCTCGCGGCTGAGTGATCAGCGTTTGCGAAGTTTGTGCCAGACGAACCACACGCCTGCGACAAGGATTACGCCCGCGACAATCAGATGCGCATCGTGAAATGCGGCCTTCACACGCGGGTCGGTGTCCCATGCGGTGCCGAGTTTCATGCCGACCCATGCGAGCAGGAAGCACCACGGCCATGAGCCGACGAAGGTGTAGAAATGAAACTTGCCGAGTGGCATCCGCGCGACGCCGGCGGGGAAGGCGATGAACGTGCGGATGACCGGGAGCAGGCGACCGACCAGGACCGCGATACTGCCGTATTTCAGGAAGAACGCGTCGGCCCGGTCAAGGTCGTGAGCGTCGATGAGTATGTATTTGCCCCAGCGTTCGACCAGCGGACGGCCCCCGTGTTTGCCGGCTTCATAGGCGATGATCGATCCGAGGTTGCAGCCGATCGCGCCCGCCGTTGCCACGAGCCACAGGTTCAACTGGCCGGTCGCGACGAGATAGCCGGCAAACGGCATGATGACTTCGGAGGGCAAAGGGATACAGGCCGATTCGATGGCCATCAGGATCATGACGCCCCAATAACCCAGTGCCGAAATGAACGCGACGATGAGGCCGGCCATCCAGCCGATGAAATGTTCGATCATTGGCGCGACCTAGCAGGTGGGCGCGGGGAGGCAAGATGCCGTCAGTCGAGCCGCGCGCCGATGGCCTTCAGGTCCTCGACGAAGTGGGCGTATTCCTCCGCTGCCAGTACCGGATCGGGGATGCGGAGGAGATAGCTGGGGTGGACGGTGATCCACGCTTCGCCGCCGTCGGGAAGTTCGAGCGCGCGGCCGCGTGATTTGCCGATTGCCATTACCTTGCCGAACAGGCTGCGTGCCGCGGTGGCACCCAGCGCAACGGTGACTTTGGGTGCGATGATGGCGCGTTCCTGATCGACCCACCAGCGACACGCTTCGATTTCACCAGCGCCGGGTTTGGAGTGGATGCGCCGTTTGCCGCGCTGCTCGAATTTGAAATGTTTGACAGCGTTGGTGACATAGGCGCGCGAGCGGTCGACGCCAGCTTCGGCCAGTGCCTGATCGAATTTCTGACCTGCGGGGCCGATGAAGGGATGGCCTGCGAGATCCTCCGAATCGCCGGGCTGTTCGCCGACGAACATCAGCGGCGCGTCGATCGGTCCTTCGCCGAACACCGTTTGGGTCGCGTGTTTGTAGAGGTCGCAGCGGGTGCAGGTCATCGCCTCCTCGCGCAGAGCGTCCCATGCGATTTCGCTGTTGCCGCCGATCGATTGTCGTTCCTGTTGTCTGGCGATCATGCCGCTCTCCCTTGCCTGCGCGCCTGCGATAAGTTCGGGAATCAACGCGGTTTCGGGCATGTTTTTCCAATATTTGCGCGGCATTTCCTTGGTCATCGCGCCGATCTTTACGCGGGCAGGGTTGAAGATGCTGGCGTAATAGGTTTTCCAGACATCCTCGATCGGGTCGCCGTCGGGGGCATCGGATTTTTGTGCGCCGGGGCTTTCGGTGAGGGTTCCGCCGTCCCAGTGGATGCTGAGTTCAGGCGTCAGGATCGACCACTCCATGTTGGCGAAGCGGCGTGTGAAGAAGCCCGCATTGTGGCGAACGATGTGATGTTCGGGTTCGAACCACGCGACGAAACGCCCGTCGATTTCGCGGAAACGGACGAAGGCGCGCATCTTGTGGATGTCGCGGCGGACGGCTTTCGCGAGTTCCTCAAGGTGCCGAACGAGCGGGTCGGCGTGATCGTGGATGAGCGATGGCGTAACGCGGAGGCGGGTCAGCAGCGTGTAGAGCAGCGCAAAGCGTTGGGGGTCGCGGTGGCAGATTGCGCTCTGGGCGAGTTCGATGAAATCGCGCGGGACGGGGAACGACGGGCTCACCGGGAGCGGCTGGTCGAGGGCGAACAGGTCGTTTGCATCCTCCAGCCACACCACGTCTTCGGGCGGGATTTCCGCTCCGGCGAGCGCCCGCGCCGCGTCCCGCCACCCGTCGAAATCGTCGGGGGCGGTCAGGTTGATCGAATAGCGGACTATTCTTTTTCTTCTTTTTCGGTCGGGTCAGTCTCGGCGGCCTTTTCGGCTTCGGCGGGTTTGCGTTCCTCGAATATCTTTGCGAGGCGCGCTTCGTCGGCGTCCGACAGATGGTCGGCAGCTTCGGGGAACATCTCCTCCTCTTCCTCGGTGATGTGGTGGTCATAGCGGGTCCGCATCTTGTCGAACTTGGCTGACCATTCGGGGGAATCGACGTCGAGCCCGTAAAGCTCGGTCAGCATGTCATCGACTTCCTTATGCTCGGACACCGAATGGCGCGCGTCGTCCTGCATTTCGGGGTCCATCATCATCGTGGCGTAAAGCGACTGCTCCTCGGCGGCGGCGTGGCCCGAGACGTCGATGCGGAGTTTTTCGAAAAGGTCGGCGCGCGTTTTCTTGTCACCCTTTGCATCGGCAATCGCGGCGAGCAATTCGCGATGGCGGTCGTGGTCGGCTTTCAGATCGTCGAAAATGGTTGCGGTCGCCATGTATGATCTCCTGTTGGCAGGGAAACCGATCAGGCGGCAAATAGCTCCATCTGTTCGACTTTCGGCGCGACGATCGGGCGAAGGTCGGCGCGGTCGCTGAGCGCAACGGGACGCCAGTCTTCGGCGACGATGAAGGGGCGCAGCTTGGCAATCGAGACGGTCAGGCGCGCGACATCGGCGAGGTGGAGGCGACGCCATTTGCGGCTGGTGACGATAGCGTTGACGGCTTTAACCCCGAGGCCGGGAACGCGGAGGAGCATTGCCTTTGGCGCGCGGTTGACGTCGACGGGGAACTGGCCGCGAAACTTCAGTGCCCACGCAAGTTTCGGATCGATGTCGAGCGGGAGCATGCCGTCGTCGGTGGCGGCGACGACTTCGGCGGGGGCGAAACCGTAGAAGCGCATCAGCCAGTCGGATTGGTAAAGCCGGTGTTCGCGCATCAGGGGAGGGCGTTTCAGCGGCAGGATCGCGCTGGCGTCGGGGATGGGGCTGAATGCCGAATAATAAACGCGGCGCATCCCGAAACGGTCGTACAGGCCCGATGCGCGTAGAACGATGTCGCCGTCGGTTGCGGCGTCCGCACCGACGATCATCTGCGTGGACTGGCCAGCGGGAGCGTAGCTGGGGGCGGATTTGTAGCGTTTGCTGGCATCGCGGGCGTCAGTAATCGAGTTCTTCATCTCGCCCATTGCGTCCTCAATCCGGGTCATGGACTTTTCGGGAGCGAGGCGCTTCAGGCCGGGGGCGGTAGGGAGTTCGACGTTGATCGACACGCGGTCGGCGTGGAGGCCCGCCTTTGCAACGAGGGCGGGGTCGGCGTCGGGGATCGTCTTCAGGTGGATGTAGCCGCGAAAATCGTGATCCTCGCGCAAGGACCGCGCGACTTCGACCATCTGTTCCATCGTGTAGTTCGAACTGCCGATGATGCCCGAGGACAGGAACAGCCCCTCGATATAATTGCGCTTGTAGAAGGCGATGGTAAGATCGACGACTTCCTTGGCGGTGAACCGTGCGCGGCGGACGTTCGAGCTTTTGCGGTTGATGCAATAATGGCAGTCGAAAATGCAGCTGTTGGTCAGCAGGATTTTCAACAGCGAAATGCAGCGGCCATCGGGAGCATAGGCGTGGCAGATGCCCATGCCTTCGGTCGATCCGATGCCCTTTGCCGTACCCGCCGAGTTACGCTTCGATGTTCCAGAAGACGCGCAGGAGGCATCGTATTTCGCCGCGTCCGCGAGGATTTCGAGCTTTTGACGAACATCGAGCTGGGCCATATGTTCGTTATATGTTCTCGGCAAGCGAGAGTCCATGCGATCGTTACGCGAGTGACGTAACTTTCAGCCGATCTTTCAATGCGACTTTTAGGGCCACGAAAACCAGACCCGCTCCCCCCGCCAAAACCGCGTGCAACAGCCAGAATTGTGTCACCGCCATGGTTTCAAAAAAGCCGCCGATCCAGCCGACCAGCGCATTCGCGACGAAAAAGCTCATCGAATACATTCCGACGACGGTGGCGCTTAACTGGCGCGGGGCAAGGCGCACGAACAATGCCAGCGCGACCGGCAGGATGTGCGCAAAGCCGATCGAATTGACGATGTGGAACGCGACGGGCCAGAACATGCCGATCTTTTGCCCCGGTGCCTGTGTCGCGGCGGCCATGAACAGGCAGGCCATGCCGCCCACCGAAAAGACTGTGCCGATGATGATCTTGGTCAGTTCATCGGGTTCGCGCCAGCGCTTGCCATACCATCGGTAAAAAATCGCGACGATGGCGAGGAAACTGACCGAGACGATAGCGTCGAGCGTGATCAGCCATGTCGTCGGCAGGATCGTGCCAAAGAAGTTCAGCGAAAAAGCCTGATCGCCCCACAGCAGATAGGCGTTGAAAATCTCCTGATTGGGCAGCAGCGCCACGGCGAGCACCGGGATTAGCACCACGGTGATGCCGAACGCGATCCAGTCGTCGCGGTTCATCGGGTCTTTTGCTGATCTGGTCGTGCGGTTTTGCGGCACAAAATGTTCGGGCGGCAGGTATTTCTGACCTGCCAGATAGATGACCAGCCCGATCAGCATCCCGACACCCGCCGCGCCGAAACCCCAGTCCCAGCCGACCTTCTCACCCAGTGTCCCGGTCACGAGCGGCGAGATGATGACGCCCGCGTTGATTGCCAGATAATAAATCTGGAAAGCGTCGGCGCGGCGGAGGTCTTCGGGTTTGTAGAGGCTGCCGATCTGGCTCGCGAGATTGCCCTTGAACAGGCCCGACCCGATGATGAGCGCAAGCAGGGCGAACAGGAAACTGACTTCGAAGGCCATCAGGAAGTGGCCGAGCGCCATCAGCAATGCGCCTGCCAGTACGGTGCGGCGCTTGCCCAACCACTTGTCGGCGATCAACCCACCAAGGGTCGGCGTGAAATAGACCAGCGATGCATATGTGCCGAAGATTGCCGATGCCAGTGCTGGCCCTTCGAGGCTACCGTAAAGCCTGCGGAAGCTGGCGAAGAAGGCGATGTTTTCGATGTGGCCGGGCAGGAGAAGGTGTTTCGCAAGGTACAGGACGAGCAGCGACTGCATCCCGTAATATGAAAACCGCTCCCACGCTTCGGTGAACGCAAGATATCCCAGCCCCTTTGGATGGCCCAGAAATGCGCGGTCCGACGGCGGTGATTCCATCGCCTGCGGGATTGGTTCGGGCACCGTCATCGCGCTACGTCGCATTCATTTCAAGCTTACGGTTTCACATCCGGGGCCGCTTCGGCATCGGCTTTGCGTTCAGCGCGGGCGGCTTGCATTTGCTGGAGGTAACAACCGGTCCAGCCGCCGCCGCCCACAGTCGTGCAACTGCCGGTGCCGGTCTTGGCTCCCGCGTCGATGGTGCGCTGGGCACGCGCGCCCCAGCTTTGGTTGCCGGGCGCGATCGGGCCGGTGTTGCGAAACTGTTTCGGGATACGATACCGATCCGCTTCCGAACCGCGTACGCAGATCGTGTCTTTCGGGCAGGGGTCGTTGCCGAAGATCGTCAGGACACGATCGTTGGCGGTTTGTGCGGACGCCGGCGCTACCAGGGCGGCGGGCGCGAGCATCAGGGCGGCGATCAGGATTTTACGCATGCGAGTACCTCTCATCACCGTCATAAACGCATAATGTCTGGTTTCATATCCGTTTCGTTACCGCAATCGCGATGCGACAGCCCATGCGAATCGCTGCCGACATCAGGGGAAAGTTCGCAGTGCCGGGCGCTTCGGATGCCAGCGTCCGATGCTCGACTTCCTCGGCCTGAAAATCGGCAATCGCTTCAACGAGTTCCGGATCGCTGTCGCCGAGTTCCTCGATCTGCTGGCCGTAGTGCCGGTCGATCTCGGTTTCGATCGCGACGGTGCAGGCCATCGCGGCGTCGGGGCCCAAAAGAGCCGTCGCCATGCCCAGACCATAGCCCGCAACGTTCCAGATGGGCTGGAGCAGCGTCGGTCGCACGCCACGCTCGGCGATCATCCGGTCGAATGTCTTGCGGTGACGTTCTTCCTGCGCGGCCATGCGGGCGATAGTGCGCGCGGCCGGGCTGCGACCGTTCATGATCGCGAGTTGCCCGGCGTAGATCCGCGTCGCGCCATATTCGCCGGCCTGATCGACGCGGATCATCGACTTGGTATCGGGAGTCAGGCTCATCGCGCTTTCCTAAGCAGGTTCAGGATGGTCAACCCTCCAGCAAGCGAAACGATCGCATTGAACCCGGCGAGTGATACGCCGAACAGCGTCCATTGGGCGGTATCGCAGCGGATGACCGGAGCCTTCATGATGTCGGCGAGCGAAGCGCCGCCGATCCGCGAGCAGGTCGTGAACCCTTCCCACCAGTGATATTCGACACCGGCATGGAACACCCCGATGCCGCCCGATATAAGGATCGCGACGGCGGCCAGCGCGACGAGCGGCAGGCGCATCGGCTTGATGAAAAAGGCGAGCAGGGCAATGCCGAGCGCGGCATAATGCGGCCAGCGTTGCCAGTGGCACATCTCACATGGGTAGAGATGGCCGATCAGTTGCGACCCCCACGCCCCCGCCAGCAATGCGGCGGGCAGCGCAAAGGCAAGGGCATTGGCGCGCTGCAATCCATCAGAGAAAGCGCGGCGGGTCACTTGCGCGCCGTGACCTGCGCCGGAGGAGCCTTTGCGAGCCGCGCAATCGTGTCGAGTGCATAGCTGAGCTGGAAGTCGGTGACGCCCTTTGCCTTGAGCGTTTCCGGCGTGCCGACGAAGCGTGGATCGGGCTTCTGGTCTTCCTCGAGCACGCTGTTATCGACCTTGGCCTCGTTGATCAGGTGGCGGCGGAGATCGGCTTCGCGGAAGCGTGGGCGGGTCTTGTAGTCGGGATCGCTGAGCTGGGGCACGATCAGGTCGGGCTCGATCCCGCCCTCCTGCACCGAACGGCCCGATGGCTTGAAATAGCGCCCGGTCGTCAGGCGCAGCGCTGTCGTGTCGCTGAGCGGCAGCAGGGTCTGTACCGACCCCTTGCCAAAACTGCGCTCACCCATGACGAGCGCACGATGCTGGTCCTGCAAAGCGCCTGCGACGATTTCAGCAGCCGAAGCCGATCCTGCATCGACGAGCACGACTACAGGCAGGCCGTGGGCATAGTCGCCCGGCTTGGCGAAATAGCGTTCGATGTCGCGGCGATCGCGACCGCGCTGCGATACGATCTCACCTTTGTCGAGGAAGTCGTCGCTGACCGAAACCGCCTCATCGAGCAGGCCGCCGGGGTTGGAACGCAGATCGACGACATAGCCCAGCGGCTGGTGGCCGAGCGTCTTGTCGATGCTGACCAGGGCAGCATGGACCGCCGCCCCGGTGTCTTTCGAGAAAGTGTTGATATTAATATAGCCGACCTGGCCGCGAACTTCCCACTTCACCGGTTTCAATTCGATGATTTCGCGCGTGATCGTCACGTC
>JAQGKX010000035.1 GCA_028289885.1 Sphingomonadales bacterium
ATCCCTGCGCGCTCATGACCGCACTCTGCCGGTGATCCCGCTCTCCGGATTGCTTACCGGTTTGGTTGCCGTTTTCCTCATGAAGCAGCCCGATTTCGGTCAGACCATCGTGTTTGGGACGATGTGGCTGGCGCTGCTGATGCTGTCAGGGGTTTCGACAAAGATCATGGGCGGCCTCGGTGTCGCAGGGATTTTCGGCATCGTGATGGCCTATCTGTTCTACCCGGTCGCCAAACTCCGTATCGACAATTTCCTGTTCAGCGAAGGCGACACCTACCAGACCGACAGCGCCCGCGCGACGCTGACGGCGGGTGGGTTTTTCGGCACCGGACCCGGCGGCGGAGAGATGAAGTTCCACCTGCCCGAAGCGCATACCGACTATATCTTCTCGGTCATCGGCGAGGAATTCGGACTGATCGCCTGCATCATGATCGCGATGCTGTTCCTCGCCATCGTGGTTCGCGTGTTCGTCAAATTGCTCGACGAGGAAGACCCGTTCATCGTCCTCGCCGCCGCTGGCCTGACCACGCAGTTCGCGGTTCAGGCGCTGATTAATATGGCCGTGAACGTCAATCTGGCACCGTCGAAGGGGATGACGCTGCCGTTCATCAGCTATGGCGGGTCGTCGATGATCGCGCTGTCGGCGGGCTTTGGGCTATTGCTGGCGTTTACCCGGCGAAATCCGTATCTGACGCGCTCACCCTATGTCGTGCGCTGGAGCAAGAAGTGACGGTCAGGAAGCATTTCGTCCTCGCGGCAGGCGGCACCGGCGGCCACATGATCCCTGCGCACGCGCTGGCGACCGAGTTGATGTCGCGCGGCCACCGGGTTGCGCTGGTCACCGATGCGCGGGGGGCAAAGATTCCTGGGCTGTTCGAGGGCGTTCAGGTTCATACTTTGCCTGCCGGGCGTATGACTAAAAACCCGATGAGTTGGCCGGGCGCGGCCAAGGGCATTTACGAGGGGCGCGCGATGGCGCTGCGCCTGTATGACTCGTTCGAGCCCTCCGCAGTGATCGGCTTCGGTGGCTATCCGGCGTTTCCGGCTTTGCTGGCCGCGCTGTCGGCGGGCGTGCCGAGTGCGGTGCATGAACAGAATGCGGTGCTGGGCCGCGTCAATCGGCTGCTGGCCGGGCGTGTCGATGCGATTGCGACGGCCTATCCGAATGTCCAGCGGATGAAACCCGCCTGGAACGGCAAGACGCATCTGGTCGGCAATCCTGTGCGCGAGGAAATCCTGAAGATACGCGAGCAGAGCTATCCACCGCTGGATGAAAACGGCATTTTCCGGGTGCTGGTGACGGGGGGCAGCCAGGGCGCGAGCATCTTGTCGCGCGTCGTTCCCGATGGTCTGGGAATGCTGCCGCTGAACTTTCGCCGCCGCTTGCAGGTGACGCAGCAATGCCGGGCCGAGGATATCGACGCGGTTCGTGCGCGGTATGAGCAGCTTGGCGTTCCTGCCGATCTTGCCACCTATCTGCCCGACCTGCCCGATCGGTTGAGCTGGTCGCATCTGGTGATCGGGCGGGCAGGGGCCTCGACGATTGCCGAACTGACTGCGGCGGGGCGTCCGGCGATCCTCATTCCGTTGCCTAGCGCGACCGACGACCATCAGACTGCCAATGTCGTCGAGATGGTTGCGGCGGGCGGCGCGCGGTCGATTGCCGAGAGCGACTTTACGCCGGTCGAACTGGCCAAGCAGATGCAGAAACTAGGGCTGGACCCGGCGGCGCTGGCCAATGCGGCAAAGCGTGCGCGGAGTTGCGGGCGTCCGGAAGCTGGGCGCGATCTCGCCGATCTGGTCGAGAGCCTGAGCCCCGCCGCGATCCCGCCTGCGCCGATCAAGCTAAAGCCCGCGTTCGCATGAGGGGCGTGGCAACCGACATCGGCACCATCCACTTTATCGGCATCGGCGGCATCGGCATGTCGGGCATCGCCGAGGTCATGCACAACCTTGGTTATAAGGTGCAGGGTTCGGATGTTTCAGAAGGCTATGTGATCGAGGGGCTACGGTCGCGCGGGATTGACGTGAAGATCGGCCACTCTGCAGACAATTTAGGCGACGCGGTGGTTGTCGTCACATCGACGGCGATCAAGCGCGGCAATCCCGAGGTCGAACGCGCGCTCGAAACGCGCGTGCCTGTCGTGCGCCGCGCCGAAATGCTCGCCGAACTGATGCGGCTGAAATCAACGGTTGCGGTTGCGGGCACGCACGGCAAGACCACGACCACGTCGATGATCGCGGCGATGCTCGACGCGGGCGGGGTCGATCCGACAGTGATCAACGGCGGCATCATCAACAGCTACGGCTCGAACGCACGCCTTGGTGCGAGCGACTGGATGGTGGTGGAAGCCGACGAGAGCGACGGCAGTTTCCTGCGCCTCGACGGGACGATTGCTGTCGTCACCAATATCGATCCCGAACATCTCGATCATTACGGCTCGTTCGATGCGGTGAAGGATGCGTTCGTCGAGTTCATCGAGAACGTGCCGTTTTATGGCGCGGCGATCCTGTGTCTCGATCATCCCGAAGTGCAGGCCTTGCTGCCTCGTATCCGTGATCGCCGGATCGTGACTTACGGCTTCAGTGCGCAGGCCGATGTCCGCGGCGTCAATGTCGTGCCGGGCAGCGGCGGCAACCGGTTCGAGGCGATGGTGCGCAGCCGCGATGGGTCGATCCGCAGTATCGAGGACATTCTGCTGCCGATGTCAGGGCGTCACAACGTCCAGAACGCGCTGGCGGCGATTGCGGTCGCGATCGAGCTGGGGCTGGACGATGCGACGATCCAGCAGGGATTTGCAAAATTCGGTGGCGTGAAGCGACGGTTTACCAACGTCGGCGAAACCGGCGGGGTCACGATCATCGACGATTACGGCCATCACCCGGTCGAAATCCGTGCGGTGCTGTCGGCGGCGCGCGAGGGTGCGACGGCGCGGGTCATCGCGGTCGTCCAGCCGCATCGTTTCACGCGGCTCGGCGGGCTGATGGATGAGTTCGCGCAGGCGTTCAACGATGCCGATGTCGTGTATGTCACCCCGGTCTATGCGGCGGGCGAGGCTCCCATCGAGGGCGTCAATGCGGCGGCTCTGGTCGACAAGTTGAAGCAGCGCGGGCACCGGGCGGCAGCGGAGATTGGCGATGCCGGTGCGTTGGCAGCAGCGCTGGCGTTGGATGCGCAGCCCGGCGACATGGTGGTTTGCCTCGGCGCGGGCGACATCACGAAATGGGCGGCTGGGCTGGCCGCAGGCATAGCAGGCGCGCGGGCATGACCGAAACGCTGGAGCCAGTGAAAGTACGCGGTCGATTAACCGTGAACGCGCCGCTGGCGCCGCTTGTCTGGTTCAAGACAGGCGGACCGACCGATGAGTTGTTCGAGCCTGCCGATGTTGCCGACCTGCAGGACTTTCTGCGGGCGACGCCGAGGGATGTGCCGGTCTGGCCGCTCGGACTCGGCTCTAACCTGATCGTCCGCGACGGTGGCGTGCGCGGTGTAACGGTGCGGCTTGGCAAGGCATTTGCCGGGATCACGGTCGAGGGCAATGCGCTGACCTGTGGCGCGGGTGCCCCGGGAATTTCGGTGGCGAGTTATGCGCGCGACAATGCGATTGCGGGGCTGGAGTTCCTGCGCGGGATACCGGGGACGGTCGGCGGCGCGGTGCGGATGAATGCCGGTGCCTATGGGCGCGAAGTCGCCGATGTGCTGGTCAGTTGCGAGATACTGACGCGCGATGGTGAGCGGCGGGTGATCGGGGTCGATGACCTTGGCTACACCTATCGCCATTCCGAATTGCCCGAGGGTGCGATCGTCGTCGGCGCGACCTTTGCCGGGGTGCCGGGATCGCCCGCCATCATCGGTGCCGAGATGGACCGGATCGCGCAGGAACGTGAGGCTTCGCAGCCGCTTAGAAGCCGAACAGGCGGATCGACCTTCAAAAATCCCGAGGGCCACAAGGCATGGGCGCTGGTCGATGCGGCGGGTTGCCGGGGGCTGCGGCGGGGCGATGCTCAGGTGTCCGAGAAGCATTGCAATTTCCTGTTGAACCTCGGCGCGGCAACGAGTGCCGATATCGAGGCGCTGGGCGATGAGGTTCGGGAGCGTGTCCTGGCGCATTCTGGTGTGCAATTGGAATGGGAAATACAGCGTGTTGGCATGTTCGCCGACGACGTCAGCGAACGATGCGTGGGGGACACGGCATGAAGGTCGCGGTTCTGATGGGCGGCTGGTCGGCCGAGCGCGAGGTTTCGCTGGTGAGCGGTGCGGGGTGTGCCGATGCGCTCGAGCGGCTGGGGCATGAGGTCGTGCGGATCGACATGGAGCGCGACGTCGCGCTGCGGCTGGCCGAGGCAAAGCCCGACGTCGTGTTCAACGCGCTGCACGGGACGCCCGGCGAGGATGGTTCGGTGCAGGGGATGCTCGACCTGATGGGCCTGAAATACACCCATTCGGGGATGGCGACTTCGGTCGTCGCGATCGACAAGGTGCTGACCAAGCAGGCGCTGATCCCGCATGGGATACGGATGCCGGGCGGGCATATCGTCAAGTCGGAGAGCCTGTATCTGAGCGATCCGTTGCCGCGACCCTATGTGCTGAAGCCGGTCAACGAGGGATCGTCGGTCGGCGTCGCGATCGTGACTGCCGAGGGCAATTACGGCAATCCGATCGGGCGCGATGTTGTTGGGCCATGGCAGGAGTTCGACGAACTGCTCGCTGAACCATTCATCCGCGGTCGCGAACTGACGACGGCGGTGCTGGGCGACAAAGCGTTGGCTGTGACCGAACTGAAGCCCAAAAGCGGGTTTTATGACTATGACTCCAAATATACCGACGGGATGACCGAGCATGTCTGCCCCGCCAACATCCCCGCCGAGATTGCAGCCGCCTGTCTGGAAATGGCGTTGAAGGCGCATCGCGTATTGGGGTGCCGGGGAACGTCGCGGAGTGATTTCCGCTGGGACGATGAGCGCGGGATCGAGGGATTATATTTGCTGGAAGTGAACACGCAGCCGGGGATGACTCCGCTGAGCCTTGTGCCCGAACAGGCGAAATATCTAGGGCAGGGTTATGACGCCTTGGTCGAAACGATATTGAGAGACGCCCAATGACCGCTGCATCGATCAAGCGCGGTGGAGCCGTGCGCAAGCCGCGCGCCATGGTCAAGGGAAAGGCCAAGCCGAAGCCGTCGATGCTGGCGCGGACGATCGAATCCATCCCGATCAGCGCGGCGGCGATGCAGCGGATGGTGACTTTTTCGATCCTCGGCGTTGCGGGTGCGGCGCTGATCGCGATTGCGACGATGCTCGGCCTTCCCGCCTATGCGGCCACGCAATTGGCTGAAGTCGTCGGCGGTGCGGGCTTTGCGGTCAAGCGCGTCGAGGTGACCGGCATCGATCGCATGGATCGGCTGACGGTATATGCGGTGGCGCTCGACCAGAAAAGCCGGGCGATGCCGCTGGTCGATCTGGACAAGGTGCGCGGCGAATTGCTGCAATATGGCTGGATTGCCGATGCGCGCGTGTCGCGGCGGCTGCCCGATACGCTGGTTGTGGACATCGTCGAACGCAAAGCTGCGGCGGTGTGGCAGCATGAGCAGCAGCTTTCGCTGATCGATGACAAGGGTGTCGTGCTGGAGCCGGTCGCGCTGAATTCGATGCCCGATCTGCCGTTGCTCATCGGTCCCGATGCCAATGTGCAGGCAACGGCGCTGTCCGATCTCATGAGCCATGCGCCGCGCCTGAAGTCGATGCTGGCGGGCGCGACCTGGGTCGGGAATCGCCGCTGGGATCTGCGCTTCCAGTCGGGTGAGGTGCTTGCGCTGCCTGAAGGTGACGCGATGTCGGCCAAGGCGCTGACGAAGTTTTCCGCTATGGATGGCCTGGACCGGCTGCTCGGGCGCGGCTTCCTGCGTTTCGATATGCGCGACCCCGCCAAGATGTTCGTGCGGGTCAACCGCGACAAGCCGCGCATCGACAAACCTGCCGGTGCCAGCGACGATGGCAACGACCAGCACAACGAAGGAGGCATCGCATAATGGCACAGCCGCGCCGCGAGAACCTGATCACCGCGCTCGACATCGGGTCGTGGAAAGTCTCCGCATTGATTGCCGAACGTGGCGAGCGCGGCGACCTGACGGTGCTCGGCACCGGACAGCGTGAAAGCCGGGGCGTGCGGCGTGGCTATATCGCCGACATGGACCTGACCGAAAAAGCGGTGCGCGAGGCCGTCGAGCAGGCCGAGCGGATCGCTGGCACCAATATCGAGGACGTCTGGGTCAGCTTTTCGGCGGGCGGTCTGGTCAGCGATATCGCTTCGGTCGAGGTAGAACTGGGTGGACACCGGATCGAGCAGGACGATATCGATCAGTTGCTGGCCGCCGGGCGGAGCTCGATCGACCCCGATGGCCGAATGGTCCTTCATGCACAGCCGACGCTTTATACGCTCGACGGATTGCAGGGCGTGAAGAAGCCGCTGGGCCTCCACGCGGACAAGCTGGGCGTGGATATTCATGTGGTGGCGGCGGACGGTTCACCGGTGCGCAACCTCGACCTGTGTGTCCGGTCCGCGCATCTTGAGGTGAAGTCGATTGTGGCGTCACCGGTTGCTACGGGCATGGCGTGTTTGTCCGACGAAGAGCGCGAACTGGGTGTCGCGCTGGTGGAGATGGGCGCGGGCGTGACGAACGTCTCTTTGTTCGCGGGCGGTGTGCTGGTCGGGCTGGCATCGATCCCGTTCGGCGGGTCGGACATCACCGACGATATCGCATCGGCATTCGGTACACGGCGCAATCAGGCCGAACGGATGAAATGCTTTTTCGGGTCGGCGACCGCCAGCCCGAAGGACAATCACGACATGATCGAGGTCGCGCCTTTGTCGACCGAAGAAGAACAGGGCGAGACCGCGCGCATTACACGTGCGGCGCTGATCGCGGTGATCCGCCAGCGGCTCGAGCATCTGATGGGTGAAGTGGCCAAGGCGCTGAAGGATTTGGGCTTTTCGGGGCCGGTCGGACGTCAGGTCGTGCTGACCGGTGGGGGTGCCGAACTGAAGGGCATTGCCGACTATGCGCAAGGGTCGCTGGGTCGCGCCGTACGTGTCGGGCGTCCGCGCGGGATGGTCGGTTTGCCAGAGGCGCATAGCGGCCCGGGCTTCGCGACACTGGCCGGATTGATCCATTATGCTGCGTCTGACCCGATCGATTTACGCGCTATCCTGCCAGCGGGACAGACGGTGCACCGACTGCCTGCGGGTGGATTGGTGAGGCGTTTGTTGGCCGCTTTCAAAAGCGGATATTGATGCAAAAGTGATTCAGAATGGCACGACCTAAAATTATATTTCAAATCGTTAATTTTTTGCGTGATTCGCCGAGTCGCTTAGTGCAAAAGCACTCAGGGGCCAAAATTTCCAGGCCAGGGCTTTGGTCATAAAATGAAGGGGTTATTTCGATGAGTATCGAATTCTTGCCACCCGAAGTGGATGAGCTTCGTCCACGGATTTGCGTAATCGGTGTCGGCGGCGCGGGCGGAAACGCCATTGCCAACATGATTGCCAGCCAGGTGCAGGGTGTCGATTTCATCGTCGCCAACACCGATGCGCAGGCGCTGAACGCCAGTTCTGCCGAGCGCCGGTTGCAACTGGGACTGAAGATCACGCAGGGTCTGGGTGCCGGATCGCGTCCGGAAATCGGCAAGGCGGCGGCTGAAGAAACCATCGACCAGGTCGAAAAGGCGCTTGAGGGCACGCATATGTGCTTCATCGCAGCGGGCATGGGCGGCGGCACCGGAACGGGTGCGGCTCCGGTCATTGCAAAGGCTGCGCGCGATCGCGGTATCCTGACCGTCGGCGTCGTCACCAAGCCATTCAGCTTCGAAGGCTCGCGCCGGATGAAGGCTGCAGAGGCGGGCATCGTCGAACTGCAGAAGCATGTCGACACGCTGATCGTCATTCAGAACCAGAATTTGTTCCTCATCGCCAACCCTTCGACGACGTTCAAGGACGCGTTCAAGATGGCCGATGAAGTCCTGCAACAGGGCGTTCGCGGGATCACCGACCTGATGGTCATGCCCGGCCTGATCAACCTCGACTTTGCCGACGTTCGTTCGGTGATGGGCGAAATGGGCAAGGCGATGATGGGAACCGGCGAAGCCGAGGGCGAAAACCGCGCCATCGAGGCAGCCGAGAAGGCTATTGCCAATCCATTGCTCGACGGCGTCTCGATGAAGGGTGCCAAGGGCGTCATCATCTCGATCACCGGTGGCGAGGACATGCGCCTGATGGAAGTCGACGAAGCGGCCAGCCACATCAAGGAACTGG
>JAQGKX010000040.1 GCA_028289885.1 Sphingomonadales bacterium
GGCAAAGATGGGCGGCACGGCGATGTTGCTGGCCGGCATGGACGCCCTGGGATTTGGCATTGGCTCCGCAATGGCCGCACCGCCGTCGCTGACCGGCACGCCGAAAAAGAAAAAGGTGATCGTCCTAGGGGCCGGTAACGCGGGGCTTTCGTCTGCCTATGAGCTGACCAAGGCGGGCTATGAAGTCACCGTGATCGAGGCGCGTTCATTCCCCGGTGGTCGTGCGCAGACCGCGCGCAAGGGCTTCCAGCTTACCGAACTCGGCGGCGCACCCCAGACCTGCAACTTCGATGAAGGGCAATACATCAACATCGGCCCATGGCGGATTCCCTATCACCACCATTCGACGCTGCATTATACAAAGCTCTTCAACGTGCCGCTCGAGCTGTTCAACAACGATAACGACAACAGCTTCCTTTATATGGAGAAGGGCACGGGGCCGCTCGCAGGCAAGCCGATCCGCAAGGGTCAGGTCGCGGCGGACGCGCTCGGCTACACGTCCGAAATCCTCGCCAAGCTGTCGCGGCAGGGTGCGCTCGATAGCCAGATGACCCCTGCCGACAAGGAGCAGTTCATCGAATTCATGACGAGCTTTGGCTATCTGTCGCCGAAGGATCTGAATTATACCGGTACGGCGGGTCGCGGTTTTCTGGTCGAACCGGGCGCAGGCACCGATCCCGGTCCCGGCAAGCCGTCAGTCCCGTACAAGTTCAAGGACGTGATGGACAGTGGCATGTGGCGTCTGCTGCATAGCGTGTCTGACTGGGACCAGCAGCGCACGATGTTCCAGCCGGTTCAGGGCATGGAGCAGATTCCAAAGGCGATCGCGCGCCATCTGCCCGATGGCATGATTCGATTTTCAACCGAGGTGCAGCGCATCCGGCAGAGTGACAAGGGCGTTACAATCGACGTGGTCAAGGATGGCCATCCCGAAACGATCAGCGCCGACTGGTGCATCTGCACGATCCCGCTGTCTGTCCTGAAGACCATCGACAACGGCCTGTCGCCGCCGTTCAAGGCGGCAATGGAAAAATGCGCCTATGCTCCAGTCGGCAAGATCGGCCTCCAGATGAAGCGGCGCTTCTGGGAGGAAGATCATTCGATTTATGGCGGGCACGTTTTCTGCGACAATCCCGACATCAACAGCATCGCCATGCCCTCCACCGGTTGGCAGTGCCAGAAGGGTGTGCTGCTCGGCTATTATAACTTTGGATCGAGCGCGGCCAAGGTTTCGGGGAAATCCATCGCCGATCGCGCGGCCATGGCGGTCGATTACGGGCAGAAGATTTTCCCGGCGTATAAGGAAAGCTACGAGAGCAGCTTCTCCGTCGCATGGCACCGGGTCAAATATAACCTCGGCGGCTGGGGCGTTTGGAGCGACGAGGCGCGTGCAACTGCCTATCCGGTGCTGACCGAACCCGATGGTCGCATCTATCTGGCAGGCGAGCATGTCAGCTATATCGGCGGCTGGCAGGCGGGCGCGTTCGAATCGGCGTGGCAGCAGGTCGAAAGGCTACATGCGCGAGCCATGAAGGGGTGATGTTCATGCGGCTTCCGATAGCATCGGCAATAGCGCTGGCTACGATCGCAATCGCCGCCAGCGCGCAAACCACCCATGCCCCGACTGTTGCTGGACCGGCCCCGGGGGCGCTGTCACCCGCTCACACTTTCACTGATAATTGCGCGGCCTGTCATCAGGAGGACGGCAAGGGCATTCCCGGCGCCTTTCCGGCTCTCGCAGGGGACAAGTTCGTGCTCGGGACGGCGGCGGCACCGATCGGCGTCGTCCTTGAAGGGCGCGCCGGAATGCCGACGTTCAAGGCCGATCTAACCGACGAACAAATCGCGGCGGCGCTGACGCATGTCCGTACGTCATGGGGAAATGCGGCGTCGCCCGTGGCCCCCGCACAAGTCGCGGCACTCCGCACCGGCGGCGCGCCGAAGCCCGCCAATCAAAAGCCGATGGATGCCCATTGATAATCACCACAAGGGAGAAAGACGCATGAAGCGCATGATTACGGCCGCACTGGCAATGTTCGTCCTCGCGCCGGTCGCCAATGCTGCACCGACCGCAATCGATCGCATCACCGGCCCCGGGCCGGACGGCAAGCCCGGCATGATCCTGAAGGGCGTCATCGTCCCCGCGGGCTACGAAACCTTCTATCTGTCGGGCCAGCTCGCCGATCCGGTTGATCCCGCAAAGAAAGAGACAATGGCCGATTTCGGCGATACAAAGACCCAGACGGTCAGCATCATGACCAAGATCAAGGCCCTGCTCGAATCCAAGGGCTATGCGATGACCGATGTCGTCAAAATGCAGGCGTTCCTCGCTGCGGACCCCAAGCTCGGCAAGATCGACTTCATGGGCTTCAACGCGGGGTTCAAGCAGTTTTTCGGTTCTGCGACCAACCCGAACACAGTCTCGCGCTCGACCTTTCAGGTTGCCAATCTCGTCGCCCCGATGTTTCTTGTCGAACTCGAAGTGACGGCGGCTAAGGTGCCGAAGAAATAGGTCGCATTCTTCTTCGACCTGATTCCGGGTCGGGTGCCTGTGGTGCCCGACCCTTTAACCCATATTTTCCGACCAGCTCTATTTCAGCGTCGCGAGATAGGCGATTACCGCGCGCCGCCGCGTGTCATCAGGGATGCCGACGAAGAACATTTTTGTTCCCGGCACCATTGTCTTGGGACTTTTCAAATAGCGGTCGAGTTCGCCCGGCGTCCATTTGTTCTGCAGCTTGGCAAACGCCGGTGAATAGACATAGCCTGGCACGCTTCCGGCCTTTCGCCCGACCACCCCGAACAACGTCGGTCCCATCCGTTTCTCGCCAGGCTTGACGCTGTGACAGGCTGAACAGACGGCAAATGCCTGTTGGCCGACCGCTGCGCTCTGGGCGGCGGCGGGACTGGCAAGCAGCATCATCGGGATAATGGCAACAGGTAAGCGCATCGGCATGGGGACCCCGGAAATGAATGAAGACAATGAGCGGTTCGCCATCTTCCACGATCGTCCGACCCCGGGCAACCTCGATCGCTCAGTTCATATGTATTACGGCACTGGTGCGGTATCGAACCGGTGTATCGGAGGCTGTCATCGTCGTTATGGCGCGGCCAGCCTGCGGTGCATCTGGACAAACGATACGTCGACACCGCCAAGGGCGAGCACCACCCGCTGTATTTCAACATAATGATGCGCGCGGTAAAAGGGCACGCCGGGAAGCGTGGCCATGAGCGTCGTTGTCGAAAAGCCAGCCCTGCGCGCTGCCGTTTCGCAAGCGTTCAGGATCACGCTGCCGACGCCCTTGCGGGCAAAAGCCGCCTTAACGAAGAACGCACGGATGCGGGCAGCCTCGGTCGCCGGGTCCAGAAATCCGTGCTGTCGTCCCGCAAAACGATCGCCACCGAACAAGGTCCTTTGTCGGCTCCATCCGCCGCAGCCCGCCAAGACGCCATCGACCTCTGCCACCAGGTAAGTTCCGTCTTCGACAAGACTGGAGTCGACACCGAAGACATGGGCTATTGCAGCTTCGGTTTCGGCGCTGGAATAAAATGGCGGGCCCAGGGCGCGGGCGGAGTCGGCGATCATGCGATTGAGGGCAGGGACATCGGATCGTACCGCCGCACGAATGACGGTCCGCAGCCCTGTCATCAGATCCTCAGCCGTTGACGTTGGACACGAGGTTTAAAAATTGTAATTCGCCGGGCGTTTTTCGAAGAATGCGCTCAGGCTCTCCTTGGCTTCACGCGATGCCAGCTGGTTTTCAAGGTGGCGTCCTTCTTCGGCGATCCTGCTCAGGCGTTCGGTCGGATCGCCCCGGAGCAATGCCTTGGTTAAGCGGAGCGCGACCGGAGCCTTTGCCGCGAGCGTTGCTGCAACGGCGCGAGCCTCGGTATCGAGGTTCTCGGACTCTACCAGCCGGTTGACCAGTCCGATCTGTTGCGCGGTCCGGGCATCGACAGCTTCGGACAGCATCAACATCGCACTTGCCCGGACATGACCGATCACGCGCGGCAAAAGCAAGGAACTGGCGGCTTCGGGTACGATGCCAAGATCGACAAACGGCGCGCGCAACACGGCATCGGGTGCCGCCAGCACGATGTCGCAATGGAGGAGCATCGTCATGCCGATGCCGACCACATTCCCCCGAACGCCGGCCACAATCGGTTTCGAGGCAGTCGCAAGCGCCCTCAAAAACTTATAGACCGGGGCGTCATCGCCATCGTTGCGCGGCTGCACAAAGTCGGCAAGGTCGTTGCCGGCGGTAAAGGTCTCGCCCTCTGCGGTGAACACTAGCGCGCGGATTTCCGGGTCATTATCCGCACTGACCAATGCGTCCTGCATCGCATCGTACATCAAGGCGGTTATGGCATTCCTCTTGGCCGGGCGATTGAAGCGGATTTCGCAGACGCCATCCGCGCTTTGCACAGAAATTTCATCGATCACGGAACGACCTCATCCAATATCGGCAGAGCAGGTGCTGCGCCATTGCCCGCCTTGTAGCGGAACGATCGTGCGGCGTGAACATCCAGCTCAATCGCGATCATCCCTTTGGACGACGTCGAAAGGCGCTTATAGAGAAAGGGTAACGTCGGATGGCACGATTGCTCATCATCGAGGATAAACGAATGTCTGACGAGTACGCACACGGGCGTCGCGACGGTCTGCGTCTCGCACTGACCATTCTCTCGGCGGAAGAGGCGAAATGGTCTGAATTGCTCGGTCAAAGCACATCCTGGCGGACCAACGCAACGCGTGAAGTGCGCCACAAGACGTTGCGAGTGGCGCAGCAGCGCGTCCAGACCGCGCTAAATAGGCTGACACCTAAAAACGACACGGCGGCCACTGCTGAACTGGCTTCGGCTCTCCATAAACTGGGGCTCTAGTCGTAACAGCCGCGCGGGATCGCCTCAGTCCTGATGCCGGTCCGCCAGATAGGCCTCCAGATCATCGCTGCCGCCGACGCATTCGCCGCCAATAAATATCTGCGGTGTCGTGGAGACGCCCTGCTCGGCCTCGAAGGCGTCAACCTCATCGCGGGAACCGAGGATGCGATCATCGACTGTAAAGCCGTGTTGCTCGAGCATCTGCTTGGCCCGGACGCCGAAAGGGCACGTATGATCGGGCAGGATCATCCGGTAAATCACGGCAGTCGGTGTGTTGGCCATAAGTGTCTCCACGCGCATCAACGTACGTCGCTGCTAAAAGCGTAACGGCGCTGTTGTGGTTCCACGCGAACCGCGAACTATGGTCGATATTACGTGTTTGTGGCCAACGATCACGCTGGGAATGGTTTGAAGACCGACTCGATGGTTGCATCTGGTAGAAGCAACTCGCCGCCCCAAGGGTAAAGGGGCGGCAAGGAGCAAAAGGCTCTTGGGGAGCCTCCCACTAGCGGAGCCGGGTGGTCGGGCCAGCCTGCGGCAAACTTGTCGATCGGGAATTCTGCGGTGCTGCCAGCACTGAAATTGATCAACGCTTGGCCGCAGGGCCCTTGAGGGCGTGCGCACTAAATTTGTCGAGTAATCTGATTTGTCGAGAAATGTGGCCCGGTCCGACAAGGACCGGGCCGATACTTTCGTTACCTGCCAAGCCCGCCGAGCAGACCGCCAAGCAGACCGGTTACAGGAGCCAGCGCTCCGGTACCCGCTCCACCGGTCAGCGAACCGACGATGCCGGTTACGGGAGCGAGGATGCCGCCCTTCGTGCCGCCACCGAGGCCGCCCGTAAGCGAACCGACGATGCCGGTTACGGGAGCGAGGATGCCACCCGTCGTGCCGCCACCGAGGCCGCCGGTCAGCGAACCGACGATGCCGGTTACGGGAGCGAGGATGCCGCCCGTCGTGCCGCCACCGAGGCCACCTGTCAGCGGAGCGATGATGCCGGTTACAGGGGCAAGTATGCCCCCGGTGCCACCATTACCGATGCCATTGGTCAGCGAACCGGTAATCGTCGTTACGGTGCTGATCAGGACGCCCGTCACCGGTGCAAGAGGCCCGGTCGGGTTGAGCAATGGCCCGGTGACTGGAACTGCAAGCATGTTGACCGCGCTGACAATCGGGTTGGCGATTGCCTGAACCGTCGAGGTGACGGCGGCGACAACCGGCGACACCTGGGTAACGACCGATCCGACCGTTCCACCAACTTGCCCGCCGAGCAGAGCGCCCGTCAGGTTGACCACCGGCTTCAGCCCGGCGTTCACGCCCGCTGCTGTCGTTGGCAATGTCACGCCGATGACCTGACCACCCGACAGCACATTGACCGAAGTCAGCGTGCCGACTGCCGGAACGGCTCCCACCGGAGCTGGCAGGAGGTTGATCCCCGCCAGTGTGTCCAGCGTCGATGGCCCGGTTATCGAATGACCACCCAGCGAAGCGCCGAGCAGCGGTCCGGCAAAAGCCGGCGTCGTCGTACCACCACCGGGCAGCGTCGTGCCGATTGTGCCCAGCAACGTGCCGACGATGCCGGTTACGGGGTTGAGGGCACCGCTGGTCCCCGTTAACGGCTGCGTAACCGGTGCGAGGAGGCCGTTGACCGTCACGAGCAAAGGCGTCGTTATAGACGAAACCGTTTTCGTGACCGTAGCAATCGTAGGCGCAAGCGTGTTGGTAAGCGACTGGGTGGTCTGACCGAGCTGCTGCCCGGCAATGGCACCGACCAGCGAATTGACCGGAGCCAGGCCAGCGTTCACGCCAGCCGTCGTTGTCGGCAGGGTAACCTGCAGGACACCGTCGCGCAGGACCGTGACTGTCGCGAGCTGACCTGTCGATGTCGGCGTCCCGGGCAGGACATTGACGCCGATGATCGTGCTAGGACCGCTTGGACCCGAGACTGTGTTGTTACCGATGACCGCGCCGACCAATGGACCCGACACAGGAGGGGTTGGGCCTGAAGGATCGGTAGGACCCGTGGGACCGGTTGGACCAGTCGGACCCGTTGGGCCAGTTGGACCACTGGGGCCGGTTGGACCGCCAGGGCCGGTTGGACCCGTCGGGCCAGTGCCGGGGCCGGTTGGCCCGCCGGGACCCGTAGGACCGCCGGGACCCGTAGGACCGCCAGGGCCGGTTGGGCCAGCAGGACCGGAGGGGCCGCCGCCGGGACCGGTTGGGCCGGATGGACCCGAAGGACCACTAGGGCCGCTTGGACCGGAAGGACCCGACGGACCAGAAGGACCGGTGGGACCCGATGGGTTGGAGGGGCCGCTTGGACCTGATGGACCGCTTGGGCCTGATGGATTGGTCGGACCTGTTGGGCCTGACGGACCCGATGGATCGGTTGGACCCGAAGGACCGCTCGGGCCGTTGCCGACGCCGACATCGAAGCCGACGCCATGCGCGCAGGCGGATGTCAGGACGAGCAGGGACAGGGCCGAAGCGCAAAGCAGCTTGCGGCGCAGGTCCAGGCTTTTACCTTTATTGATCATGTTGTTATTCCCCAAGATTTCCGTGTGACGATCACAGCGACTGCGTCCTTGGCGCAGTGGGATGGGGCCAGTGAGTCGAACAGGAACCGCACTGAATGCTGCGACCCGATGGCGACAAACGTGGCAATCGACAGTCCGGTCCGATATTACGCAAAGCACCCGGGAGGTCCGCAAACCCCGGAAAATGCGGTCCTGACAGGGTCTGCGGTAGCCGTGCGAATACGCAAAACGTTCTTTCGTGGGGGAAACCCGGCCCAGCGGGCAGCAGGTTCAATCCGGATGCTTTTCGAACACCGGATCCGGGTCATGATCAGTCGATCAGATGTTTCATTCGCCCGATGACCTGAAACAGGCCCGCCGCGGCAATGGCGACTCCATAGGGAACGGTGGGCGACATGCTGCGCCGGTCGAACAGGACCACGCCGATCGCCAGCAGGCCGCCGCCCATCGCCACCATCAATATCGTTTCGTAAAGCGGATCGGGGGGCAGCCACAGCGCCAGCGCAGCCATCATCTTCACGTCGCCGCCGCCGAGCACACGGTAATAAAAGGGGATCATCAGCGTCATGGCGACGACCGCCGCGCAAAGAATCTGGATCGCGAGCCGCAGGAACGTCGGATCGGTCGCCAGCCAATAGGGCAGGGCCAATACGGCGATCACAAGGCACAGCCGGTTGGGGATGCGCCGCCGCCGCAAGTCCGAAAGCGCCGCACCGATCGTCAGCGCCGCCAGCACGATCAGGCAAAGCAGCGCAATCATTGGTTTGGGGGACAGGTGCAGCGCCGCATTCAGCGCCGAACCGATCGCCGCCCCTATCGCCACCGCGGACCTTCCACCCACGATACCAGACTGCGTCGCAATCCCTTTGTTACTGGCGTCACGCGATGCTGGAGAAAGGAGGGAAAGATCAGCAGGCTGCCCATCGCGGAGAATTGCTCGCCGGGGGACTGCATGCCGAAAAATTCAAATGTGCCTCCTTCATAATCCTGCGGGTCGGAAAGCTGGACGACGATCGACAGTTTCCGATCATAGCAACGATCCGATTCCAGCCAGACGTCCTGATGCCAGTCGTATTTGCCGCGTGCGGTGCCGTGATATTCGGTGAACTGCAGGTCGAAGGGGGCAACGATGTCCACGCCGAAATTGGTGCGGTTGGACGACACGACATAGCGCATCAATTTATCGACCCACTTCTTCTCGGCATGAACGTCGAGCCAGCGGATGATCGATTCACGGTGTTTGGTGTCGGACCGTGCCGTCGCCTGAAAGCCGATGGTTGCCGATTGTTCAGGATGCGTTTGCGCATGGGCGATGAACTCCTGGCATTCCTCGACCGACAATGCGGCTTTCCAGATTTCCCACGTATTTTTCATCGACGACGCTCTCTCGTGTTTGGCTCGCGGTTGGCTCGTTATTTCGGCTATTTCGGCTTTTTGCGTATTCGCACGGCCTGTTTCGGCTCCCGCAGCCGATCAGAAACTGCGGCTGAGGCCAAAGAACACACGGATTGCGCGTCCGAACCCGGACTCGCGCTTGACCGGCACGGCCATCTCGGCGCTGGCCTGCAGCGTCTTGGTGACGTTGGCGCGGATGCCGCCGCCGACCGATGCCAGTGAATAGCTTTGCGCGGTCAGTCCGTAATAGGGTCGGGCAACGGTACGGGCGACCGCTCCGTCGGCAAAGGCGAACAGCGACACGGCTTTCAGCACTTTGCTCTTGGCGGGAAGGCTCCACGCGATCTCGCCGACGCCAGTGACGACTTTTTCGGCGGTGATCGCACCGATGGTGAAGGCGCGACCGGCACCGGGTCCACCAATCGTCGCGCGTTCGGTGACGGGAAGGAGGTCGCCACTATATTGCCCGCGCGCCGTGACCCGCATTGTCAAGTTCTTCGCGACGGTGCGGACAACGACTGCCTGAGCATTGATCTTGGTGAAATTCTTTTGGGAAAACCCGACGAAGGTCCGCGCTCCGAACGCATCCAGGCCCATGCTGACGACCATGCTCGCGGCATAACCGTTCTTCTCGTTCGATTTCGACCAGTTCAGCCCAAGGCGAACCGCGCGCGACCGGGAGTCGCCGAATGCGGTGTCGAGGAAATAATTGGTGCTGTTGATCCCGTCGAGCGAGAGCGTCCCGATCAGATTGGTCGTCGACGAGCGGATGAGGGGATAGCTGAGCGTCGCGCCCGCCAGCGTCGCATTGCCAACCGTCGTTCGATCATAGGTGCGCGTGCGCAAATGCGCGCCGCTTAGCGAAAACGTCAGGCCATCGTCGCCGATCGGCGTGCTGTGGCTGATCGAATAATATTGATAACGATCGGGATGGAGCGGCAGGTAGGAGCTGACCCGCGTCTGGTCGCCGTCTCGGATCAAATTGTTCACGCTGACCGCGACCTGCGCCTGAAAAGTGTCGATCACGTTGGCGACGCCGTTATTGTCGACCGTTACCGCGATGTTGGCTTTCTTGCGGCTCGCGGTTAGGTCGATGACCAGCGCACCGTTAAGATCGAGCTGGCGGATGCGGGCCTCGACCGACTGGCCCGGAAGGTCGCGCATCAGCGATATGGCGCGCTCAAGAACCGATTTGCGCAGCGGCGTGTCGCGCATGATATGCTTGATCTGCGCCGCCACGCGATCCGTGGTCGCGGGATCCACCGCACCGTTGATGGTATAATGCGTTACCGCGCCCTCGACGACGCGGATGGTCAATATGCCGCCGGTCGGTGTCTGCGCTGGGATCATCACCGAATAATAGGCGATGTCGCTTTTCGAATAGGCCTCGCCGACGGCTGCGGCGATTGCGGTCAGTCGCTCGGTGGTCAGAGTCTTGCCGACAAAGGGGTCGGTCGCCTTCGCCAGATAGGGGCCGGGCAATGACGCGCCTTGATAACGGACTGCGGACAGCGTGGCGATGTTCACAGGCGTTCCGGCTAGGGTCGGCGCAACCGAACTCGTCGATCCGGGCAGTCGTGTCGCATCGCCGCGCGGAAGCTGCGGCACCGTGCGATCGGCGCGGTCGCGATCGACCGTGGGCAGGGTGCTCGGTGTATCGCCGCTGCGCGTCGTTTGCGCCGATGCAGGCGTGAGAACTGGCAAGGTTGCGGTCAGAAGCAAGGCGGCACAGCCGAGCCAGCGGCGCAAATGACGCGAGGTGTGGGGCAGGGGGTTTGAAGCGGGCTGCATCGATAGTCTCGTATCCACTAGAATTGCGCGCGAACCGGAGGCGGCATGGCAACTATGGAGCACGACTATGCACTTCGGCTTTCTACACCATGCGGAACAACACCCGCTCCGGTTGTTGTGCCGGTGCGCTCGTCGGCACTTTTGCGGATAGATCGGGTGGTCACCGGCGAAACGGGGCCGGGCGAACGCCTTTGGGGACGAGATGAACGACAGCAACGCGCCAGCGACCGATGGGAATGCAACACCCGGACTGGATGAAGTGAGCGCACTTTATGCCAAGGCCATGGCTGTCATGGCGCGGCTGCGGGCTGACGCGGTCAATCGCGAGACCGGTCAGAAGGAGGGGCCGCGCTATTCGATCACGCGCGCCGCGACGCTGGCGGGTTGTGCCTCGAGCGACATTCGCCAAGCGGAAAAGAGTGGTGCCCTTCCCCCAAAGGCGCGGCTCGGCAATGGTCACAGGGTTGGTTATACCCTGGCCGAGATCGACGCGATCCGTGCGCTGTTGGGGACAAGGCCGTGGCGCGATCCCAACGTGCCGCCCGCGATCCTCGCCTGCCAGAACTTCAAGGGTGGCGTGGGCAAATCCACGATTGCGGTCCATCTGGCGCAATATCTGGCGATCCGGGGCTATCGCGTCTGTCTGATCGATTGCGATAGCCAGGCCTCCGCGACGATGATGTTCGGCTATGTCCCCGACATCGATCTAGAGGAGGACGACACGCTTTATGGCTATATGCACGACGAAAGCGGGGAGGGGCTGCGCCCACGGGTTCGCCCGACCTATTTCCACGGGCTCGACCTCGTGCCCGCGAACCTGAAGCTTTATAATCTCGAATATGAAATTGCGGCGTCGATGGCGCAATCGGGTAACTTCGACCTTATCGACCAAATTAAGCAAGCAATTTCAACGATTTCCGATGATTACGATGTGATCATCCTCGACCCGCCACCGGCGCTGGGCATGGTCTCGCTCGGAGTGCTGAGCGCCGCCAATGCACTGATCGTGCCGATGCCGCCCAGCATCGTCGACTTCGCGTCCACGGCCTCTTTCCTTGATATGCTCAACACTACGATGAAGTCGCTGGAGGCCATGACCTCGCTGCGTCCAGTCTATAATTTCGTGCGGCTGCTGACCAGCAGGGCCGATGAACGCAAGTCGATGCACCGCGAGATCATGGACATGGGCCGCCAGCTGTTCGGCGCGTCGATGCTGAAGGCGGTGCTGCGCGACAGTGCCGAGATCGACAATGCCATTTCGCGGCTGCGCACCGTCTATGAACTGGAGCGGCCGATCACATCGTACAGCGTCCACCGCCGTTGCGTCCGCCAGCTCGACGCGGTCAACGGCGAGATCGAGGGGGAGATTCGCGCAGCGTGGGACCGGGCTGCGGACGCAGATTTGCTCGCGCGCAAAACCGGGGGCAAGGTTCCGGAAAACAAGCCAAATCTTTCGTTTGAGGTGGCGGCGTGAGCAGCGCGGAAAAGGGGAATCGCGGGTTCGGCGCGGCAATGGCGGAAAATGCCGCCGCCGCTGCGCTGGTCGCCCACGTCTCTCCTGCAACCGGCGTGCTGGGCAGCCGCAACGGAGCCTTGTCGCAGCTCGCCAGCGGCAAGCTCGTGACCGACCGCACTGAATGGATCGATCCGGTACGCTGTCGTCCGTGGAGCCTGCACAATCGCGCGATCGAATTGCTCGATGAGGTGGGTTGTGCCGACCTGATCGAGAGCATCAAGGCCGAGGGGCGGCAGCGCATCCCGGCGATCGTAAGGCGGCTGAAAAACGATCCCGACCATGATTATGAGATCATCGCGGGAGTGCGGCGCTGGTGGACGATCAACTGGCTGCGGGCGCATAATTATCCCGAATTTCATTATCTCATCACGATCCAGAGCGTTACCGACGAGGAGGGTTTCAGGCTCGCCGATGTCGAAAATCGCGCGCGCCGGGACATTTCGGATATCGAGCGCGCGCGCGATTATCTGCGTGCGCTCGACCTGTTCTATGGCGGATCGCAGACGGCGATGGCGACGCGGCTGAACGTATCGAACAGCTGGATGAGCCGCACGCTGGAGGTCGGTCGCCTGCCCGCCGAGATCGTGGATGCATTTTCTGACAGCCGCGCGATCACCGCGCGTCATGCGGGCCAGCTTGCGCCGTCGCTGCGGCAACCGCGAATCGCCGCACAGTTGATCGAGGCAGCTTTGCGAATCGCTGCCGAGCGGGTCGCGGGGGCCGCGGCGATGGAACCGCATCAGGTCGTCAGTGCGCTGCTCGCCGCTGCCGCCAAGCCCGCCCGCCGCGCCCGCCCGCGTCCTGTGGGTGACATACTGGCCGCCAACGGCAAGCCGATGCTGCGGGTCGAGGGTAGGGGAGAGGTCAGCGACCTGACCATCCACGTATTACCGCGCCATGATGCCAGTGCCGAGGAACTGCGCGCTGCCGTGTTGGTGGTGCTGGAGACCTATTTATAGGGCAAAACACGCTCGGGCCGCGCTGACCGGATATATTCGGCTCACCCGAAAAGCCCTGTCCGGTTTTTGTTCTGCCGCATTTGCAACCGGAACGGTCGCGGCTTTGGTCGCATCGTGGCGCGATATAGGCGAGCGGGGGACAGGGTTCATAATATTGGGGGGCTGCAAGCCTTGTCGTGCATTTTCAATCATCGCGCCAACAAAGCGTGGCATTTCGTCGCCGGAGCAGCCGCTCTGCTCACACTGGCCCCGATCGGCAGCGCATCGGCTCAGTCACTCGCCTCCGCTGGGCGAACTTCGAACCAAGTGGCGATCGGCACGGCACTCGACGCGGTCAGCGGCAGGACCAATGCCGCCCGCCAGAGCCAGATCGACGCCATCCGCGCGCTGCCCGTCGCCTTGCGCGGTTCGGCGCTCGGCCAGCTTTCGCCGCAGTCCTACACGCTGCTGCCTCAGCTCGCGATCCAGTCGATGGACGCCAGTGACACGATGCTGCACAATTACATCGTCACGCGCCGCGATATCGCGGAGGAAGCGCCCGCAACGATCGCGATGAGTGGAGCGCGCACCTTCCACGCGACATTGATGGGCGACGTGCGGCAGGCAACCTACAAGTCCGGATTCGACCGTCCGCGCGCAACGACCGACAGCCGCTCGATCGCCTTTGCCGCCGACTTCTCACCGATTCCCGGTGCTATTGTCGGCGTCACACTCGGCATCGATGGCATCGACGCCCGCCTCGATCCCGCACGGCCACGCATTACATATTTCAACAGCCATATCGGGCCGTATGCCAGCATCGTCCGCGGCAAGGTTTATGTGGACGCCAATGCCAGCTATACGCTGTCCGAATATAAGTTGCGCCGCCAGGTTGAGTTCACCGGCGTCAACGACCGGTTGCGCGTCAACCAGGACGGCGATGGCTGGGCGGCGAATGCCGAAACCGGCCTAATGGTAAAGCGCGGTGTTGCGCGGATACAGCCTTTTGTCGGCATCCATTATCGCTATGCCGATGTCTCGGGCTTCCGCGAGACCGGCGGCATCTCGGCGCTCGATGTTGCTGGATATCGCACGCAGTCGCTTCGCAGCGGCGTCGGCGCGCGGGTTTCCGCTAACGTAAAGCGCGGCAACTGGGCGTTGCGTCCGAGCGCGCAAGCCGAGTGGCGGCGCGAACTGCTCAAGAACCCTGAAAGTCGGATGGAATTCCGGTTTGCCAATGGCGACATCCTTAACACCTTCACCTTGCTGCCATCGCAGTTGAAGAAGGATGCGGCCTATCTGTCAGCGGGGATCACCGCGACGCGTAACAGCCGGACCTCATTCCGCCTGGCCTATACCGGTGAGCTAGCGAACGATCGTCACATCAACGGCTTCGTCGCCACGATCAGCCGCCGCTTCTGATCCCGGCCTTTGCGTAAACGCAAAGGCTTGGCCTGGACAACAAGAGCCGGAATGAACGTGACTCTCCTTATGGCGGGCCCGGCGCCGCGCTAGGATCGATCGATCGCGACGATGGCCGGTTTTCACAAAGCCCATGGTCGCAATGGAGCATGTAATGGTCGGACTGATACGCGACATCCTGAATACGCTTTCCTACGATCCGCCGCCGACGATCGAAGCACAGGACGGCGCTCTCACGCGTCTCGACAAGCGACTGTCGGGCTTGACCCTCGGTACGGGCGTCGCGCGGAACGTTGTCAGGATCCGGCCACGCGAATGTTCGGTTTGGGACGGCAATCCCCGGAATGTTCCGGGCCTGACCGCCGCAAATTGTCGTTCGCTGATCGATTCAATCGCTGCCGAGGGCGGAAACCGCATTCCGGTGCTCATCCGCCTGACGCCGCCCGGCTCCGCCTTGCCTTATGAGTTGCTGGTCGGAAGTCGTCGCCGTTTTTCGATCGATTGGCTGAACCATAACGGGCGGCCCGAGCTTTTCCTCAACGCGCTGGTGGTCGAACTCAGCGATGAGGAGGCATTTCGGGTTGCGGACATCGAGAACCGCGAGCGCGAGGATATTTCGGAACTGGATCGCGCGCGCAGCTACGAAGCGGCGGTCGGTCGCTTCTATGCCGGCGTCCAGTCCCGCATGGCCGAGGCGCTAAGCCTGTCCAACAGCCAGCTTAGCCGTCTGCTGTCGCTGGCGCAGATGCCGGTGGAAGTGGTCGACAGTTTTGCCACCCGCGACGAACTGCGCGTCCGTCATTCGGAAGTTCTGACCCCCTTGCTGCGCCGCGATCCCGAGCGTTCGCGCATAATCAAGGCGGCTATCGCCATCGGTGCGGAACAACAGCAACTGGCGGCGCGGGATGAACGGATGATCCCGGCGGCAACGGTCCTGGCGCGACTCAGGTTGGCGGCCTCGCCAGATATTGCCGGGCAGGAACAGGCGGGCTCTATCGTGGTCGAGGGGACGCGTGTCGGGCGGCTCAAGCATCTCAAGTCGGGCGGCCATACGGTCGAGCTGGCGATCGCACCAGACGCCAATATCGACGATCTGCTGGCGGAGTTGCGGCACGCACTGGAAACCGCGCGTCACGTACCGCTGTCGAGCGAGGCTGCCTGAGTTCAGGAAGGGCGTCGTGCGTCGGCCAGATCGTTGAGATAGGTGCTCAGCAGCGCCTTGATATCGGGCGCGATCACGAGAAAGTCGCGACGGCCGTCCTTATGGTCCGGAATACGGTCCAGAATTGCGTCCGCTACCAGTTTGTTGACGAGGCGTAATGCAGTGGTCGTCGGCGCGCCCGAGGCGATGCACGCGCTGGACACCGAAACGGTTCGGTTTTCCAGGCTCGCGATCATCAGGTCGAGCAACATGGCCCATGTCGGATCACCGAACAGGCTGCCGTTGCTGATCTCCCGGCGCTTCGTCTCATGGCGTAGAAGCTGGCGGATGAAGACAATATCGGCACCCTTCCTTCTGTCGACCCCTGGTGCGTCGCCACTCCCCTCCGGTTGGCCCATCAGCCGGGCCAGACGCTGCATCTCTGCGCTAATGGTCGAAAGCTGGCCGACCAGCGTAGTGCGCATGGAGGTTTCGGCCTCGACGCCGTGGATGCGCGCCAATGTCTTCCGCAGTTGATCGCGCGTGACGGGCTTTTCGAGAAAATCCGTTACCGACGCCCGGATCGCGCCTACAGCAATCTCCAGCGTGGCGTGGCCCGTGGCCAACACAAAGCGCAGGCTGCGCCCTTGCGCGCGGGCGATTTCGGACAGTTCCTGCGCCAGCGCCAGTCCGTCGCATCCGGGCATATTATAATCGATGATGACCGTCGCAATTTGACCACCCAGAATAATCGCGAGTGCCTCCTCCCGCGAAAGGGCGCCTACCGAGCGATATCCCAGCGAAGCCAGCATGAAATTACACTCGGTTACCCACTCGCCATCGTCATCGATGACAAGAATATCGGCATGTACAGCGTCAACGCCTCGCGAATCAGCCTGCGACGCACCCTGTTGAACACTATTAAAACTATCCATCCCTTTCAGTAACCGCTTTAACGCAATCCTCAATCACAGAATTATGTCCAAATAAGCAACTATTTGAAAGAATTCGGTCTTTCTTTTGCTGTCATAAAATGCGCAAATGTAAAATCGTCAACCACCCGCGAAAACCAATAGAAGTGCGGCCGTTGACGCGATAAGGGCCGCCTCGTTACGCAGGCGCGTCTCGAATATTCTGGCAATCAGGCCAGTGACGATTGCTATGCTTAAAGCGAGCAAAATATAGGCAATGGCACCGAGTGGGGTGAGCCACGCCGCGCCGCTCGCGAGTTGCTTGATCTCCCCACCCGACAGGAGTCGAACGCTCCAGAGGATTTGCGTAAACGCAACGATCGCCGTTACGACAATCAATGTGCCGACCGCCGCGGACAGGCCGAGCAGCAGGCCGAGGCCTCCCCCCGTCGTCCAGCAGAACCCCAGCCCGCCAATCGCAACGAGCGCCCTGAACATGTCATGCAGTCGGCGGCGTTCGCCGAGCGCGACCAGCGATGGAAGCAGCAGCGCGACGAGCAAGGCCATGCCGAGCAGGCGATCTGGTGTCATCAATAGCTTCCGTTGGAGACAGTGATTTCGGACTCCAGGATGGTGGCAGGCATCGGCAAGAGGCTGGCAAATTTCATGATCGGACTACCGGTGATGTCATACGAAACATGGACCCGGAAAAGTCCCGTACCTGCGGACACCGCCTCGACAGTCGGTGCGCTCGAGGATCCTATCAACGGGCGATAAGCTTCGAGGACCTGCGTCACGCGTGCGGTCGCGAGCGTGGTACGTTCGGCGCTGCTCATGCCCATGACGGCGGCACGTGCTCCCTCTGTGGCGGCAACCCGAACACCCATATAGGCGCAGAAATACAGCGAATAGATGATGACGCCGAAAACCAGCATGAGCAGGATGGGGGCGATCAAGGCAAACTCGACCGCCGCCAGCCCATGGTCGCAGCGCCCAATGCGCCGCGATCCGCCAGATCTATATGGTCCCCGGATTGTTTTCATCTCGATCATCTTAGGCAGAGGCAGAGGTGCCGAGATTGACATGGGACATCAGGTCACGAAAAACGTTGCTGAGATCGGTAGCGAAAAGCTGGGCGCCAGTGGCGAGCGTCGCGCCGATGATGCCGACGAGGATCGCATATTCGACAGCCGATGCGCCCTTTTCGTCTAGGCCAAGCCTGCGAAGAGTGTGATTGATAATGATAAGCATGGTCTTTTTCCTTCTTCCCTCACAAAAACGGGCACCGGGTGGAGAGTAACCCCGGGTCAAACTGAAAACGGTCACACCAGCACAGGCACGCCGCAGCGTGCACCGGTGACCCACACATTTGCGTAGCCGAGCTGGAGGCCGAGCGCGGCGAGCAGGCTGTTGACGAGCGGATCGACCCCCAGCGCCGTGATCGGTGCCGCAACGAGGCTGGCGACATTGTTGACGAGCGCCCCGGTGGTCACGCAGGTGAAAACGAGGATGATGTTGAGGCAGATCGTTGGTTGAATCTGCAGTGTCCTCAGCGTGTCGGCCAGCGCCACCTTGTTGCCGAGGGTCGCTGCCGTGCCGCCATAAGGGGGCCGCCCGATGAAGCCCGCACCGCCGCCGCCACCCGGCTGCACGAACGTGAGCGTCGTGGGCGGAGATTGGGCCACGTGTCCCGCAGTAACACGCAACTGGACGCGCACGAGGCCGAGTAGGTTGACGAGATCGACAGGCTGAATTTCACTGGCCGTAACCACGTTGGGACGAACCGCCGAAAGCACGTCTGCGGGCATGTTGCCAAGAAACACGTCGAGTAGCCCGGATTGCGCGGCCACCGAAACCTGCGTGTCGGTGGCAGCTTCCTGACCGCAACGGATGCCGGTAATATCGGCGGTGCCCTCGGCAACCTGAATGAGAAGCGGGAGATCGACCGCCGGTGATCCCGTGACCGGCAGGCCTAGGCCACCGAGCAACGCCCCCGGATCGAGTATCTGGACCTTCAGCAACAGCCGCACTGCCGCGGTACTGACAGAAGTTTCCCCCTGCGGTCCGAAAGCGAAGCGCGCGCGGCTTGGGACGCTATTGACGAGGCCGGCCACGCGAACGGCTGCAACGCCGGTAACGCCAATCGATAGTCCCGAAAGATTGGCTGCCCGTCCGCCCGATTGCAGTGCATAGGTAATTAACTGATAGGTGTTGATCCCTGCCCGCAGGCCGGGCTTTTCGTTCGAATTGCCGACCGGCATCTTTTCCCAGACGCCCAGGTCGAAAAGCCCCGGGAGAGGAACCTGCGCGCCGCTGCCCATCTGCGCCGCCAGTGCCATCAGTACAATCGACAATGGAGCGTTGTCGGCGGCGGCGGCAGTCGCACAAGCGCTCACCAGGTCGGCCACCGACACCGTGCGACCCACCAGATTGGCATAGCTGCCGGTTTCGCCGACGCGCACCGCAAGCGCATCGAACATCAGCCCGGCGTCGATATTGCTCGCGAGCAAAAGCTGGTATTGTGCGTTTGACAGCGCGATATTGTGACCGACCAGCAGCGACAACAGGCTGTTGACGAGCCCGGGATTGAGAGCGAGGATTCCGGTGTTGATTTCCAGCCCCGCCTCGTCGATCCGCGCGGCAGTGGCCGTGCTGGCGAGTTGCGGGATCAGCGACCCGCCGCCCAGCGCCGAGGTGAGATAGCTTTTGCTCTGGGCCGTCGCGTGAACGCGCACCGCCGTTCGCAGGCCATTGCCCGGGCAGGCGGCGAAATTGGTGACGAACCGCGCGGTGGACGCCATGTCCTTGTCCGCGCAATAGCGGCCGAGCGTCACCGAAGTGACCGCCGACGCCGGATAGCCGTTGCGCACGAAAAAGTTGCGCGCACGGGTTTCGGCATCGGCAATGTTCGGAGCCGCCGCAGCCGACAGCGCCGCCGCCTCGGTCACGCTTTGCAAATTGCTGTTCTGGCTGAAATACAGGCCGGTATCGAGCGCAACGCCGCTGGCTCCAAGCAGGACCGCGCCCAGCACCGCTACGACCGGAGCGGTTACGCCCCGATCGTCACGAACGATGCGTGAGAACGGTCGCGATTTCACCGGGCCTGTCCGCCCTGGCTGAGACTACCCTTGTCCTGTTCGATCCGCTTGCCGATCGACTGGATGTAATGCTGTTCGACCGTCGCGGCCTCGTCGGCGGTCAGCCCGCCGTCCCGACCGATGCGCGGCGGGGAATTCAGCTGCGCTTCTATGACCGTGCGCGTTTCGCTGAGCATTGGCGCGGACGGTATCGGTGAACCGCTTGCAGTCGCGGCGGCGGTCGCAGCCATGATGATAAAGGCGGGCATGTCAGCGTTCCTTCGATGTTTGCGGGGCAGGACCCGCCGCTGCTGAAAGGATGGGAAGCGCGGTGATCCGTGCTGCCTCGGTCGCGATCTGACGCCGCAGGACGCCCTGGGCGCGGCGATCCTCGACCCGCGAGATCATACCGGCGGCCGCCTGTTTCTGACCGGCGAGGGCATAAGCGAGGATCAGATTGTTGCGGATGACGGTATCGCCAGGCGCAAGGTCGGCGGCACCGCGCAGCGCCTCTATCGCCGGGCCGGTCCGATGTGCGCGGAGCAGGGCATAACCCAGCGCATTGCGCAGGGTCGGCGAGGTCGGGTCCGCCGTGATGGCGCTGGTATAGGCAGGGACGGCGGCATCCCATTGGCCGCGCGCGGCGAGGACATGGCCGTGCATGGCATCGACCTCTCCGGCTTCCTTGCTAACTGAACCGGTTCGCGAGATCGCCGACAATGCCGCGTCCGCCTCGTCGATCTGCCCCAGATCGAGCAGGCTGTTGACGCGGAGCAGCCCCGCATCACGGTCGCGGGGAAACTGGCGGTCGAAATCGTCGAGATAGGCGATCGCGGCACGCGGGCGGCCATCGGCGCGGGCCTGGCGGATCAACTGGAGGTACAGCGCGCGCGTCGATGCGGTGGTCTGGGTCTTGTCGGTCCTGGCCGCAACCGCAGCCATCGGCAGCGTGGGCACCAGCAGCGCAGTCGCCAGCAGGATTGGGATCAACGGGCGCATCATCGTCGCATCGCCTTCATTGTATCGAACAGGCTGGTGACCGGCGGCCCACCGACCACGATGAACAGCGCGGGCATGAAAAACAGGATCATCACCACGACCAGCTTGACCGCGATCTTGCCCATTGCCTCGCGCGCGACGGCGATCCGCCGTTCGGTGAATTCGCGGACGAACTGGCGCAGCGCGGGGCTTAGCTCGACACCCTGGAACAGCCCTTGCAGGAAAAGCGCGGCCAGATCCTTCGCGCCGGGCACCGCGATCCGTACGGCCCAGCGATTGAGCGCGGTATCATAGTCCATGCCGCGATCCAGGTCCTGAACCAGCACAACCAGCGAGCGATTGAGGTGCGGCACGGTGCCAGCCTCATCGCGAGCGATCACGCGGAAACACTGGTCGAGACTGATGCCGCTTTCGAGCATCATCAGCAGGATATCGAGCAGGAAGGGAAATTCGGCGGTAATCGCCCGTTCGCGTGCCTTCGCCGTGACGATCAGCGCCCGCTTTGAGCCGAGATAGACACAGGCGGGGACGAGGAACAGCACCAGCGGCTTGGCGAAGAACCCGTCCCAGGCCAGTCGCGACACGACCAGCATTGCGACGAGTGTCACCGCCGTCGCAACAAGGCGCAGCAGCAGGAACCGCTCAATTGCCTGTTCGCCGTGGAAACCAGCCTGTTGAAGCTTCTGGACGATTTCGTCACGGTCGCGTCCCCGCGCGGCAAGGAAGGTCGGCACAGTCGCGATCCGCCGGTTCGCAAGCGTCTCCGTCGTCAACCCGCGCGCAATCCGGGCGTCGAGGCGCTGGGTTGCTGACATCATAACCAGACCGCGCCCGAACAGCCCCAGCCCCGCGACGGCAAACAGGAAATAAAGGATGACGACGAAAAGGGACATCAGAACGACATCCTCTTCATGCGCATCATCAGCGTGATACCCAGCCCCTGCAGCACGGCGGCTACGAACGCCATCCGATGGCCGCGCGGTTCATTGAAGAAGAAGTCGCGGTAAGCCTGGTTGGACGTCAGCAGGAAGGCGGTCAGCAGCAGCGGCAGGGCCACGAGCAATTGCGTGCTGATCTTCACCTCGGCAGTGGCGGATGCGAGTTCGCGCTTGATGCGCAGCCGCTCGCGGACGATCTGCGCAAGGTTGTTGAGGATCGAGGTCATTGGACCGCCAAAGCGGATATTGACGCGGATCGCCGCCGCCAGCATCGCGACTTCGGCAATGGCGAGGCGGTCGGCGAGTTGCTGCATCGAATCGGCGACCGGCGCGCCCAGCTCGATGCGCCGGGTCGCAGGGCCGAGGAAGGACTGGATCGTATCCGCCGCCGTGGGCAGCGCGCGTTGCAAAGCCTGCGGCAGCGAATTGCCGATCGACATCAACTGGCGCACCGCGTCGAGGTAGAAGGGCAGGGCATCGATCAGCCCGTCGCGCCGCCGCCGCGCGCGGGCATCGACGTACATGATGACCAGCGCCGCCTCCGCAGCGACCGCGATGAGGCCGAGAACCAGCCCTCCGATCGCGAGTGACAGCGCAAAGCTGAGTGCAAGCACGCCGCACAGGATCGCGACGAGCTGCGGGGTCGGCTCGATCTGCGCCTGTGCCAGCAGCGGCTCGATGCGCTGTGGCATCGTGACCAGTGCCTTGCGTTGCCGGACCACGGGTGCAACCGCGACGACCCGCGATCCCATGCGCCGGTCGAGCACGAGCATGTCGCGGCGATGCGCGGTCAGCAGGACGATGCCGACGCTCCCGATGAGGGGCAGCGCCATGAGGATGAAGACCACGCCCATCATAGCAGCGCGCCGCCAGACCCCAACTTTACGAAGTTCATCAGGCGATGCTGGAAGAAGGGGCGGGGTGACAGGGTGCGGAATTCGCCCTTGCCCGACATGGCCGGCTTTTCCTCGAACGTGTAAAGTTCGTTCAGCGAATAGGCATTGCCCTCAACCCCGGTAATTTCAGTGACCGACATCACCCGGCGGCTGCCGTTGGCGAGGCGCGAGACGTGGACGATGACCTGAACACTGTTGGCAACAAACCGGCGCAAGGCATTGCCATCGTTGTGAAGTCCTGCAAACCCGAGCAGCATTTCGAGCCGCGCCAGCGCATCGCGCGGGCTGTTGCCGTGCAGCGTCGCCATCGATCCGTCATGGCCGGTACTCATCGCCTGCAGCATCTCGATGGCCTCGGCCCCACGAACCTCGCCCAGGATGATCCTGTCGGGACGCATCCGCAGGGCATTGCGGACCAGTTCGCGCGATCCGACCTCGCGGCTGCCGTCGGCGTTGGCGGCGCGGGTTTCGAGGCGGACGACATGGTCCTGATGAAGTTGGAGTTCGGCGGCGTCCTCGATCGTGATGAGGCGCTCGGTGTCGCCGATGCAAGTGGATAATAAATTCAGTAAAGTGGTCTTTCCTGCACCAGTTCCGCCGCAAATGACGATGTTAAGCCGTGAACTTACCGCCGCGGACAGATAGGCGGCCATATCGGCGCTCATTGTCTGGCGTTCGACATAATCGTCCATCGAAAGCGACTGCATCCGGAACTTGCGGATGGAGATCATCGGGCCGTCGATGGCGATGGGTGGGATGACGACATTGACGCGTGAGCCGTCTGGCAGGCGGGCATCGACGAAGGGCGACGATTCATCGACGCGCCGACCGATCGGGCCGACGATGCGCTGGATGACGTTCATCAAATGGGTGTCGTCGCGGAAACGGGTTTCGGCGCGTTCGAGCAAACCGCCGCGCTCGACATAGATATTATGTGCGCCGTTGACCGTGATATCGTCGATGGTCGGGTCGCGCAGCAAGGGTGCGAGCGGACCCAGCCCGGCGACCTCGTCCTCGACATCCTCGATCAGCAGCAACCGCTCGACCGAATTGAGGACGAGCTGGCCGCGTCGGCTGCGGCTGCCGATGGCCAGTTCGATCTCGTCGCGCAACGCCTTGCGGCTGAGCCCTTCGATGGTGATGCCGCGTGCCTCGAGCTGTTCGATGACTTGCGCGCAGGTTTGCGCCTTCGCCGTTTGATAGGCGTCGTTCATGCGCTGGGCGGTCGCCTGCTTGATCGCGGTCGCATCGTGTTCGGCCCGCGCCACCGCCTCCTTGAAGACGATTTCTTCGGAAAGCAGGCTCACATCCGGCGCCCGGTAATGCGGGCAACGGTCTCGCGCAGGCGGTCGGTCAGCGATGGGGCGCCGGATATGGTGAGCGGACGGACGGCGGCGCGCTGGCCACCGATGCGGCGAAGCGCGCGGACATAGGCGCTGTCCTTGTCGTCAAGCGCGAGCGGCTTGCCCGAATTGACCGCATTGCGCATCGCGACGGTATCGACCGGCACGTTGGCAAAGCTGCCGAGGCCGAGCGCATCGACCATGCGGCGACCGTCGAGCAATATGCCCGGCTGATGACCCCAGACGATCAGCCGCGTGCGCTTCATCGTTTCGGCGCTAAGTCCGATTTTCTCGATCATACGGCGCGAGCTTTCGAGGTCGCGGATCGACTGGGTACAGACGAGTTCGATGCCGTCAGCCGTTGCCGCCAAATCGCGGAGGAGCCCGCCGTGGCGCATGCTGCCGACGCAAAGCACGATATCCTCGCAGGTGGCGCGCAGCAGCTTGATGAGCGAGGCGATGTCCGTGGGCGCAATCCCGGCGGGTTCGCTGCCGGTGCCGCCGTCGAGCGTCAGCAACGACAGGCCGCTCGGTTCATGGCGGGCAAGCGCGCTGGACAACAGGATCGAATCGAGCCGGTCGATGTCGGCGACGGCGGAGGCGATGCCATAGTCGATCTGGACGTCGAGAGAGGCCTCTGCGGCGCTGGTCGGCATGGTGCAGTCGACCAATATGTGCCCTGCGCGCTTGTCGGCGCGGACCAGCGCAAGGTCGGTCGCAAAGATCGCGGGGATTTCCGCATCGACGCCGACGACGAGCGTCAACTGGCCGGGCCGTGCCTGAC
>JAQGKX010000064.1 GCA_028289885.1 Sphingomonadales bacterium
ACAACCTCATCGGCGGTTCACCCGATCCGCATGACATTCTGGAAGTGCTCGGCATCGAGCCACTGGCAGAATATCTGGTTGCCGAAATCCAGGAAGTTTATCGACTTCAGGGTGTGAAGATCAACGACAAGCACATCGAAACGATCGTTCGTCAGATGCTGCAGAAGGTCGAGATCACATTCTCCGGCGACACCACCCTGTTGGTTGGCGAGCAGGTCGATCGTACCGAAATGGACGAGATCAACGAGAAGCTGCCTGCGGGTTCGCCTCTTGCTGAAGGTAAGCCAATCCTGCTCGGGATCACCAAGGCGTCGCTGCAGACGCGCAGCTTCATCTCGGCGGCATCGTTCCAGGAAACCACGCGCGTCCTGACCGAAGCTTCGGTGCAGGGTAAGAAGGACACGCTGACGGGTCTGAAGGAAAACGTCATCGTGGGTCGTCTGATCCCGGCGGGTACGGGTGCGGGCATCAACCGCATGCGGATCGCCGCGACCAGCCGTGATGCTGCACTTCGCGTGCAGCAGCGCGACTGGCAGGCTTCGCTGATCGCTCCGAAGAATGCGGCTGAAGAACATGCCGCGGAGCTGAAGCAGCCGGTTGAGGCCGATACGGGTAACGATGCGCTGGCTGAGGTTGTTACCTCGGGTCACGGCACCGATGCCGATGCGGGTGACTACCTCAACTCGTAAGTGTTGGCTGAACTCGTAAGACGTTCAGCGACACTGAAAAAAGGCCTCCCGGAGCGATCCGGGAGGCCTTTTTCATGCGAACATCGCCCCCGCCACACTTTCGCCTTGCCGCGCTCCAAGCAACGCTTGCTTCCCACCGCCGTTCGTCCTGCTAGAACGGGGCGGAGATACAAGGGGCAGGACGCTGGACTATAATCCATTTTACTCTCTGGCGGGGTTCCTTGTCGGAATTCTCGTCGGATTGACCGGTGTCGGCGGCGGGTCGCTGATGACGCCGCTCCTCGTCCTGATGTTCAACTTCCACCCTGCAACTGCAGTCGGAACCGACCTGCTCTATGCGTCGGTGACAAAGACCGTAGGCACCGTGGTTCACGGAAAGCGCGGAACCGTCGACGGGCAAATCGTCCGGCGGCTCGCGACGGGCAGCGTTCCGGCGACGATCCTGACGCTGCTGGTCCTCGCCTGGCAGGGCACGCCGGGACCGCGAACGTCGGGCCTGATCACGCTGGTCCTCGGTGGCGCGTTGGTCGCCACTGCTGTCGCGATTCTGTTCCGCCCGCGCATATTGGCATGGGCCGGTCCTCGGCTCGAAGGTATTTCCAACCGCGACACGGCGCGGTGGACGATCCTTCTTGGCGCGGCACTCGGCATTTTGGTTTCAATTTCGTCGGTTGGCGCGGGGGCGCTTGGCGTTACAGCGCTGCTCATCCTGTATCCAACTGCGCCGATCAACCGGATTGCGGGAAGCGATATTGCTCATGCGGTGCCGCTGACGCTGATCGCGGGACTGGGCCATTGGTATATCGGGTCGGTCAACTTCGGACTGCTGGGCATGTTGCTAATCGGATCGATCCCCGGGGTCATTCTCGGTTCGCTGCTGGGCAGCCGCGCGCCCGACTGGATCTTGCGGCCTGTTTTGGCGATCGTCTTGCTGATTGTCGGCATAAAATTGCTGACCTGACGCACGTCGGCCATTTACCGCCGTGCCGGTTCGTCTAAGCAGAGCGCCGATGATCAAGGTCGCAAGCTATAATATCCACAAGGGCGTCGGGCTTGACCGCCTCCGCCGCCCCGAGCGCATTCTCGACGTGCTGACAGAGATCGACGCGGACATCGTCGGGTTGCAAGAGGCCGACCGGCGGTTCGGTGATCGGGTGTCCGCCCTGCCCGTTCGGATGATTGCCGATCATAGCGATTATGTTGCTGTACCGCTTGGGGTGCGGCCCGACAGCATTGGATGGCATGGTAACGCGATCCTCGTTCGTAAGGGGACCGAGGTTCTGACGCACGCACGGATAGACCTGCCGACGCTCGAGCCGCGCGGCGCGGTACTGGCGGAGGTACGCGTGAACGGCATCCGGCTGCGGGTGGTGACGATGCACCTCGACTTGTCCGGTCTGTGGCGACGCAAGCAGGCGCGTGCCATCGTCGATGCGCTGGATGAACGGCATCCGTTACCGACGATATTGATGGGTGACCTGAACGAGTGGCGGCGCGAGAGCGGCTGCCTGCATGATTTCGGGCGGCATTACCGGTTCGCGCAGACCGGCAAGAGCTTTCATTCGCAGCGACCTGTGGCACGGCTTGACCGGATCATGGCCGATCCGTCGCTGCACTTTTCGGCCTGCGGTGTGCATCATAGCGTCCGCGCGCGTCATGCCAGCGACCATCTGCCCATCTGGGCGCGGGTCGAAACCGTCTGACGACTTGGCTTTTCGGCACAGGGCATTGTATCGCCCGGCGATGGATGTTTCAGACCTGCGCATCGCGATGTTTAGCGGCAATTATAATTACGTGCGCGATGGGGCAAATCAGGCGCTGAACCGTCTGGTCGGCTATTTGCTGAAACAGGGTGCGGCGGTGCGGGTTTATGCGCCGGTCGTGGCGAACCCGGCCTTTCCGGCGACGGGCGATCTGGTCGGAGTCCCCGCCTTGCCCATACCCGGTCGTGCCGAATATCGCGTGCCTCTCATGCTGTCTCCGCGTGCCAAGCACGATATGCACCGATTTTCGCCCAATCTGATCCATGTGTCCGCGCCCGAAATTCTGGGCCACAGCGCGGTGTCATTCGCCCGGCGCAACGGGTTGCCGGTGATCGCGTCGGTCCATACGCGGTTCGAGACGTATCCGCGCTATTATGGGTTGGCGTTTCTGGAGCCGACCGTAACCGCAGTGCTGCGGCGCTTTTACCGGCGTTGCGACGCCATTGTCGCGCCTTCGGATTCGATGGCGCAGCTGCTCCGCGAACAACGGATGAACTATGATGTCGGCATATGGTCGCGTGGCGTGGATCGCGAGATTTTCGCGCCGGAGAAACGCAGCCTCGAATGGCGACACAGTGTGGGGATCGCCGATAGCGATGTGGCAATCGGCTTTGTCGGGCGGCTGGTCATGGAAAAAGGTCTCGACGTGTTTGCCGACGCCATCGACGAGCTCGATCGGCGGGGGGTGAAGCACCGTGTGCTGGTCGTCGGCGAAGGCCCCGCGCGCGAGTGGTTCGAACGGCGGCTGCCGAACGCCGTGTTCGCTGGCTTTCAGGCGGGGGCCGATCTGGGCCGCGCGGTCGCGTCGATGGATATGTTGTTCAACCCGAGCGTGACTGAGACGTTCGGCAATGTGACGCTGGAGGCGATGGCGTGCGGCCTGCCGGTGGTGGCAGCAATCGCGACCGGAAGCGAGAGCCTTGTGGCCGATGGCATCACCGGGCGGCTCGTCAGGCCCGGCGCGATTTCCGGGTTTGCCAACGCGCTGGAGAGTTATGTCACCGACCCGCACCAGCGCGCAGCAGCTGGGCAAGCGGGGGCGCGCGCGGCGGATCGGTATAGTTGGGACGCCATCAATGGCGCGCTGGCCAGCACATATTTGCGGATCGTTCGCCAACGGCAAGCGGGCGGTGGACCGCCGCGCCGGAGTCCTGTGCCCTGAACCTTCCGTCATCCTGAACTTGTTTCAGGATCCATGCCTCGGTCGGTACGGCCCATGCGAGTGGAGCGATGGACCCTGAAACGAGTTCAGGGTGACGGCTTTTGTGGGAGATAGCCTCCTATCCCGCGTCCACCCAATCGAAAGCCAGTGGTGCCTCGCGAAATGCGAAGCGGTCCAGATGGCGGGACAAGGCACCCTTCAATCCATCGAGTTGCCCATCCGAGCTCGCGTCGATCCGGCATTCCAATGTGTCCGCATGGGCGGTCATCGTCACCAGGCCGTCGGCAGGCCAGTCAGCCCCTCGCCCATCTCGCGGGAATTTGACCGTGCCGACTTCCGGGGTGAATTCGACCTCCAGATTATGAGCCCAGTGTTTGCAGAGCTGTTGCAGATAGCGGCTGCCGTTGGCGGTCGGCACCTGCGCGATGCTGGAGGTCGCCATCAGAGGCGCTCGATTTTCTGGGCGACTTCATCGAGCAACGCAGCAACCTGATGCAATGTCTCGGACGTCACGTCGTCGGCGGAAAGCCGGTTGGCGAGGACCGCACGCAGGTTGCCGGTTGCACGCCGGATCGTGGTGCCATTGGTTTTTTCGCGGGCAGCACCGAGTTCGGCGAGACGCTGGAACAACGCGGCGACTTCATCGGCTTTGGCGAGCAATTCGGCGGCACCGGTTTCGGTGATGGCAAATTGCTTTTTCGCACCTTCGCTGACCGCCTGGGCGATCAGGCCCATGTCGTCGAGCAGGGTAAGCGTCGGATAAATCACGCCGGGGCTTGGTGCATAGGCACCGCCCGTACGCTCCTCGATCTCGCGGATGAGATCGTAACCGTGGCGGGGCTGTTCCTCGATCAGCTTCAGGAGGACGAGGCGGAGTTCGCCCGAATCGAAGACCCGGCGACGACCGCCGCCCTCCCTGCCGCCGAAGCCGCGACCGAAGCCGCCGCGACCGGGACCGCCTCGCGCCATTTCACCGAACATGGCGAAGTGGCCATGGTGGCCGTGTTCATGATGTGAATGTCTGTGAAACAATTCTAATTCCTTTTCTACAATCACAAACCTTATCTAAGATATATCTTGAGTGTCGCAAGAGCGTCGCGTGATTTTCTTTCTGCAAGACCCTATCTTGGGGTGATGACCGACTTGTTTGCCGCTGAACTCCCCGCCGAGGCCGCCCCTCTGGCCGACCGCCTGCGTCCGACGAATTTAGGTGAGGTCGTCGGGCAGGACCATCTGACTGGCCCCGAAGGCGCAATTGGCAGGATGGTCGCCGCGGGCAAGCTGGCGTCAATGATCTTGTGGGGCCCTCCCGGCACCGGCAAGACAACGATCGCGCGGTTGCTGGCCGATGCGGTTGGGCTGCGGTTCGAGAGCATATCTGCGGTGTTCTCAGGCGTGGCCGATCTGAAGCGCGTATTTGCGGGCGCGAAGGATGCCGCGAAACTCGGACAGCGCACATTGTTGTTCGTCGATGAGATCCACCGCTTCAATCGCGCGCAGCAGGATGGCTTCCTGCCCTATGTCGAGGATGGCACGATCACGCTGGTCGGCGCGACAACCGAAAACCCTAGCTTCGAACTGAACGCCGCGTTGCTTAGCCGCGCCCAAGTTTTGGTGCTGCACCGACTGGATGCGGCGGCGCTGCAGGAGTTGCTTGCCCGCGCCGAACAGGTCGAGGAGCGCCCCCTCCCCTTGACCGACGATGCCCGCACCGCGTTGATCGCCAGTGCCGATGGTGACGGACGGTTCCTGCTTAATCAGGCGGAGACCTTGTTTTCGGTCAACTTGACCAAGCCACTCGACCCGGCGGCACTGTCGGCGCTGCTCCACCGCCGGATGCCGGTCTATGACAAGGATCGCGAGGGGCATTACAACCTGATCTCCGCTCTGCACAAGTCTTTGCGCGGGTCCGATCCGCAAGCCGCGCTCTATTATCTGGCGCGGATGCTGGTCGCGGGCGAGGAGCCGCTTTACGTACTGCGCCGACTGGTCCGCTTTGCCAGCGAGGATGTCGGGCTGGCCGATCCACAGGCGTTGATACAGTGCCTCGCGGCGAAGGATGCCTATGACTTTCTCGGTTCGCCCGAAGGAGAGCTGGCGATCGTGCAAGCCTGCCTCTATCTGGCGACAGCACCGAAATCGAACGCGGCCTATGCGGCGCAAAAGGCGGCGTGGCGGAGTGCGAAGGATACCGGGTCGCTGATGCCGCCGATGAACATCGTCAACGCACCGACCAAGCTGATGAAGACACTCGGCTATGGCAAGGGTTATGCTTATGATCCAGATACCGCCGACGGTTTTTCGGGCGCGAACTACTGGCCGGACGGATTGAGCGCGCAGGAATATTACACCCCCTCTCCGCGCGGATTCGAGGCCAGGATCGCCGAACGGATCGCACACTGGGACCGCCTGCGGAATGAGCGTGGGTGAAGCATCGATTTGCGCATTATGTCGCGATCGACTGGTCGGGAGCCATGGGAGCGCGGCAGCCGGGCATTGCGGTTGCGATATGCGCGAACGGCGTTTCGGCTCCGGCATTGGTGCGCCCGGGGCATATCTGGTCGCGGGATGATGTGCTCGACTGGCTGACGACGGAGTTGCCCGAAGATAGTCTGGTTGGGCTGGACTTGAGCGCTGCCTTCGCATTCGAGGACTGTGGGGCGTATTTGCCGGGATGGGCCGAAACTCCATCGGATGCGCGCGCTCTCTGGGCATTGGTGGACCGGATCGCGGCTGATGACGATAATCTCGCTGCGTTGAGCTTCGTCGATCACCCGGAAGCATCGCGCCATTTTCGCCGTCACGGTGGACGGCGCGGCGACCTCTTTGAAGGAACCGCGGGGCGACTGCGCAGGACCGAGATAGCGCAACGCGAACAAGGATTGAACCCGTACAGCAACTTCAATCTCGTCGGTGCCGCGCAAGTCGGGAAGTCGAGCCTGACGGGAATGCGCCTGCTCCACCGGCTGAGCGGACGGTTCGCGCTATGGCCGTTCGACCCGCTTCCCTCGTCGGGATCGGTGGTCACAGAAATATACACCAGTCTCGCCGCCATCGCTGCTGGCTTGCCGAAGAGCCGTACGAAGATGCGCGATGGCGCTGCACTCGACGCCGCTTTGGTCAATATCGGCAGCGAACCCCATGCACCGCTTGCCCGCTACACCGACCACTCCACCGATGCGATCCTCACCTCTGCATGGCTGCGCGCAGTCGCAGATGATCCCGATCTATGGAATCCGCCCGGTTTATCCGCCGTTGCAGCAACAGAGGGCTGGACGTTCGGCGTCCGCTGACGCAAAGGGGCGTACCGCACATCGTGCGCCGGCTTAGCTCAGTTGGTAGAGCACCTGATTTGTAATCAGGGGGTCGCGAGTTCGAACCTTGCAGCCGGCACCATTGAAATCAGGCACTTAGCAAAAATTCCTGGGTGATTGCTCGTGAACCTGACTGAGATAGTAAGCACGTAGTAATAACCAGAAATACGCGTTGGCCGATGATGGACGCAAAACGCGATAAGGCTTTTGAAAAGTCGTTTCACCTGCGGTGAAGTTTCTGGCATGATTTAGTCCAACGAACAGTCACCCGCCGAGCGCAGAGCTCAGGAATTGCTTCTACCAACCTACCTGCGGCTCAACTTAAATCTGTCATTTAGCGACGCATCTTGTCGATAGCGGGCCCGCCTGGCAGGGGTAATATGCCGCACCTCTTCGCCCCAGTCTTTGCCAAATCTGGCCTATGACCACGATCGTAGTGGCGACCCCGTACGATTGCCATCAGACCCTCGCGCATACCTACGCGCACCAGCGATGCTTTCTGCTCGGCCGTCTTCACACGCACGTTAGCGCCGCCAAGAGGGTGCGGAACAATGTTTGTACCGCTCCTCGCCGCAAGCTCCCAGAAAGAATCACGGTGATCTTCTAGTAATCTTCCGCGTGAGGGATCTTGACATCCCAGAGACAGATTCCTGCAGTTCGCCAATAGCATCGGCAGTCGCGCGTTGGCCTCCTACTGGAGGATATAGCTGGGAGCATTCTTGTCTGGCTCACAGCTGCGGGGCCGAGTGACCGACGCTTTTTGGGACGCAAGAAAATGATCGTTACGAGAAAAGGGGAGCAAAGGATGGCGCGGAACGAGCAAGCACTGCTGGTGCTCACTATTGCAATACTAATATTTTTGATTGCCTGTTTCCTGATCCAGGGACATCTTGCCGGAACCTTTACAGGAAGGTTATTGTGATGAATCAAGCATTCTTTGAGTTTGGTCGATGGGCGCTAGTCAATTTGGCACTTATAGGATTCTGGCAGTTCATTGCCAGTCGCTTGGTGTCTCCCTTGCGGGAGGTTTGGCCGGCATCAGTTGACGTTGAACGTAAGCCGATGGCCGATAGAAAGCTGCACCGGTACATCATCACCTTCGCCATTGTATGCGAACTCTGCCTGATGGTGGATTCGATTGCACTAATTACTTCGGCACTTACGCGTTATGGGTGGGCACAATGAGTACGGCGATCAGCGCGCCCTACGAGGGGCATAACAATCCACCGAAGAATACTTTCGGGCTTCACAAGACAGATCCGTTGATCTTGTTGGGCTCGTCATTGTGTGGCACGATGGTGCTCGGGTTCATCGGTATCATTCCTCTGTTGTACGTTCTGGTAAAGGAACGGCAATACCTCCGCGAAGGTACAAATCTTCGCGCGATCTCGGTGACTTTTATTGGACTACTTTGCTTTCAAGACGGCTTTGCTAACCTGCTTTCCTACTCGCTCGACACCTGGGCGAGCCACACGGTCATCGGCAAAACGTTCCTTGTTCATGGCTATGGTCGTCACTTCGACATGGCATGGGTAAATAATTATAATGAGGGACTGATACCTGGAGTCAAAGACACGGCAGAGAAGTCATGGCAGCTTGTCTGCATCTTCATCCTGTTCCCGCTTCGAGTTGTTGCTACGTGGGCATTCATCCAGATGAAATCATGGGGATTGCACTTCCTTCGGATTACCAGTTGGCTCTATTTGCTGGTTTGGATCGGATATCTTTGTTCCCTCACCATAGACTCTAGTTGGCGCATGCATAACAGCGACCTTGGGGTGATAGGGTGGTGGGTATTCAATTTTCCCTTCACCTTCGTTCCGCCGCTAACCCTGGTCTATCTATATACCATTGACGATCGCTACTGGAACCGCTGAGACTGACTTAACTCGGCCTCTCGAATTATTATTAACATCCCCGCTCGCAAAGATGCGACCGGCTGCAATCAAGGACAGATCTATGCTTGCTGGGGTGATCGGTTTAGGACAGATTGGAGGTGGCGTCGCTGTATGCCTGGCGCGCGCAAACATGCTTGCTGCAGTTTACGATGTACGCACAGAAGCATCGGACACGCTGGAAGGTGTTCCCAAGCCTTTGGCGTCCGCCAGATCCGTCGCAGAGCTCTGCGAGATCGTCTTGATCGCTGTAGTTGACGCCGCTCAATGCGAAAATGTTCTAAGTGGCCCAGAAGGCATATTAGCTAAAGCCCGAAAAGGGCTTACCGTAGTTATCTTAAGTACTATTGCCCTTGACGATCTTAACCGCCTTCGAACGCTGGTTGAGGAAGCTGGTGCCCGCCTGGTTGATTGCGGGGTTACAGGCGGGCTCAAAGCAGCTCAAAACGGCTTGGTCTGCATGGTCGGAGGCACCAACCGCGACCTGGCAGCGGTTCTGCCGGTGCTAAATGGTTTTTCGCGCGAAGTCGTTCACATGGGCGGCCCTGGGACCGGCATGGCAGCTAAGATCGCGAGGAACGTTATAGTCTATAATATCTGGCGGGCTACTTACGAGGGCGCTCAGTTGGCCATAGCGGCCGGTGTGGATATCAAAAGACTGGCCCATGTAATTGACGCTAGCGCTGACAGCACTGGGGGCCCTTGCTTATGGCTGAATCGCGCTAGCGATCCCCACGAAGACGAACAGGAATATAAAATACGCGAAGTCGGAATCAAGACCATGCGTAAGGACCTCGATGCCGCCATCTTGCTTGGAGAAAATTATGGTCTGAATCTGCCTATGGCAGAACTTACCTATGCAACGGCTGAACAGATTACCGGACTTAAAGTGGATCCGCCAAAGTCCGAGATACTGCCGACCGAGAGCGACGCTTTCACCCGCGGGCTCCAAATGTTTGAACGGGTTTACGGACCAGGATCCTCTGAAAGTCTGGTCGGTCAGGACAGATCTCCCTTCGCCCAGGAAACCGTATCACACCTGTTTGCGGATATATGGAGCAGGCCGAATCTCTCAGTTCGAGACCGGCGCATGCTGTTGATAGGGGTCACCGCCATGTTGGGCCGAGCAGATCTGATAGAGATTCAGATCAAGGCAGGGCTGATCAATGGCGAGTTGACGGTGGCCCAGCTCGACGAGATGAGCCTCTTTCTCGCCTTTTACGTCGGCTGGTGCAATTCTGGTCCGCTTTATAGCGGCATTCTCAAAGCCAAGCGCGCGGTGGAACAGATGGACCTGGCATAAGTGACAACTAGGCCGTGTTGACATAGTGTTTCAGCCAGAGCTTGGCGGCGGCGAGTGACAGGAAGCTTGTGAAGGACAGAGCGGTCTTGTCGTAGCGCGTGGCGATGCGTCGCGATTGCTTGAGGCGATTGAAC
>JAQGKX010000088.1 GCA_028289885.1 Sphingomonadales bacterium
AATCATTCACTTTACATCAATATCGCTGGACCATATATCGCCCTTCCCCGCTGCCCCATGGGACTTCCAACCGCAAGGCAGCTTTTTAGTCATTGTCTCACGACATTTGGAGGTCCCTTGAATTGCACAAGCATCCTACTGCGCTGGGGTTAGCGACCACCCTTCTGCCGGTTCAACCGGTAACGCTTACTCGCTCGCATGCCGCACGTCGCGCCGCCCGCTTCTTTGTCGAGAAGTTTCCGGGGCGGACCATGTACGCCGTGAAAGCGAATCCCTCGCCGGAGTTGCTGGCCGTGCTGTACGACAGCGGCATCACGCAGTTCGACGTGGCCTCCATTGCCGAAGTGCGACTGGTGGCGAACACGCTTCCGGATGCGACGATGTGCTTCATGCACCCGGTCAAGGCCGAGGAAGCGATCCGCGAAGCTTATGACACGCATGGCGTTCGCACATTCTCTCTCGATACGATGGAAGAACTGGAAAAGATCGTCCGTGCCACAAAGGGCGCGACCGACCTTACCCTGTGCGTGCGTATCCGGGTTTCGTCCGAACATTCGAAGCTGAGCCTCGCGTCGAAATTTGGTGCTGACCCTGCCGAGTTGCGTGAACTTCTGATCGCCACCCGTCAGGTCGCCGATGCTCTGGGCATTTGCTTCCATGTCGGTAGTCAGGCGATGTCCCCTGCAGCATATTCCGGCGCCATGGAGCGGGTTCGTGCCGCTATCGTGGAAGCCGGTGTTACGGTCGATGTCGTGGACGTCGGGGGCGGGTTTCCGTCGTCATATCCCGGCATGGAACCACCGCCTTTGGAAGTGTTCTTCGACGTCATTCACAAATGCTTCGAGGACCTGCCCGTCAGTTACTCGTCCGAATTGTGGTGCGAGCCGGGGCGCGCGTTGTCGGCGGAATATTCATCGCTGATCGTTCGCGTGGAAAAGCGGCGTGGGGATGAGCTTTACATCAACGACGGTGCTTATGGCGCGTTGTTCGATGCGGCGCATATCGCATGGCGTTTCCCCACCGAACTGCTTCGGGAACCCGATTCGAATGCGCGCGACATGGCGTTCAGTTTTTACGGTCCGACGTGTGACGATGCCGACTATATGAAGGGGCCGTTCATGCTGCCTGCCGATATGAAGGCCGGTGACTATATCGAAATCGGGATGCTCGGTGCCTATGGTTGCGCGATGCGGACCGGGTTCAACGGTTTTGGTTCGGTCGATACGATCGAAGTGGACGACGAGCCGATGGTGTCGATGTATGTCGAGGACCATCGTCGGGTCATGTCGAACGTCGTAAAGCTGTAAGGGCGGCTTTCCTCGCGACCGACCCGCGACTGTAACATCAATGTTTCATTTTCACCCCTAGCCTCTCTCGCAAGACGGGAGGGGGATAAGGAGCTATTCAATGTCTACGCCCCAGATCAACGCTCAGCGCAAGGCCGAGCTTCTTTCCACCAAGGTCGAACATATCGACATCACCAGCTTCGACGCGCGGCCGATCGTCGATGCGATGGCGAAGATGAGCTTTACGAGCCGCGACCTCGCGCGCGCGACGAACATCTATAACCAGATGCTCGAAGACCCCGATTGCACGATCTTCCTCGTCATCGCCGGTTCGACCAGCGCGGGTGGTTGCATGGACCTGTATGCCGAACTGCTGCGGTCGAACATGATCGACGGCGTGGTCGCGACCGGCGCAACGATCGTGGATATGGATTTCTTCGAAGGACTTGGCCACAAACACTATCAAGCCCTTGATGTTCCTGATGATGATACACTGCGTTCGCTGCTGATCGACCGGATCTACGATACGTACATCGACGAAGAGCAGTTGCAGGATTGCGACCACACAATCCTCGAAATCGCCAATTCGCTCGAGCCAAAGCCCTATTCGAGCCGCGCATTCATCCGGGAAATGGGCAAGTATCTCAGCGAGCATGGCAAGAAGGACAACAGCCTCGTCAAGCTGGCTTACGAGCATGACGTGCCAATCTTTTGCCCGGCATTCGTTGATTCGTCGGCGGGCTTCGGGCTGGTCAAGCACCAGGTCGATCGGGCCAAAGAAGGCAAGCCGTACATGGTCCTCGACGCAATTGCCGACTTCCGCGAACTGACCGACATCAAGGTGAAGGCGGGCACCACCGGCCTGCTGATGATCGGCGGCGGCGTGCCCAAGAACTTCGTGCAGGATACCGTAGTTTGCGCCGAGATCCTCGGTCACGACGATGTCGCGGTTCATAAATACGCCGTGCAGATCACGGTTGCTGACGTCCGCGATGGTGCGTGTTCGTCGTCCACGCTTCAGGAAGCTGCAAGCTGGGGCAAGGTCAACACCGGTATCGAGCAGATGGTCTTTGCTGAGGCTGGCTCGGTGATGCCTTTGCTGGCGTCGGATGCGTACCATCGTGGCGCGTGGAAGAACCGGGTAAAGCGCAAATGGGGCGCCATTTTCGACTGATGCATTTGCCACCCTGGTGCAGGCCGGGGTGACAGTGCTTATCGGGTGAAAGCAGCCGCCAGTTCCACATGTGTGGACCAGCGAAACTGCCCAACGGGCGCAACCCAGTCGAGCTTGTATCCGCCCGCCGCCAGCACCGTCGCATCGCGCGAAAACGTCGATGGATTGCACGACACATAGGCGATCCGCGGCACCTTCGATGCGGCAAGATTAACGATCTGCTCGCGGGCACCGGCGCGTGGAGGGTCGAGCACAACCGCATCGAAACGCGATAATTCGGACTCGTCCAGGGGGCGGCGGAACAGGTCGCGGTGTTCGACGGTAACGCGGCGGCTCGCTGCAAGGGCAAGAATTGCATCGCGCGCGCCCTCAACGGCATGGATGGCTCCTGACAACGAAAGCGCGAACGTGCCGAGGCCGCTGAACAGGTCTGCGGTTGTTTGCGAATTTCCGATCGCTCGCCGCACGGCAGCGACGAGCGCTGCTTCTCCATCGGCGGTGGCTTGCAGGAACGCGCCCTCTGGCAATGCGACCGGAACTCCGCCCAGCGTGATGGTAACATCCTGGGGAACATAGCGCGGCGACGGGCCATAGCCTTCGTCGATCGAAAGGCGCGCCAGCTTGTTCGCGCGGCCAAAATCGGTGAGCGCTTCGACAGCCTCCAGACCTTCGACCGCAACACCCTCGATCAGCATGTCTACGCCCTGATCGGCGCGCGTCATCGACACTTTGGCTCGCCCCTTGTCCACCATGATCTTGCCCAACAAGCCGCGCAGCGGCCCGACCAGCACGAACAATTCGGGCAGGACGACATGACATTCACGCAGATCGACAATGCGGTGACTCGCGGTCTCATTGAACCCGATGATGACGTTGCGCCCCCGCCGCTCGGCCTGGAACGTCGCGCGGCGTCGGGTCCGGGGGGGCGACAAATGCACCGGGAGAATGTCGGGGATTGCCAGTCCCTGGGTCTGCAAGGCGTGGGTTATGCGGTCGCGCAGATAGTCGGAATAGGTAGCATCATCAGCATGTTGAAGCTGGCAGCCCCCACACGTTGGGAAGTGCCGACATGGCGGGGTTTGGTGATGGGGGCCGTTTACGATCGCGCCATCCTCGCCGATCGCGTCGCCGGGAACCGCGAATGCGGCATGCTGGCCATCGGCGGTAACGCCCTCCCCACGCGCGGCGATCCGGACGATCTCCGTCACAGGCAATCTGCCAGACGGGCGAGGAGATCGTCGGCGATCATGCCTCTTCCAGCCCGTCGCGCTGCCTCGCCGTGAAGCCAGACCGCGGCGCAGGCGGCGTCATGAGGGGCAAGTCCACGGGCGAGCATGGCACCGGCGATACCAGCCAGTACGTCGCCCGTCCCAGCGGTGGAAAGCCATGCGCTCGCCGGGGGACACAGAGTGACGCGGCCGCCGGGAGACGCAATCACCGTGTCCGCACCCTTGAAAACGATCGTCGCACCGCTTTGTTCGGCCGCGGCGCGGACTCGGTCGATCTTGCTTGCTTCGCTGTCGCCGAACATTCGGGTGAACTCACCGGCATGTGGCGTGATGATCATAGGCTTGCTCCGGCGTGGCAGACCGGTTTGGAGCGCGTCCCCATCCAGAACGAGTGCCCGGTCGGATGCAATGGCTTTGGCGAGAAGCTCTCGTGCCCTGTCGTCGTAGCCAAGCCCGGGACCAATAACGACCGCACCGACCCGCTTGTCGTTCAACAATTCTGGCAGGTAATCCGCATCGCGTCGAACGATCGCGTGCGGTGTTTCCCCGATTACCCCGACCCCAACGACATAGCCTGCGCCGCTTCTGGCTGCCGCTGTTGCCGACAATGCCGCCGCCCCGGCCATGGCACCGCCGACCACGACAACCATGCCGCGCGTATATTTATGATCGTTCGGGCCGGGTGCAGCAAGCGTGGGTTTTTCGAGTACCGCAGCACGGGATTTGCACGCGATGCCGATGTCGGCAATCCGCACCTTTCCGCAAAAAGACGCGCCGGGTTGCAGCAGGTGCGCAGGTTTGGTGGCAGCAAACGCAATCGTGATGTCGGCCGGGATCGCGCCGTAATCCCGGCCATCATCGGTGCCGACCCCGCTTGGCAGGTCGGCGGCAATCACAATGCTCGCAGCAGATGCCAACCGGTTCAGAGGTCCGGCAATTTCCGGCGGCAAGGCTCGGGTCAGGCCGGTTCCAAAAACGGCATCGACAAGAACAGGCGCGGCTTCGGTATCGGCAAGCGTGCCGACAGCGCGGCCCCAGGCACGTCGCGCTGCAATCGCCAGTTCGGTCTTTGGTTCACCGGTTGCTGCAACCGTGACGTCGAGGCCCCATGTTTCGAGCATGCGCGCCGCGACATAGCCGTCGCCCCCGTTGTTGCCCGGCCCGCAAGCGATCAGCACACGCTGCCCGCCACCGAAACGCCACACAGCTTCTGCCAATACCTGGCCAGCGCGCGCCATGAGTAACTGTAATGAAACGTCACTATCGTCCTCGGCAGCACGCATTTCGGCAGCTGTGAGTACCGGGCCGAACAGCGGCTTCATTTGCGGGATGGCAGGCGGTAACGGTCGCCGCCGACTTCCACTTCGAGACGACCATCAGCCTGCGGGTGGCCGGTCGCTTCGATGGCTCCATCGGCAGCAGTGATCGTACCGTCGGGATCGACGTTCAATTTCCGGAACCCGCCGTCGGCATGATGGATCGTCAGGACACCGGCATCCGTGCTCCGTTCGAGAGCACAATCGCGCGAAAACTCGGTTGCTCCGCCTGTCGCACAGTCGATGCGGTCTGCTTCGGGTACGTCGATCGACGACGTGCGATGGCAACCGGCCACCAATGCCAGCAGCAGCGCGGCCCTAAATGTCCGCATAGACGTGTCGTTCGGCCTTCGCACCGGGATGCGTAACCGCGCCCTGCCACGCCGGACCGACATTCTGCGCATAACGCCACAATGCCCCGGACTGATAGTCGTTGACGCGGGGCTGCCATGCGGCCTCGCGGGTCGCCAGGATTGCCTCATCCACGAGCAAATCGATCGTCCCAGCCTCTGCGTCAATGGCGATCGTGTCGCCGTCCTCGACCAACGCGATCGGCCCGCCATCGGCTGCTTCGGGGCCGACATGACCGATGCAAAAGCCGCGCGTAGCTCCCGAGAAACGCCCATCGGTGATCAGCGCGATCTTTTCGCCCATCCCAAGACCATAAAGCGCGGCCGTGGTGGATAGCATTTCGCGCATGCCGGGGCCGCCCTTTGGTCCCTCGTAGCGGATGACGATCACTTCGCCCTCCCTGATCTCTCGTGCCTCGACAGCAGCGAAACAATCCTCCTCGCAGTCGAACACGCGCGCAGGCCCGGTAAATTGAAGGCGGTGCATCCCGGCAACTTTCACGATGGCTCCGTCCGGTGCCAGCGATCCGCGCAGGCCGACGACGCCGCCGGTGGGGCTTAGTGGCGTTGTGACGTCATAAATGACTTTTTGGTTCGGGTTCCACGTCACTTTGTCGATGTTCTCACCCAGCGTCTTACCCGTAACCGTCATGCAATTGCCGTCGAGGAAGCCGCCGGCCAGCAACGTTTTCATCGCCATATATATGCCACCGGCCTCGTTCATGTCCTTTGCGACATAGCGCCCACCGGGTTTCAGATCGGCGATATAAGGCGTCGTCTTGAACACTTCGGCAACGTCGAAAAGATCGAAGTCGATACCCGCTTCGTGCGCCATCGCAGGCAAATGGAGTGCAGCGTTGGTCGATCCGCCCGTTGCCGCAACCACGCGGGCGGCGTTGATGAAAGCCTCGCGTGTGCAGATGTCGCGCGGGCGGATGTTCAGCGCTAGCAATTCCATGACCTGCTCGCCCGCAGCATGAGCAATCTGTTCGCGCGTCGTGTAAGGAGCTGGTACCATATTACTGTTTGGTAAGGATAATCCGATAGCCTCACCGACGCAGGCCATTGTGTTTGCGGTGAACTGGCCACCACAGGCACCGTGTCCCGGACAAGCGACCTTTTCAAGTTCAGTAAGTTCAGAAAGTGGGCAGGTACCGGCTGCATATTGACCGACTGCCTCGAATACATCGACAACAGTAACGTCCCGTTCGTGATAGCGTCCGGGCAGGATCGACCCGCCGTAAACAAAGATGCTCGGCACGTTCAGGCGCAGCATCGCCATCATCATGCCGGGGAGCGATTTATCGCAACCGGCAAAGGTCACGAGCGCGTCATAGCAGTGACCGCGAACTGAAAGCTCGACCGAGTCGGCAATGACTTCGCGGCTGACCAGCGAGGATTTCATCCCCTGATGACCCATCGCGATGCCGTCGGTCACCGTAATCGTGTTGAACCTGCGCGGCATCCCACCGCCCGCCTCGACACCTGCGCGGCAGATGTCGGCCTGCGCGTTCAATGTCGTATTGCACGGCGCGCTGTCGTTACCGGCGCTGGCGATGCCGACGAAGGGGCGCGCGATGGCCTCCTCGTCAAGGCCCATCGCGTAATAATACGACCGATGAGGCGCGCGTTCGGGTCCAACCGACACGTGGCGGCTTGGCAGGCGGGATTTGTCAAAGATATGGGTCATGGTGGAGACGCCTTGCCGGGCGCGGCGTCCAGAATCAACTAAAGGATGAATTCTTACCGCAAGGTGGAGGCCATTGCCCAATATCCGGACGGTACTGCGGCATGAGCAGCGTCCCTCGCTGCAAAGGTCTCGAACAGCGCGAAACAGGTTGCGCCGGACCCCGACATGCGTGCGATCGTCACGCCACGCTGACCCGACATCCAGTCGAGAACGGAGCCGATTTCGGGGACGATCGTTCGCGCCGCGACCTCCAGGTCATTGCGACCGCTTTGCCAGTCGCCCAGAGGACCGCGATCGGTGCCGTCCCATTGAGCGAACACTGCGGCGGTCGACAAGGCAACGCCTGGGTTGATCAGGAGGACCGGCGTTCCTGTGACAGGGGTTTCGGGTATCAAATATTCGCCCACTCCCGATCCGCGCATCGTCTGAGACAAGACGCACGAGGGGACGTCGGCACCCAGCGACCGCTGCGCCTCGAGCGTTGGAAGGTCGATAGTCCAGAGCCTAGAAAGGAGGCGCAGCGTTGCCGCAGCGTCCGCCGAGCCGCCACCAATGCCGCTCGCCACTGGAAGGTTTTTGGTCAGGTGAACCGCAGCACCGCAGATTTCGGACAGCAGCCGTGCCGCTTTCGCGATGATATTATCCTGTCCGTCCAGTTGCTTGGCGAATGGACCTGTGATTTCCAGTGAGAGCAGGTCATCTTTCTGCACGATGATCTCATCGCCATGTTCGCAAAACGCAAAGACCGTTTCCAACTCGTGATAGCCGTCCCCGCGCCGTCCACGAACGTGAAGCGCAAGGTTGATCTTTGCATAGGCAGTTTCGCTAAGGCTCACGGCATCCCCCGCGCGATCTTGGCGTCGAGGCGCGTTGCCGTGACGCCGTCGGCCTGAACACGCGCGGCGGCCCACGAATAACGCGCATCGACACGACGTCCGCCCCGCCAATACGCGTCGCCGAGATGCTCTCCAATTTCAGGCTCGGCATTCTCCATCGCAACCGCGCGTTCCAGACCTGCAATCGCCAGATCGTTCCGCCCGAGCCGATAATTTGCCCATCCTACCGAGTCCATGATCGCCGCGCTGTCCGGCTTCATCCGTGCCGCCGCAGATAGGAACATGACCGCCCGATCCGTGTCTTCGCCATTTTCGATCAGGCCGTATCCGAGTTCGTTGAGCAGAACTGGATCACCCGGCGTCAGCGTCAATGCTCGCTCGAGATAGGGCCGCGCCGACTTCCAGTCTCCCGCCCGATCCATCGCGTTACCGATGGCAAAGAGCAGCGGCCCGTTGGCACGACCGTCGGGACTGGCCGCCAGCACCTTGAGGAAAACCGCGATTGCCTCGCCGTAATGTCCTCGCCGCGCCTCGATGTCACCCACTCGGGCCAGATCGTTCGGAGAAGTCGCGGCGCGTACCCTTGCCTCGAGGACAGCGCGATCGGCATCGCCTGTGGCTTCGAGAAGGTCGATGCGCAGCGACGCCGCGTCACCGCCATAGACCGGGTCTTTTGTCAGATGGTCGGCCATTGAGAGTGCGACGCCCTTGTCCTTCCCGATGGCAAATGCGCCCGCAGCGATCAGGGCGATCCTTGGGTTCTTCGGAGCGGCAAACTGGGCAAAGCGAGCTAGAGTGACGGCGGCGCGCGGCGAACTCTGGTTGATCAGGTCGCCCGCCATGCGCGACAGCAGGAAAGCCGCTCCGCTCGCCGGGCCATCGATGCCAATGCCCAGCTTGCGACCATTTTTGATCAACAACTTGGCGGCATTCGTTGAGACGTCGTCGGCAATCAGCAGCGCAGCCGCCGCCTCGCGCTGGCCGCGATCGGCGAGCGTCGCGGCGGCGGTCAGGCGCAACGATTGCGACCGGTACGGATCGAGCGGCCAAAGTGCCTTGATCGCTATGCTGCCGTCGGCAGTGTCGCCATTCGCCAGCAGGAGCAATGCGCGGCTTTCCTGCGCATAGGCATCGTTGCCGACCGCCCTCACAGCGCCCGCAACGACGACCGGCTCACCCGTCCCAAGCGCCAGCCATTCCGCTAGGATCGGAACCATGAACGCGAAATCGGATTCACGTGAAATCTCGGCCAGTCGCGTCGTGGCCGTCCTACAATCGCCATTCCGGAGCGCATCGATGTAGAACAGCAGGCGGAGATCGGGCGGCACCAGCCCCGCCCGCTCAAGGGCCTGCCCCGCGCGCAGGGCCAGCGCATAGTCACCACCAATGACCGCCTGCCGATAAGCATGAAGCGCGACCGTCGATTCGTTCGGCGCTGCGGTCAGTGCAGCCCGATAGGTTCGCACGGCCTCTGCACCGCCGCCGACCCGCGCTCGTGCATAAAGAGCGAGGGCCGACGGTTCGCTGCGCCTCGCCTCCGCGGACTGGCCTAAACCGGCCAGCACCAACGCGAGGCTACATATTCGGGTAATTCGGACCACCGCCGCCCTCCGGCGTCACCCAGACGATGTTCTGGGTCGGGTCCTTGATGTCGCAGGTTTTGCAGTGGACGCAGTTCTGCGCGTTGATCTGGAGCCTTGGATCGCCCTCTTCCTGTCCGACGATCTCATACACGCCGGCGGGGCAATAACGCTGCTCCGGACTGTCGTAGAGCGCCAGGTTGACCGTGATCGGAACATCGGGGTCCTTCAGCGTCAGATGGACCGGCTGGTCTTCCTCATGATTGGTGTTCGAAATGAAGACCGACGTCAGCTTGTCGAAGCTGAGCACGCCGTCGGGCTTCGGATATTTGATCGGCTTGACCAGATCCTTGCGCCACAGGCTGTCGCTATCGCGATGATGCTTCATCGTGATGGGCAGGCCGATGCCGAGCGTCCGCATCCACATGTCGATGCCGCCGAGGACGGTGCCGATCGTCCCGCCGAACTTGGCGATCGACGGTTCGGCGTTCTTGACCCTCTGCAATTCGGTCGCGATCCAGCTATTCCGGACCGATGGCTCGTAATCAGCCAGTTCGTCGCTCGTCCGGCCAGCCTTGATCGCCGCAGCGGCGCTCTCGGCGGCAAGCATGGCCGATTTGATCGCGGTGTGGCTGCCCTTAATCCGGGGCACGTTCACGAACCCTGCAGAACAGCCGATCAGCGCACCACCGGGGAAGGCGAGTTTGGGGACCGACTGCCAGCCACCCTCATTTATCGCGCGCGCGCCGTAAGACACCCGACGGCCACCCTTCAGGATCGCGGCAATGTCGGGATGGTGTTTCCAGCGCTGGAATTCCTCGAACGGCGAAAGATGCGGATTGGAATAATCGAGCGCGACGACAAAGCCCAAGGCGACCTGATGGTTGGCCTGATGATACAGGAACCCACCGCCCCACGCGTCGTCCAACGGCCAGCCCTGCGTGTGCACCACGCGGCCCGGAACATGGAGCGCCGGGTCAATGTCCCAAAGCTCTTTTAACCCGATTCCATAGACTTGCGGCTCGCAGTTCTCTTCAAGATCGAACTTCGTCTTGAGCTGGCGAGTCAGATGCCCGCGTGCGCCTTCTGCAAAGAAAGTGTATTTGGCGTGGAGTTCCAGACCGGGCTGATAATCGGATTTGCGCGAACCGTCCCGGGCAACACCCATTTCGCCAGTCGCCACACCCTTGATCGAGCCATCGTCATTGTACAGGATTTCGGCAGCAGGAAATCCGGGGAAGATTTCGACGCCAAGTCCTTCGGCCTGTTCAGCGAGCCAGCGGCACAAATTGCCCAGACTGCCAGTATAATTGCCCTTGTTGCTCATCAACGGCGGCATCATCGCATGCGGCAGGGCGTATTTCTTTTTGGCGGATAGCACCCAATGCCAGTTGTCGGTGACCGGCACTTCGACCAGCGAACACCCCGTCGTCCGCCAGTCAGGCAGCAGCTCATCGAGCGCACGCGGATCGACCACCGCACCCGACAGGATATGCGCGCCGACCTCTGACCCCTTTTCAAGGATGCAGACCGCCAGTTCGCTGTCCAGCTGTTTCAGGCGGATCGCCGCGGCAAGGCCCGCTGGCCCTCCACCAACGATGACGACGTCATAGGGCATCGACTCCCGGGCTTCGTTTTCTGGCTCGCTCATCACTCATCCTTAGCTCGTCCGGCGCTTTGGCGCGCGCGTAAAACGGACTGTCCGCATCCCCGGTCACAAAGATTGACCGCGACGTCAACATCGCGCTTCATGATTTCAGATGGGGTTCGCACACGAAAATACGACTGTCGACCACGTATCGAGTGTGATGCGGTGGTGGCGTGACGCCGGTGTCGACGTCATGATCGACGAACAGCCACGTAGCTGGCTGACCGCAGCCGTAGCGAAAACCGGTCGTCCCGCGGCGATTGCTCCGCCCAAAATCGAAAGACAAAAAACTTTGGGCTCATTGGTCGAATGGCTGATGACAAGCGAAGAATTTCCCGAACTCGGCCCAATCCAGCGGCGCGTGGGGCCGTCGGGCGATGTTGCCTGTGGACTGATGGTCCTGACAGACCTTCCCGAAACCGCCGACGTCGATTCGGGCAAGCTGTTCGCGGGCGAACTTGCATCGCTGTTCGATAATATGCTCGGCGCGCTCGGTCGTGATCGTGGATCCATCTATCTGGCCAGCCTGTCCGCGGGACGCCCACCAAGCGGTCGCCTGAGCACCGCCGCCCTTCAATCGCTTTCGGAAAAAGCCCGAGACCACGTTAAATTCGTCGCACCAAAGCAGCTTTGGACGCTCGGCTCAGCGGCGAGTTGTGCAATCCTTGGGATGACCGACGTCGAGGCCCACGGAAAGTTACACTCCATTAACCTTGATGATGTCATGGTTGACGTCATGGCAACTGCCCATCCGCGCATATTGAATTCCAAGGATAAAAAGTTGCGCGCCTGGGCAAATATGCAAAGATTGATCGAAAAGGACGTCAATTGAAGTTTCGTTTGGCCATCGCAACTGTTCTTCTGGCGACCAGCGCGATTGCGGGCACGGCGCAGGCATCGACCGCCTCGACGGCAAGGGTTACCCTCCCCGTCCAGCTTGGGCCTAACGCTCGCGCACAATATCAGGAAATATTCGCGGCGATCGATGCGCAGGCATGGACCGATGCCTCGGCGAAGCTTGATGCGATGCCAGCAGGGCCGCTTCATCCCGTAGCGCGCTCGCTGATCTATCTGGGTAAGGGTTCACCGAAGGTTGAGGGGCCTGCCCTGTCGGCGCTTGCTTCGATGGCTCCCGATCTTCCCCAGTCGGTCGCGCTCGTTCGCCTTGCGTCTGCGCGTGGAGCCGAGGCCGTGCCCGCGCTTCCCGAAGTTCGGCAGCTTTACTGGCTGGGCACCGCGCCACGCCGGACTCGCGTCAGTGCCATCACCGGCGACCCGCAGGCAGCATGGCTTGCCGCGCAGATTTTACCGCTGATCAAGGAAGACCGGCCCATCGATGCCGAGGCCTTGCTGGTCACGAACGAGGACAAGCTGTCCCCTGCAGCCGCGACCGAATGGCGTCAGCGCGTGGCATGGTCCTATTATCTAACCGGTGACGACAAGAACGCCCGTGCGCTGGCCATGCGCGCCAGTGCCGGAACCGGCGATTGGGCTGCGCAGGGTGACTGGGTCGCGGGACTCGCCGCATGGCGTCAGAAAGATTGGAAGGGCGCATCCGATGCGTTCACCGCACAGACGCGGATGTCGTCCGATCCCGAAATGGTGGCGGCAGGACATTATTGGGCCGCGCGCGCGGCAATGGCGGCAAAACAGCCTGACCAAATTCAGCCCCATCTTCGCGCTGCTGCCCGGTTGGACGAGACGTTTTACGGATTGCTTGCTCAGGCGGCGATGGGCCTTGCCCCAGCCAAGGACGACGATGGCAGCGCAACGATCCGCGCGGTTGCCGATCATCCCAATATCCGCGCGGCGCTGGCCTTGGCCGAAATTGGGCAGCTCGATCGCGCCGATGAGCTGATCCGCTGGCAGGCGCGCATCGGGGTCCCGATCGAACATGCCACGCTGACGCTGATTGCCGGCAAGCTGAACCTCCCGGCAACGCAATTGTGGCTGGCCCATAACGGCCCGACCGGCGCGCGCACGACCGCCGAGGGACGCTACCCCGCTCCAGACAGCTGGATTCCACAGGGCGGGTGGCGCGTCGACAAGTCGCTGGTCTTTGCCCATGCGCTTCAGGAATCGAACTTCCGGGTCAACGCGACCAGTGCCGCCGGTGCCCGCGGCCTGATGCAGGTCATGCCCGCCACGGCGAATATCATGGCGCGGAACAAGGGTGAAGCTTTCACGGGATCGCTGGGAACGCCATCGATCAACATGGAATATGGCCAAAGCTATATTGAGAAACTGCGCGACATGAGCGCGACGGGCGGGCTGCTGCCCAAAGTCATCGCCGCCTATAATTGCGGCCCCGGCCCGCTTGACCGCTGGAACGCGCGTGGCGAAGCGCTCAATCGCGATCCGTTGCTCTACATCGAATCGATTTCCTACTGGGAAACGCGTGGCTACGTCACGACGGTGATGCGCAACTACTGGATGTATCAGCAGCAGGCGGGCAAGAAGACCGCAAGTCGCGATGCGCTGGTCCAGGGTGTCTGGCCGAAATTCCCCGGTGCGGCCCAGATCGCCAGTGCCGAGCGGGTCGGCAATTGATCGACGAGAGCGCGACGTTCCAGCCTGTACGGATTGCCGTCCTTACCGTTTCGGACACGCGAACTGCCGCTGACGACAAATCTGGAAACAAGTTGGTTTCGCTGCTGACCGATGCTGGCCATGTGCTGGCCGAGCGCGCGATCGTTCGTGATGACGTCGATGCCATCGTCGCGCGATTGCACATGTGGATCGATCAGGAACAAGTCGATTGTATCGTCACGACCGGTGGCACGGGCGTAACCGGGCGCGACGTCACCCCCGACGCACTGGCGCGTCTTGGCGGCAAGGATATCCCGGGATTTGGCGAATTGTTCCGCTGGCTGTCCTTCGCCAAGATCGGCACCTCGACTGTCCAGTCGCGCGCCTGCGCCGTCGTCGTGCGTGGTACCTATGTGTTCGCCCTGCCGGGATCGACCGGCGCGGTGGAGGATGGGTGGACCGGCATATTGAGTACGCAACTCGACAGCCGCCACCGACCCTGCAACTTCGTCGAACTGATGCCGAGGTTGCGCGAGAAATAGTCTTGGACAGCGACGCCCGCTTGTTCCATCTATGTTCTCATGCGACAGCCCAGACGAGCCGTGCGGGGAGCGACACTGAACACGGGGAGTTCGCGCTTCAACCTGCCCGCACGAGAGGCGGACGGAGACTGGCTCGATGACCGCGAGACGCTCGACGATGGCCCGGCGCCCCTTCGGACAACAGTAACCGTCGAACGTCCTAAATCGATCATCAGCTTCAATGCTTCGGCCGACGTGCCGTTTGAGCGGTCGATCAATGCCTATCGCGGGTGCGAACACGGCTGCATCTATTGTTTCGCGCGACCAAGCCATGCCTATCACGACCTGTCACCCGGTCTCGATTTCGAGAGCAAGCTGTTCGCCAAGCCCGATGCGGCCAAGCTGCTTCGCGCCGAGTTGATGAAGCCATCCTATCGCGTTGCCACCATCGCCATGGGTACGAACACTGACCCGTATCAGCCGATCGAGCGTGACTGGCGGATCACGCGGCACTGTATCGAGGTGCTGGCCGAAACACGGCATCCGCTGATGATTACGACGAAATCCGACCGCGTGGTGGACGATATCGATATGCTGGCAGCAATGGCGAGAGACGGGCTGGTATCGGTCATGGTGTCGATCACGTCGCTCGATCCCCGCATCGCGATGACGATCGAACCACGCGCGCCGACGCCGCGACGTCGGTTGCTTGCTGTGGAAAAGCTGGCGGCAGCGGGCGTGCCGGTGCGAGTCTCGATCTCACCGATCATTCCCGCAATCACCGATGGCGAGATGGAACATATCCTCGAAGCGGCGGCAAACGCAGGCGCGCGGACGGCGGCGTTCATACCAGTGCGGCTGCCTTTCGAGGTTGCGCCACTGTTCCGCGCATGGCTCGATACGCATTTCCCCGATCGTGCGGGAAAGGTGATGTCGATGATCCAGTCAATTCGGGGTGGCCGCGACAATGATCCCAATTTCGGGACCCGAATGCGGGGAACTGGGCCGTGGTACGACCTGATGCTGACCCGGTTCAGGATCGGTTGCGCGCGGCATGGGCTGAACAAGGAGCGCGTGGTGCTCCGGACCGATCTTTTCAGGCCACCCGAGGGGGCGCAGATGCGGCTGTTTTGAACCGGGTGGCGCATTCCGATACGGGAAATGGCTTTTCTGATGGGGAAGACCTGTTCGTCAGCAATATCGATCCTATCTTTGGATCGAAGCCGAAATGGTAACGAGGGATTTTAGATGATCGAACTGCATAGCTGGCCGACCCCCAATGGACTGAAGATTTCGATCTTTCTCGAGGAAGCCGGCCTCGAAACAAAGGTGTTCCCTGTCAACATCGGGAAGGGAGAGCAGTTCGAACCGGCATTCCTGAAGATTTCCCCGAACAATCGTATTCCGGCAATCGTCGATCTTGATCCGGTGGACGGCGGTGATCCCGTATCGGTTTTCGAATCCGGGGCGATCCTGATTTATCTCGCCGAAAAGACGGTAAAGTTCCTGCCGACCGACCTGCGCAAGCGGGCGAAGGTGCTCGAATGGCTGGCCTGGCAGGTTGGTGGCCTTGGCCCGATGGCTGGCCAGAACGGACATTTTAACGTCTATGCGCCCGAGAAGATTCCCTATGCCATCGATCGCTATGTCAACGAAACCAAGCGGCTCTATGGCGTGCTCGACAAGCAACTTGCCGACAATGAGTATGTCGCGGGTGACTATTCGATTGCGGACATGGCGATCTATCCGTGGATCGTTCCGTACGAGAACCACAAGCAGGTGCTGACCGACCACCCGAATTTGAAGCGCTGGTTCGACCTCGTTGCCGCGCGGCCTGCTGTCGCGAGCGTCTATGCAAACAAGGATGCGATATATGGCGCGCGGCCCGTGACGATGTCGGACGAGGAGCGCGAAATCCTGTTCGGCAAGAAATAGGCTCAAACGGCGCTGGTCAGGAAACCAGCGCCAGTTTCGGTGATGCCGCCTGGGTCAGGCTGATCGCATCGATCCCGTCGAGCGCGCCGATCCTGTCGGCCAGTTCGCCATCGATCAGGAAATCACGCCCGAGCAACAGTTGCGCCTCGCCGCCTTCGGGCAGCGTTGCGGTTACGTAAACCTCGCTCCGCCCGCCGCGAGACCCAGCGAGCAAAGTGGCCAGTGTCGCGATGCCGGCACTGTCGTGCAGGCGAATCTCCGCCTTCAACCGCGCATTCCCCGCCAGCCCTTCGAGTGGCTGGATGCGGCGCACCGTGATACGCGGCGTTTCCTCGCCCGGCTTGCGATCGAGTTCGACGGTGAGCAAGGCGCACCCGCCATTCCGCCCGGCTTCCTCAATATTTTTCGAAACGTCATCATCGAAACAGGTGCCGACAAACTGGCCCGTTGCATCGGACATCGTCGCCATCAGGTAACGACGCCCCCGCGCCGAAGTGCGGTATTTCACGTCCTCGACCAATACCGACATGACCGCGGTCATGCGCGATCCATCGCTCGCACCTGGCTGGACGCACAAGGCTGCGTAGCTGCGCGCGCCCTGGCTAGCCGCGACGTGCGAGTAACGATCGGCCGGGTGAGCCGAGAAATAAAAGCCGAATGCTTCCTTTTCCGCCGTCATCCGCTCGGTGAGCGTCCAGTTCGCCTTGGCCGGTAACTGGATCGCCGCCATCGTCTCGACCTCACCGCCGAACAGGCCGCCCTGCCCGCTCGTCCGGCTGTGCTCCGCCGAATTCGCCACGGCCAATATGTTTTCGGCAACGGCAAAGGCTCCCGCGCGGTTCGGAGTCAGCGCATCGAACGCTCCCCCGCCTGCCAGGCTCTCCAACTGACGCCGGTTTATCAGGCGCGGGTTGATGCGGTGAGCAAGATCATCGAGATCCTTGAACGGCCCGTTCTCGGCGCGCTCCCGGCAGATTTGCTCCATAGCGCCCTCGCCAACGCCCTTCAGCGCACCCAGCGCGAAGCGCACGACCAACCCGTCGTCACCCGCCTCGACGGTGAAATCGGCACCGCTTGCGTTGATGCACGGTGCCAGTGCGCGCACACCCATGCGCCGCATATCATCGGCAAAGATCGCGAGCTTGTCGGTGTTGCTGAGGTCATAGGCCATCGACGCGGCAAAGAAATCCTGCGGATAATGCGTCTTCACCCAGGCGGTCTGATAGGACAACACGGCATAGGCAGCGGCGTGGCTCTTGTTGAAGCCGTAACCAGCGAACTTGTCGATCAGGTCGAACAGTTCGTTGGCCTTGGCCGGCGCGATGTCGTTGGCTGCACATCCGGTCACGAACCGTGCGCGCTGGTCGTCCATTTCCTTCTGAATTTTTTTACCCATTGCGCGGCGCAGAAGGTCGGCTTCACCAAGCGAGTAACCCGCCAGCACTTGCGCGGCCTGCATCACCTGTTCCTGATAGACGATGATGCCGTATGTTTCGGACAGGATCGTTTCGAGCAGCGGGTGCGGATATTCGATGATGACACGACCGTTTTTGCGGTCGGCGAACAGCGGGATATTGTCCATTGGGCCGGGGCGGTAGAGCGCGCCGATGGCGATGATGTCGCCGAAATTGCTTGGGCGGACGGATGCCAGCGCGCGCCGCATCCCCTCGGACTCCAGCTGGAACACGCCGACGGTGTCACCCTTTTGCAGCATGGCATAGACCGACTCATCGTCCCATCCGAGCGTGTCCAGATTCGGTCGGTGCCCGTCGCGTTCCTCGATCATGTCGAGCGCGCGCTGCAAGACCGACAGTGTTTTCAGCCCAAGAAAATCGAACTTCACCAGCCCCGCGGCCTCGACGTATTTCATGTCGAACTGCGTAACGGGCATATCTGAACGCGGGTCGCGATAGAGCGGCACCAACTGGTCGAGCGGGCGATCGCCGATGACGACGCCCGCCGCGTGGGTGGACGAATGGCGCGGCAACCCCTCCAGCTTCATGGCAAGGTCGAACAGCCGCCGCACGTCGGCATCAGATTTATACTCGGAGGCAAGTTCGGAAACGCCGTTCAACGCGCGTGACAATGTCCATGGGTCGGTCGGGTGGTTCGGGATTGCCTTGGCAAGCCGATCGACCTGCCCATAGCTCATCTGCAGGACGCGACCGGTATCTTTCAGGACCGCGCGGGCCTTGAGCCGTCCGAATGTTATGATCTGGGCGACCTGACCATGGCCGTATTTTTTCTGGACGTAGCGGATGACGTCAACGCGCCGGGTCTCGCAGAAATCGATGTCGAAATCGGGCATCGACACGCGGTCGGGGTTCAGGAAGCGTTCGAACAGCAGCCCGAGTTTCAGCGGGTCGAGATCGGTGATGGTCAGCGACCATGCGACCACCGAACCGGCACCCGAACCACGGCCCGGCCCAACGGGAATGTTATTGTCCTTCGCCCATTTGATGAAATCGGCGACGATCAGGAAATAACCCGAAAAACCCATGCCTGTAATGACGTTGAGTTCGAAATCGAGACGATCGCGGTATTTTTGCGGGTCGGCGACGGGAATCAGCGCGAGCCGCGCGTCCAGCCCGGCGTGGGCATCGCAAATGAGCTGGGTGATTTCAGCCTCCGGATCACCCGCGAGACTCGGCAAAATAGGCTTGCGAGTGGGCGCATCGACCGCACAGCGCTGGGCGAGGACAAGCGTATTCGCCAGCGCCTCGGGCAGGTCGTCGAACAGCTTGCGCATATCGTGCGCGGGCTTGATCCAGGCATCGGGGGAGCTCTTCGCGCGGTCGTCGCTGTCGACATAGGCCGACGCGGCGATGCACAGCATGACGTCATGGGCATTGTGGAAACTGGCCTCGCCATAGCAGGCGGGGTTGGTCGCGACGAGCGGCAGGTCGCGACCGTCTGCCAAGGCGATCAGGTGCGGTTCGGCAGCACCCTCGATGGCGTCTAGACGGCGCGACAGTTCGACGTACAGCCGACCCGGGAATAATGTGGTCAGCCGGTCGGCATAGGCACTTGCGGCGTCGTGCTGGCCACCCGCAAGCATCTTTGCCAGCGCGCCTTCGGCTCCTGCTGTCAGCGCGATCAGGCCATCTACATGACGGGCCAGTTTGTCGAAAACGACGTGCGCCTGTTCTTCGACGGGGCGGCCCAGATGCGCTTCGGACACCAGCGCGCACAGGTTGTTGTACCCGGTTTCGTCCTGGGCATAGAGCGCGAGCCAGTCGTAAGCAGCGGGTGCGCCCTGCGGCAGGTCGGGCCGCGCGACGCATAGCAGAGTCCCGATGATCGGCTGGACACCGGCGGCACGGCACGCATCGGAGAATGGCATGACGCCATACAGGCCGTTGCGGTCGCAGATTGCCGCCGCCGGAAAACCGAGTTCGCGCGCGCGCTTGGCGATTTCCTTCGGGTCGATTGCCCCTTCAAGCATTGTGTAGGCAGAGAAGATACGAAGGGGAACGAACTGCGCGTGGGCCATCTGCCGGCATTAACGGTTAAGCGGCGCGGTTCATATCGGTAATTCGATTACCGGAGCAACTTCTCGATTTCCGGGGCCAGTGCCTCAGGCTTTTCAATTGGGCCATGCCGCGACAGGACGTTGCCCAGTTTGTCGATCAGGAATTTCGTGAAGTTCCACTTGATCGATTCGAGACCAAGCAGCCCCGGCTTTGCGTGCTTCAGATATTTGTAGAACGGGTCGGCGTTATCGCCGTTGACCTCAACCTTGGCCAGTACCGGGAAAGTGACGTCATAAGTCAGCGAACAAAAGTTCGCGATCTCCGCCGCGTCGCCGGGTTCCTGCCCGCGGAACTGGTTGCAGGGGAAACCCAGGATGGTCAGCCCCTGGCCGCCATATTTCCGGTTCAGTTTTTCCAACCCTTCATATTGCGGGGTAAAGCCGCACTTCGATGCGACGTTCACGACCAGAATCGGCCCTTCGATTTCCGACAGCGGCATTTCGGTGCCGTCGGCGCGCTTCACGGTGAAATCATGGGCGTTCATGGGCTGGTCCTCGCTTAGTCTTTCGGCCCATCAATCAACCGAATCGACAGTTCCCGCAACTGCTTGGCAGTCGCCGGAGCAGGCGCGCCCATCATTACGTCCTCGGCCTTCTGGTTCATTGGGAAGACGATGACTTCGCGGATGTTCGGTTCATTCGCCAGCATCATCACGATGCGATCGATGCCCGGTGCCGAGCCACCATGCGGAGGCGCGCCGAGTTTGAAGGCGTTGATGATCCCGGCGAAATTGGTGTCGACTTCGGCCTGAGAGTAGCCGGCAATCTCGAACGCCTTGTACATGATGTCCGGACGATGGTTGCGGATAGCGCCCGACGACAGTTCGATGCCGTTGCAGACGATGTCGTACTGGAACGCGAGGATATCGAGTGGGTCCTTGGTTTCCAGCGCTTCCAGTTCGCCCTGCGGCATCGAGAACGGGTTGTGGCTGAAATCGATCTTTTTCGATTCCTCGTCATATTCGTACATTGGGAAATCGACGATCCAGCAAAAGCGGAACTCGCCTTCGGGGATCAGGCCGAGTTGCTGGCCGACGCGGGTACGCGCGCTGCCCGCCAGTTTGGCAGCAGTCAGTTCGGGACCGGCGGCAAAGAAAATGCCGTCGTCAGGACCGAGGCCGAGTTCGGCGACCAGCTTGCGCGTCGCTTCCTCGCCGTGGTTTTTGGCGATCGGGCCGCCGAGTTCGCCGTTCTTTTGCGTGATGTAGCCAAGGCCAGCGAACCCTTCGCCCTGTGCCCAGCTGTTCATCTCGTCGAAGAACTTGCGGCTCTTTTCGGCAGTGTTCGGTGCGGGAATGGCACGGACGCGGCCACCCTCTGCAACGATCGATTCGAAGCGACCAAAGCCCGATTTGGCGAAATGATCCGATACGTCGGTGATGATCAGTGGATTGCGGAGATCGGGTTTGTCCGAGCCGTATTTCAGCATCGATTCGCGGTACGGGATGCGCGGGAACGGTGCGGGGCTGACTTTTCGACCGGCTGCGAATTCTTCGAAGACGCCGTGAAGGACTGGTTCGATTGCGGCGAACACGTCATCCTGCGTGACGAAGCTCATCTCGAAATCGAGCTGGTAGAACTCGCCGGGCGAGCGATCCGCGCGGGCGTCTTCATCGCGGAAGCAGGGTGCGATCTGGAAATAGCGATCGAAACCGGCGACCATCAGAAGCTGTTTGAAAATCTGCGGTGCCTGCGGAAGCGCGTAGAATTTACCGGGATGGACGCGGCTTGGGACCAAATAATCGCGCGCGCCTTCGGGGCTGGAAGCGGTCAGGATCGGCGTCTGGAATTCGGTAAACCCCTGATCGATCATGCGCTTGCGGATCGACGAAATGACGTTCGAGCGCAGGACGATGTTGGCATGCAGCCGCTCGCGACGGAGATCCAAATATCTGTATTTCAGGCGAATTTCTTCGGGGTATTCAGCTTCTCCGAATACCGGCATCGGCAGTTCGGCTGCTGCCGACTGGACCGAAACATCGTCGGCGCGGACTTCGACTTCACCGGAAGGCAGGTTGGCATTCACCGTTTCCGACGATCGCGCGACAACCTTGCCGGTGATCGTAACCACCGATTCCGCACGCAATTTGTCGAGCACGGCATGGGCGGGTGAATCGGTATCGGTGACGATCTGCGTAATTCCGTAGTGATCGCGAATGTCCACGAACAGCAGATTGCCATGGTCGCGCTTACGGTGAATCCAGCCCGACAGACGGACGGTGTTGCCGACATCGGCGGCGCGCAACTGGGCGCAAGTGTGAGTGCGATAGGCGTGAAGTGTCATGGTGCCGGGTAACACAGGCGCAGGCCCAGTTTGTCAAGGCGCGGCTTGTCGCTATGGAAGCAGTATGAAGATTCATCCACTGATTACTGACACCGCAACTCTCACTGCATTCTGCGCCCGAATGGCGAAGTCCCGCTTCATCGCGGTCGATACAGAATTCATGCGTGAAAATACGTTCTGGCCGGATTTGTGCTTGATTCAGGTGGCCGACGAGCATGAGGCCGCCGCGATCGATCCAAAGGCCGATGGTATCGACATGAAGCCGTTGCTCGACCTGATGACCGAGAACGAAGACGTGCTGAAGGTCTTTCACGCGGGCGGGCAGGATATAGAAATTGTCCACAATTTGACCGGAAAAACGCCCTATCCGTTGTTCGACACGCAAATTGCGGCGATGGCGCTGGGTCAGGGGGAACAGGTTGGTTATTCCAATCTGGTCGATCAGTGGATCGGAATCACTTTGGATAAGGGCGCACGGTTTACTGACTGGGGGCGTCGTCCACTGGACAAACGCCAGATCGATTATGCCATCGGTGACGTTACGCATTTGTCACGGATTTTCCCAATGATGCTCGACAAGCTGATGAAGACCGGACGCGGTGACTGGCTCGATCAGGAAATGGCCCGGCTGGCGGACCCGGCGAACTACGTCACCGAACCAGAAGACGCCTGGAAGCGCGTGAAGATCGCCAGTCGCAAGCCCGAGGTTCTTGGCCGATTGCGGGCCCTGGCCGGATGGCGCGAGTTGGAAGCACGCAACAAGAATTTGCCCCGCGGTCGCATCGTCAAGGACGAGACGCTGGGCGACCTCGCGATGCACCCGCCCCGGACGCAGGGCGATTTGTCGAAAGTACGCGGGCTGTCGGCGTCATGGGCGAACAATGATATTGGGGCCCGGATGCTGACGGCACTCGAGAACGCGCCGCCAATGCCCGCCGAACTGATGCCCGCGCGCGACGATCGCAAACCGGGGCTGGGCAAAGACGGTGCGCTGATTGCCGATCTTTTAAAGCTGCTGCTGAAGATACGCGCCAAGGAAACCAGCGTCGCCGCCCGCCTGCTCGCGCGGAACGAAGAGATTGATCTTCTGGCGGCGGGAGTGCGGACCGATCTTGCGATCCTGACAGGCTGGCGGTTCGATCAATTCGGGCGTGATGCGCTAGATCTTGTCGAGGGACGGCTGGCTTTTGCGGTGGTCAACGGGCGCATGAAGATGACGCGCACCGAAAAGATCATCGCGCCCGAGGAAGACTAGGCGAGCCGCGCGATCTTGCCCAGCGACGTTGCCAACTGACGATGACGCCGCTCAACGACCTCGCCGTAAAGACCGTTGCCGCTCTCATCCAGCTTTAGCCAGATTGAAGCAGTATCGGTGCCGATCTGGCTCGCGTTGAGTGGCCCTACGACACCACCACTCAGTCGCTGGCCGAGGCGCATCGCAAGTCCCCAACGCGCCGCCATCGCTAGATCGACCGGTGACGCCAGAACGTCGGCAACCGGCGCAACACCGCTCCCGCCGAAACTCGTGAACAGGGCTTGTGCAACCATGGCCCGTCCCCGCGCGTCGATGCCGACCCAATTGCCGTGGAGAGCTATCTCAAGCCCGCGTTCGGCCCTGAAATCGGGGTTCGCCGCCCATGCGACATCGCCCAGCAGGCAGGCGGTGTGGCGCAGGCGGGTATCGACCGTGCTTTCGTGACCGAACAGCGGCGCGATCCATTCGTGCAAAACATCGCCATGTTCGGCGAAGCGCCCCTGACGCGCTCCGGATTCGCGGGCGGCAGCGATCAGCGGGTCTTCGCTGCGCTGCTCAGGCGACAGATTTTCGAAAAGCAGACCTTCGCGCAGGCCAGCAGCCGAGACGATCAGTGCACTGCTTTCCAGCGAGCGGACGAGGATCGCCAGCAACGCCGCTGCATCGACAAGCGCAGGTGCGCGGCTCGACTGTATGGTCGCGATTTCCTTCAGGCGCTTGCGACCGATTTGCGCCAGCACCCGGACGAGACGCGCGGCGGCGATCGAGGGCATGGCGTAGCCGTGCAGGATGGGCAGCGGCCACATCACAAGGTGCATATGTAACCGTGCCAGCGCGCGCCAGGATCCGCCGACGAGATAGAAAGGCAGGTTCTTTTCGATCACCCAGCCGCTTTTCTTCAGCAGCTTGCGCACATGGCGGTCGAGCGCCCCGCGGCCAGAGGCGCGCACGGCCGCAAGGCGCAGGACACCCAGTGGCAACGAAACCCGCGCGCAGACTTCGCCACCGCGTATCCGGACGAGTTCGAGGCTTCCGCCGCCAAGGTCCCCGACAATGCCATCGGCCTCGGGCATGGCCGAAATCACGCCATAGCCCGATGCCGTCGCCTCTTCCTCGCCGCTCAGCAATTCGACTTCGAGTCCGATAGCTGCAACCTTTGCGAGGAATTCACTGCCGTTTCGGGCATCGCGAACCGCCGCCGTCGCCACCGTCCGCGTCGTGGTCGCGCCCATCGCGATCGTCAGCGCACGAAAACGCTCGAGCGCACGGAGCGCCGTTTTTACTGGCCCCGCGCCGAGTATTCCGGTCTCGCCAAGCCCCCTGCCCAGCCCGGCCATGACCTTTTCGTTGAACAATATGGCAGGTGCGCGGAGCGGCCCGTCATAGACGACCAGACGGATCGAATTAGACCCGATATCAATAATTGCCCTGCGCGGCCCATCGCGCACTTCAGCGCCGTCCAAAGCTGAGGTGCGGCACTGAATCGGCGGTATCGAGCGCAGCGCCGCGTCCCGACAGCGACGGATTTGTCATGAAATAACGATGCAGGTTGAACGGTTTAACGCCGACTTCCATGCGCCGATAGCTGCCGTCACTTTCAAGTTCCCAACTTTGTTCGGTATCGATCAGATTGGCGACCATGACCTGATCGAGAACCTGATCGTGGACGGTAGGATTGGTAATCGGCAGCATATATTCGACGCGGCGGTCGAAGTTGCGCGGCATCCAGTCTGCGGAAGAAATGTAGACCTTGCCACCATCGTTGGGCAGCGCGCGACCATTGCCGAAACACCAGATGCGACTGTGTTCGAGGAAGCGCCCGACGATGGATTTGACGCGGATATTCTCCGACATGCCAACCACGCCGGGCCGCAGGCAGCATATACCACGGATGATCAGTTCGACCGAGACCCCGGCGGTGCTCGCCTCGTAAAGTTTATCGATGATCGCCGGATCGACCAGCGAGTTCATCTTCGCCCACACCGCGCCAGCCTTGCCGTCGCGCGCGTTGGCAATCTCTACGTCGATCAGGTCGACCAGCGCCGCGCGCAGGTGGATCGGGCTGAGCGTCAGCCGTTCGAGCGCCGCCGGTTCGACATAGCCGGTGATGTAATTGAACATCTGTGCCGCATCGCGGGCGATTGCGGGGTCAGCGGTGAAAAAGCTGAGATCGGTGTAAACGCGCGCGGTGACCGGGTGATAATTGCCCGTCCCAAAATGGCAATAACTGCGGAACCCCTCGGCCTCGCGGCGCACGACCATTGAGACCTTGGCGTGCGTTTTCCATTCGATGAAACCATAGACGACCTGCACACCGGACCGCTCGAGCTGCGATGCCCAAAGCAGGTTTTGCTCTTCATCGAAGCGCGCTTTCAGTTCGACGACCGCGGTGACCGACTTGCCCGCCTCGGCTGCGTCGCACAGCGCACGGATGACTGTCGGCTGTTTCCCTGCGCGATAGAGGGTCTGCTTGATCGCCACGACGTCGGGATCGGCAGCGGCCTGTTTGAGAAAGGCGAGCACCACGTCGAACGATTCATAGGGATGATGGACAACGATATCCTTCGCCCGGATTGCCGCAAAACAATCGCCGCCATGTTCGCGGATACGTTCGGGGAAGCGCGGGACATAGGGCGGGAACTTCAGGTCGGGCCGGTCTTCCTCCGCCAGACTTTCCAGTGCGCCGATGCCCAGGAAGCCTGCAGTCTCCGTGATAATCCCGTCGACACCGCCAAGCGTATCCTTGATTGCCGCCGCCAGTTCGGGAGGAATCCCGGTTTCAAACTCAAGGCGGATAACGCGGCCCCGTCGCCGCCGCTTGATCGCACTGCGGAAATAGCGGACCAGGTCTTCGGCTTCTTCCTCGAGCTCGATGTCGCTGTCACGGATGATCCGAAATGCGCCTGCTCCCAATACCTTATACCCGGGAAACAAGAGGCCGGTGAACCGCCGGAGGATGCTTTCCAGCGCGATGTAGCACGCCTGTTCGCCCGGTATCCGCACGAAGCGGGGCACCGTCGGCGGGATCATCACGAGTTCGCGCACCGGCTCCTTGTCCGACAGCCGCAACAGGTCGAAAACGACGCTCAGACCCTGATTGGGGATGAATGGGAACGGATGCGCCGGGTCGAGCGCCTGCGGTGTCAGGACGGGGAAAATCTGTTCGCGGAAGTGGCGTTCGAGCCATTCGACCTGATCGCCCTCAACCTCATCGTGATCGAGCACCGAAACGCCTGCAAGTTCGAGTTCCTCGCGAATTGTGTACCAGACAATCTGTTGCCGCCCCATCAAGGCATCCGCGTCGGCGCTGATCGCGGTCAGTTGCTGGCCGATCGTCAGGCCATCGACCGAGTTTTCCTCGATCCCCTGAAGCTGTTGCCCCTTCAGGCCAGCAACGCGCACCATGAAGAACTCGTCGAGGTTGTTGCCCGAGATCGACAGGAACCGGAGCCGTTCGAGCAATGGATGCGCGCGATTTTCGGCTTCGTCGAGAACGCGGCGATTGAAGGAAAGCCAGCTCAGTTCGCGGTTGAAATAACGGACCTCGGCATCGGATTTGGTTCGATTCGTCGGACTTGGTACAATCGCCTGCATTACGGCTCCCTAGCTCGCTGCGGCCACAGCGTCGATGCTGGACAGCACCGCGCGTGCCAGCGGCACGGTAATAGGACGACGCGCCGCCAACGATGCCGCATCGAGCGCATCGACGAGCGCGATGACAGAATGATGACAGCGTTCGACGCGCGGCGTCAGGTAGGACACGACGCCATGCTGCGGAACCAGCCCGCGGCGCTCCAGCAACATCGGGATCAGGCGTTCGATGAGCGATTCGTCGGGGTCACCGATCGTCACATGGGGGGTCGCCGCCAGTCGTGACCGCAGATCAGGGAGCGCAACGGACCATTCGGGCGGTAGCACGTCGGTGACCAGCAGCAGGGGCCGTCGCGTGCGCTGCGCCTCGTTCCAGGCGTGAAAGATTTCCTCCTCGTCACGGTCCTGCGCATTGTCGATCAGCGTCCCGCCGGTGCGCCCCGCAATCACCCGACCCAGCAGGCTGCGACCAGATTTGCGCGGACCGGTGATGATCGTCGCACAAACGGACCATGTGCCGGGTGCCTGAAGGTGGCGAGCCGCTACGGCGTTCGATGGCGAAACGATGAACGCGCCCTCACCCTCGTCTGCTGGCCAGTCGAGCGGCAGGGCGATCTGGTTCATGGCGCGGGCGGCGCGTCCGGGGTGGTGCCGCGCCGAATCCGCAGGGCACCGCCGCCTTCCTCGACACGGAAGCCACGTCCCGTCAGCGCTGATCGCAGCGCGGCGAGATCGCCTGCGAACGACACGCGCATCACGGACGTTCCGCCAAGCGCAAGGCTGGTCGTCTCGGTCGACTTCACGCCAAGAGCCGCGCGCACGGACGCCTCTGTGCCCGAAACCGATGCCGCATCGGGCGTTTCGAACTGGACGGTATAGGTCTTGATCTCTCCCGCAGGGTCGGTCGCGCTGCTGTTATCGAGACCGGTTTCAACGGGTGCGACATCGGATTCGTTCGCGAGCAATGCGCTGATGTCGATCGGCGTCTCGATCGTAAGCGACGGATCCGGACGCAGCATCCCCATCGACAAGGCGTCGGCATAGGCCTGGTCGATGCGCTTCACGCCCTCGTCGAGCATCTGAGGCAGGCCATCGCTCGATTCGACGCGCAGGGTAAAGGCGGCAATCTCGACATTGTCGGGACCATGCCGGGCGCTGAAGTGACCGATCACCGGGCCACCGGGCCACCGCCGTTCGAGCCGTACCTGCGGCATCAGCACGTCGGCGGCACCATATTGGTCGAGCAGCAATCGCCACCATTTGCGGTCCGGCCTTTGTGCCTGCCCCGCCGTCAGCAACAGTGCGTCCGGGCCGGTTCCGGTCGGTCGCACATAATCGATCGGGCTTGCCCCGGCGCGGAAACGTGCCCAAGCCTTTTGCCATTCGGTGCGCGTTTCGAAGCTCCGCGGACCGCCGCCGGACCATTCGATCGGGATGACCAGCAGCGGCGGCGAACGGACGATCTGGCCGCTAACGCCCAGGATCTGCCCGGCCCGCGCGCGATCGAACAGGACGCCGAGTTTTGCCACGTAACGGTTCGGCCCGATCTGCTCATCATCGACGACGATACCGGCAACAATCGAATCGAGGTCGGAGTCGCTCAGGCCGGGCGCGCCACCCGCACCGCCGTGCATCTTGGCCCATAACATCTGCCAGCCTTTACGCTGCGCCAGTCGCCAGCCGCCGAGTCGCGCCGCATCTGCCGTTTTCGCGGCGACATCGACGTCGATTCCCGAAACTTCGAAGCTGCCCGACGAATCGATCGGCGCGACGCCACGATCGCCGCCCTCCATCTGGGCAAACACCGCTGCGGCGAGGCCAAGGAGGCCAAGCGTCAGGACGACAGGTAACGGTGTAATCTTCACGGACAGTCTTTTGGCGGGTCAGACGTGGAAATCCAAGCGCGATGTCGCTAGGCGCATTCGAATGGCAGGATATACATATGAACAAGCCGGCGTTTCGATCGCCGCGGGCAATGCTCTGGTCAGGGCAATCGGACCAATGGCCAAGTCGACGCGCCGTCCGGGCGCGAATGCTGAACTCGGCGGGTTTGGGGGATTCTTTGACCTGAAAGCAGCGGGTTATACCGATCCCTTGCTAGTCGCTGCGAACGACGGGGTGGGTACCAAGCTCAAGCTGGCGATCGAACATGACCGTCATGACGGGGTGGGAATCGACCTTGTCGCGATGTGTGCGAACGACCTGATCGTGCAAGGCGCAGAGCCGCTGTTTTTCCTCGATTACTATGCAACGGGCAAACTTGATTCGGTTGTTGCCGAGCGCGTGATCGCCGGAATCGCCGAAGGATGCCGGATCGCGGGCTGCGCGCTGATCGGTGGCGAGACCGCCGAAATGCCCGGAATGTATTCTGGCGGCGACTATGATCTGGCCGGTTTTTGCGTCGGTGCGGTCGAGCGGTCGCAGGTCCTGACCGGCCTCAAGGTCAAGGCTGGCGACATCGTCGTCGGGCTCGCATCCTCGGGCGTCCATTCGAACGGTTTCTCGCTCGTCCGCAGGCTCGCGACCGATCGCGGGTGGAAGATGGAGCGCCCTGCCCTGTTCGATCAGGATAACATTCTGATCGACCTGTTGATGGAGCCGACGCGTATTTACGTGAAGCCGCTGTTGCCACTGGTACGTGCGGGCAAGATCGCGGCGATGGCACACATCACCGGCGGCGGATTGCTCGAGAATATCCCGCGCGTGATGCCCGAAGGTTTGCATGCGCATATCGACGCCGACGCGTGGGAGCAGCCGCGATTGATGGCATTTCTGCAGGCGCAGGGTAATATCGAACCCGAAGAACTGGCGCGCACGTTTAATTGCGGGATCGGCATGGCGCTGGTCGTTGCTGCCGAGGATGTGGATGGCGTGATCGAAGCGCTGAACGCGTCGGGCGAAACGGCTTTCAGGATCGGACGGATCGAAGCAGGAACCAAGGGCTGCACCGTCACGGGTTCGACCGAAACCTGGGGTGGCCGCGCGGACTGGGTTGCCACGCATAATGGCTGATCGGGCCAGGGATCGGGCGCGCGTCGGTGTCCTGATATCCGGTCGAGGATCGAACATGGCGGCGATGATCTATGCTGCCAAGGCGAGCGACTGTCCGTTCGAAATTGTCGTGGTGATTGCCAATGATCCACACGCTGCTGGCCTGAAACTGGCGGCGGCGGAGGGTGTGGCGACCGTGGCGCTCGATCATCGCGGTATGAAGCGGGCCGACTTCGATGCGCTGCTACACGAGGAGCTGACGGCGGCGCGTTGCGAATATGTCGCCCTTGCAGGATATATGCGATTGCTGTCCGATGGGTTCGTCGCAAAATGGGCGGGTCGGATGATCAACATACATCCGTCGCTGCTGCCGAAGTACAAAGGGCTGGACACACATTTGCGCGCGATCGAAGCGGGAGACCGAGTGTCCGGGTGTTCGGTTCACGTTGTGACGGCCGAACTCGATGCCGGAGAAGTGCTGGGGCAAACTGAAGTCGCAATCCTGCCCGACGACACCGAACACAGCTTGGCCGACCGGATTCTGATCGCCGAACATCAGTTATATTCGCGGACGCTCGCCGATTTCGTAACGCGTGGCACACGCCCCCACGCACTGCTGGACAAGGTGCGCGATCTGGCGCTGGCATTGCCGGAGGTTGAAGAAAAAACCTCGCACGGCAGCCCCGGCTTCTTCGTCACCGGCGGCAAGTTCTTCGCTTATTTTAGTTTCAACCATCATCACGACGGCATCACCGGCCTGCTCGTCAAGGCGAGCGGTGTCGAGGAACAGGCAATGCTGATCGAACAGAACCCTGAGCTTTATTACCGCCCAGCATATCTGGGGCCATCGGGCTGGATCGGTATCAGGCTCGACATTGGCGAGCATGACTGGACCGATATCGCCGAATGGCTTCGCAAGAGTTGGCTCAAGAGCGCGCCGAAGCGGCTTACCAAGCTGATCGATATTGCCGCCGAGTTCTAGAGTTCAGGGGACGCCACCAGCGCCCCCTGAAATGTTAGTCAGCCGACGATTTCTTCGGGCCTGAAGAAGTAAGCGATCTCGATCGCTGCATTTTCGTCGCTGTCCGAACCATGGACCGTGTTTGCTTCAATCGATTCGGCCAGTTCCTTGCGGATCGTACCGGCTTCGGCGTTCGCGGGGTTGGTTGCGCCCATGATATCGCGGTTGCGCTGCATGGCGTTCTCGCCCTCAAGGACCTGTACGACGACCGGGCCGGAGATCATGAACGTCACCAGCTCACCGAAAAACGGACGCTCGCGGTGGACTTCGTAAAAGCCTTCGGCCTGTTCGCGGGTCATGTGGATGCGCTTCGAAGCGACGATGCGAAGGCCAGCGTCCTCAAGCATCTTGGTGACGGCACCGGTGATGTTGCGGCGCGTTGCGTCGGGCTTGATGATCGAGAATGTGCGTGTACCGGCCATGACGGTGCGGCTCCGTAAATAAGGGGTGAATGGGATGGGCGCGCCTGTAGGCTGCTAAGCCGTCAGGTGCAACCGCAGCCTCAGTTGGCGGACTCGTGATTGTCCGCGATGAACCGGTCGAGCAGGCGAACGCCGTAACCCGTAGCGCCGGTATCCCACACGGTTCCGGGCTTCGATGCCCACACCATGCCCGCGACGTCCAGATGCGCCCATTTCACGCCCTCGTCGACGAACCGCTTGAGGAACTGCGCCGCCGTAATTGATCCGCCGTCGCGGGGACCCACATTCTTCATGTCCGCGATCGGGCTGTCGATCAGCTTGTTATAGGCGTCCCCCATCGGCAGCCGCCACAAGGGATCGCCCGCTGAAGCGCCAGCCGCAGCCAGTTGCGCCGCAAGCCCGTCGTCGTTCGAGAACATGCCGCCATATTCATGGCCCAGCGCCACGATCATCGCCCCCGTCAGCGTGGCGATGTCGATCATCACCTTCGGGCTGAACTGCTGCTGCGCCCATGTCATCGCATCGCACAGCACCAGCCTCCCCTCGGCATCGGTGTTGATAACCTCGATGGTCTGCCCCGACATTGACGTCACGATGTCACCCGGACGCTGCGCGTTACCGTCGGGCATGTTCTCCACCAGCCCACAGATGCCGACGACATGAGCCTTCGCCTTGCGGGTCGCCAGCGCGAGCATGGCACCGGCAACGGCACCCGCGCCGCCCATGTCCCACTTCATATCCTCCATGCCCGCAGCACCCTTGATCGAGATGCCGCCGGTATCGAAGGTCACGCCCTTGCCGACGAAAACGACCGGCGTCTTTTCCGCGCCGCCGGTGCCGTCCCATTTGAGGACGAGAAGGCGCGCTTCCCGGCGCGAACCCTGCGACACGCCGAGCAACGAACCCATTCCGGCGGCGGCCATGTCGGCCTCGTCGAGAACCTGTATTTCGATCCCGACCTCAGCCAGCTTCTGGCACCGTTCGACGAATGATTCGGGGAAGATGATATTAGCCGGTTCGGTGACGAGTTCGCGCGTAAACGCCATGCCATCCACGACAGCGCTTGCATTCGCCCAGGCCGCATCGAGGCCCGGCTCGGCATTCACCACGATCACCTCTGCGAGCGTCGGCTTTTGCTTGTCGGTCAGCTTTGTACGATATTTATCATAGCGCCATGCCCGCAGCTCGACCGCAGCAGCGAGGCGCGCGGCAGAAGCCGCAGGGGCGCCCGCCGCATCGATGACGAGCGACGTCGCCCCCGATATCAGCAGCCGCGCACAAAGTGCCCCGCCCGCCTTTTCAAAGTCTTCCGGCGTCCCCGCGCCGACGCCCGCCAGTAGCACCCGCTTAGGGGAGCCATCCTCGACCGACGAATACTCCACGACCGCACCGGCATCGCCGTCGAATCGCGAAAGTGTCGCCGCCGCCTGCAGGCCGGGCGCTGCATCGTGTCCCGCCACCGCAGCGGCAATACCGTCTTTCCGCACAAGCAAGGCGATGTCGGATGCGGATGTGGGACGGGCAGATACAAAGGAAACGCGCATGTTGGGCTCACTCAAGCGAAAAGAATCAGGGGATTGCGGCTGTTACGCCCAAGCATGGCCCCGTGCATAGTGAAAGCGAAGCTGTGAAAGCCTGTGATTGCGGTCCCCGCCCGGCAGTGCGATAGGCGTTCAGGTTGGCCATGCCGAATATGGTCCAACATCGAAAAAGGCTGTTCGTGACGCGTTTTAGTGCTTTTCTGCTGGCTTCGGTGCCGATCGCGTTCGCAATGACCGGCGCAGCGGAGGCCCAGCAGGGCTATCCCCCGCCGCCCGTTGTCCCCACGGTTCCCGCGAAGGCCGAACAGCAGGTCGACTTTGCCGCGAACCAGCTCGATTACGATAATAACACCCAGGTCGTCACCGCAACCGGCGACGTCCGCATGGCAAGCGAAGGCAACCGCGTCCGCGCCGACAAGATCGTCTGGAACCGGAAATCGGGAGCGGTCCACGCGATCGGCAACGTCGTTACCGTCAATCCGGGCGGCGATACCGCCTATGGCGACGACGTCGAACTGACCGACACGCTGAAGGATGGGGTCGTCAACAATTTGCTGCTGGTACTGGCGGACGGAGGGCGGCTCGCCGCCCGGCGCGCAACGCGAATCAATGGCGTCACCACGCTGGAAAGCGCGGCCTATTCGCCCTGCCCGGTCCTCGACGATCATGGGTGCCCGCGCAAACCGTCGTGGCAAATCTCTGCGTTGCGCATCATCCATGATCCCAACGGCAAGAAGATGACCTTCAAGGGTGGTCGTCTCGAAATGTTCGGCGTGCCGCTAATCGTGTTGCCGACGCTGACGCAGCCGCTGGGTGATGAGGGCGCGGGCGGGCTGTTGTTCCCGAACCTCAAATACACGCGGACCAACGGTTTTGAACTGGCGATTCCCTATTACCTGAAGGTGGGCACGAATCGCGACCTGACCCTGACCGCGCACGCCTATACGGCTGTACTGCCCGCGATCGAGGGCGAATATCGGGCACTGACGTCGAACGGGGCTTATCGCGTCTCGGCCTTTGCAACCTATGGCTCGCGCATTCCGGTGTCGGGATCGAACATCCCATCACAGCGCGATTTTCGCGGATCGATCGACGCCGCGGGCCGCTTCCAGCTCGATCCGGAATGGAGCATCAGCGCGTCGCTCCGCCTCGTTTCGGATCGCACGTTCCTGCGCCGCTATGACCGGTCCTATGAAGACCGCCTGCGCTCGACTTTCAACATCGAGCACATCGACGACAAGAGCTATTTCTCGGTGTCGGGGTGGGCCGTGCAAACCCTGCGCGCCCTCGACGTGCAGGGCCAGATACCGGTCGCGCTACCCCTGATCGATTACCGGCGGCGGATCGCCGATCCAGTGCTCGGCGGGAATTTCGACCTCCAGTTGAACACGCTCGCGCTGACGCGGACGGCGGGCCAGGATACGCAACGCGCCTTTGCCGGCCTGCGATGGGACCTGCGCAAGCTGACGACCATGGGACAGGAGGTGATCTTCACCGCTTATGCGCGCGGCGACATCTATCACAGTGACGCGAACGCCCAGACGGCGACGGCGCTTTACCGTGGCGAGCCCGGCTTCCAGACGCGGGGGATCGGTGCGCTGGCAGCAGAAATCCGCTGGCCCTTCATCGGTGAATTCATGGGCGGCACCCAGAGAATAACCCCGCGCCTGCAACTTGTTGCCTCTCCACCGACTGCCAATCTGCGCATCCCCAATGAAGATGCGCGCTCGGTCGATCTTGAGGACAGCAATTTGTTCGCGCTGAACCGCTTCCCGGGATATGATCGGTGGGAGGGTAGCAGCCGCTTAACCTATGGCCTCGACTATGCATTCGACCGCCCGGGCCTGTCGATTATCGCCAACATCGGCCAGAGCTATCGTTTCAATTCCACAGCGGCAATTTTTCCCGACGGCACCGGCCTTACCAACCAGACATCCGACATCGTCGGGCGCACGACGGTGAAGTTTCGCCGCTTTATCGAACTCACTCACCGCTACCGGATCGACAAGGACAGCTTCGCGCTGCGCCGCAACGAAATCGACGCGACGATCGGCAGCACGGCGACATATTTCTCGGTCGGCTATCTGAAGCTCAACCGCAACATAGACCCCACGATCGAGGATTTGCGGGACCGCGAGGAAGTCCGCCTCGGCGGTCGCGTGCAGATCGGTCGCTATTTCTCGATTTTCGGGTCAACCACCATCGACCTGACCAGCACCGCGGAAGACCCGACCACCACATCCGATGGCTATGACCCCGTCCGTCATCGCGTCGGCATCGCCTATACGGACGACTGCCTCGACATCGGGCTGACATGGCGGCGCGATTACGACTCCACCGGCGATGCCAAGAGCGGGAACAGCTTTTTGCTCAGGCTGGCGTTCCGTGGACTTGGCCGCTAAGCCTGCATTCACCATCGCGGAGGCAATGCCGCCGCGACAAGTTCGATCTGTACGGATGATAAGCATTGATCAACAATTTTAAGGGTGCCCGGCCCGTTTCGCGCCTGACCGCGGTGCTGGTGAGTGGTTTGCTGGCGGTTGCCGCTGCAGCACAGACAGCGCCCGAAACATCCGACAGCGGGTTGAACCTGCCCAAGGACCTGACGACGTTCGGCAAGGTCGATCCGCATCTCCGCAAGGCGACGGCGATCATCAACGGGACGATCATCACCGGCACCGATATCGACCAGCGGCTCGCGCTCGTGATCCTCGCTAACGGTGGCAAGATAGCCGACGTGGAGCGCGAACGCCTGCGCCTGCAGGTCCTCCGCAACATCATCGACGAAACCCTGCAGATACAGGAAGCCAAAGCGCACGATATCGAAGTGTCCTCGGCTGAGATCAACCAGAGCTACGCGCGCGTCGCCGAACGGTTCAAGCGGACCCCCGAGACGATGGGCGCCTATCTGCGCGAGCAGGGTTCGTCGGAGCGGTCGATCAAGCGCCAGATCCAGGGCGAACTCGCCTGGAGCCGCCTGTTGCGCCGCCGGGTTGAGCCGTTCGTCAACGTCAGCGAAGACGAAGTGCAGTCGATCATGGACCGCTTGCAGGCATCGAAGGGGCAACAGGAATATCATATCGGCGAAATCTATCTGTCCGCCACGCCTGAAAATTCTGCCGAAATTCTCGCCAACGGTCGCAAGATCATCGATCAGATTCGCCAGGGCGGATCGTTTGCCGCCTATGCGCGCCAGTTTTCCGAAGCATCGACTGCTGCGGTCGGCGGCGATCTGGGCTGGGTTCGCGGACCACAGCTTCCCGATGCACTGGCGCAGGCTGCTGCCGAAATTTCCGTTGGGCAGATCGCCGGGCCGATTGCTGTCCCTGGCGGGTTTTCGATCGTTTACCTTGTCGACAAACGACAGGTGCTGATGGCCGATCCCCGCGATGCCATTTTGAACCTTCGCCAGATGTCGCTGAAATTTGCTCCCGGCACGACCAAGGCCGCCGCAACTGCCCAGGCCGAAGCATTCGGCAAGGCCACGCAGGCAATGCAGGGCTGTGGTAAAACGACCGAGGTCGCCGCTGCCCAAGGTGCCGAAGTCGTTGATAATGATCAGGTAAAGGTCCGCGACCTGCCGCCGCAGCTCCAGGAAATGCTGCTGAAACTTTCGATCGGTCAGGCAACGCCGCCATTCGGCTCCCCGACCGAAGGCGTCCGCGTCCTCGTCCTGTGCGGTCGCGACGAAGCCGCCAGCGCCAACGCCCCGACGTTCGAGCAGGTGATGTCGCAAGTCGAGGAAGGCCGCGTCAACCAGCGTGCCCAGCGCTATCTGCGCGACCTCCGACGTGACGCCGTCATCGATTATCGCTGATATGATCGACGCAACCGCGCCGATGGTCGTCGCGTTGGGCGACCCGGCTGGCATCGGACCCGAAATCGCCGCGAAGGCATGGGCCGCGCGGGACACCAGCAAACTTGCGCCGTTTTTCGTGGTCGGTGATCGACGCTCGATCGATGCCGTGTGGCAGGGGCCGATCGAGCGTATCCGCGACCCGCGCGAAGCCGTCGGCGTGTTCTTCCGTGCGATCCCCTTGCTACAGATCGAGGATGCCGGGATCATCGAACCCGGTGTGCCCAGTTTCGAAGGTGCGCGGTGCGCGCTGGCATCGCTCGAAGTTGCCGCAGGGATTGCGCGATCGGGCGCTGCCCGCGCGCTGATCACGGCTCCGGTTTCCAAAACGCAGCTTTACTCGGTCGGGTTCACGCATCCCGGCCAGACCGAATTTATCGCCGAACGATGTGGCGTATCGAGTGACAATGCCGTCATGCTGCTGGCAGGGCCCACGCTGAAGGTCGTGCCGGTCACCACACATATTCCTCTTTCCCAAGTCTCGGCCAGTCTTTCAATCGACATGATCGTGGCAAAGGCCCGGGCGACCGCGCGCGGATTGCAGCGGAATTTTGGCATCGAAAACCCCCGCCTCGCCTTCGCCGGGTTCAATCCTCACGCCGGCGAGAATGGCGCGCTCGGACGCGAGGAAATCGATTTTATCGCTCCAGCCATCGAGATCCTGCGTGCCGAAGGCATCGACGCCACCGGCCCAATCGCCGCTGATGCCATGTTCCACGCGCGGGCGCGGGCGGGATATGACGTGGCGATCTGCCTGTATCACGACCAGGCGCTGATCCCTCTCAAGACGCTGCATTTCGATGATGGCGTAAACATGACACTTGGACTGCCAGTTGTGCGAACCGCCCCCGACCATGGCACCGCATTCGGCATCGCGGGCCAGAATATCGCGAACCCCGGTGCCATGATCGCGGCAATCCGCATGGCCGCATCTGCTACCGAGGCTCGCGCTGCCCAGGCTTGCGCGCAAGCCGCTTGAGTCAGGACCGCCCACCTCTGCGAGAGGTGATCGCCCGCCACGGCCTGACCGCCAGCAAGGCGCTCGGCCAGAACTTTCTCCTCGATGGCCAGTTACTCAGGCGCATTGCAGACGTCCCCGGCGACCTGACCGGCAAGTCGGTTTACGAGGTCGGGCCAGGTCCCGGAGGCCTCACGCGCGCGCTTCTTGACGCCGGAGCCAATGTCACCGCCGTCGAACGCGACCGGCGCTGCATGCCCGCCTTGGCGGAACTCGGCGAAACAGCCGACGGCAGGCTGCGCGTGATCGATGCCGACGCGATGACGATCGATCTCGCGTCGGTTTTAGAGCCTGGCGGCCATATCGTTGCCAATTTGCCGTATAACGTCGGGACCGCCTTACTCGTGAAATGGCTAACGGTTCCGGCATGGCCGCCGCGATGGGCTTCGCTGACGTTGATGTTCCAGCAGGAGGTTGCCGAACGGATCGTCGCGCCAACCGACAGCGATGCTTTCGGACGGCTGACGGTGCTGGCTCAATGGCGCAGTACGGCGACAATCGCGATGCGCGTTCACCGGTCGGCATTCACGCCGCCGCCGAAGGTAATGTCGGCGGTTGTCCATATCGTGCCTGCAGCTCAACCCGATGGTGTGGGTATCAAAAAGGTCGAACAACTGACCGCCGCCGCATTCGGGCAACGGCGCAAGATGTTGAGACAGAGCGTCAAGTCGGTTCCGGGCGCGCTCGACGCGCTGGCGACTCTGGGTATCGACCCCGCGCGCCGCGCAGAAACGCTGAGCGTTCAGGAGTTCGTTTCGATCGCCCGCCTGCTCAGTTGACGGCGGGTGGCGCAGGCTTTGCCGGTGGCGCAGCCACTGCAACCTTTTCCACAGGCGCACCGCGCGCGATGGCTGCGGCCAGTGCCGCTTGCTGGGGGCAAGTCGTAATGCAAAGTGTCTTGATCTTGGCGAGATTTTCCCCGGCCTTGGTCACGGCGCCCTTGGCGACCATGGCCTCGCCCTGCCCCGCCAGTGCGACGACGTCATTAGGTTCGAGGAGCAATGCTTCGCGGTAAAGGCGGATCGCCTTTCCATCGAGGTCCTGCCGCGCGGCAACCTTCGCCAGCACGATGAAAGCCGCACGATTGCGTGGATCGACCGCGAGCGCAGTCTCCAGCGCATCATTGGCCGCGTTCAACTGCCCCGCTGCCGCAGCAGCCTCACCCTGCTTCAGAAGCGCGAGCGAGCGTGCATCGATCATCGTATCGGGTCGCGCGCTGTGGCTGACGCTGGATACCGTCGCGAGAAGGACGGCAAGGGCAATCGCAGGGGGCGTTAGGCGCATCAGGGTCTCCAGAACCATCTAGTGGTCGAGACTAGCACGCACGAATCAGCCTTGCGACGAAAAATCCATCTGTCCCGTCATGACTCGGAGTCAAAATACGACCGGGGCCGGATTCGCGTCCGATCTCAAGCGGTTCGGCCTTGAAATCGGGGTTATGCATCAGGAAATCCTCGATCTGGCCCCAGCCCTCACGCTCGATCAACGAACATACGGCATAGACCAGCACCCCGCCGGGCCGGACCAAGGGGGTCGCGAGGTCGAGGACGTGACGCTGGACATCGAGGACGTCGCGCAACCGGTCGGGCGTGATTCGCCAGCGCGCCTCCGGGTTGCGGCGCAGGGTGCCACTGCCGGTGCAGGGCGCGTCGACCAGAACGACGTCGCCCTTCTCCGCCAGATTGCCGAGCATCGCGGCTTCACGCCCACCATCGAGCAGGCGGACCTCAACGTTGACGCCAGCACGCGCGGCGCGGGGTGACAGGCGTGACAGGCGGGTGCGGTCAGTGTCGCAGGCTACCAGACGCCCGCTGTTTTCCATGTCGGCCCCGAGCGCGAGCGTCTTGCCCCCGCCCCCGGCGCACAGGTCGATGACGGTCATGCCGGGCTTTGCCTGACAGGCAGCGACGACGAACTGGCTGCCCGCGTCCTGAACGTCGATCAGGCCGTCGCGCATGGCATCATCAGCTTCGATCGCGATGGGAGGATCGATCCGCAAGCCATTGGGAAGGCCAGGTATCTGCGTGGCGTTCGGATAGATGGCCATCATCGCATCGGGCGAAGTCTGAAGCACGTTGACGCGCAGGTCGAGCGGCGCGCGGGCAAGCAGGGCTTCGTGTTCAGCGGCATCGATACGCCCGCCGAGCCAGTCTGGCATCGGCGCTGGCTGCAACGCGTTCTCCGCGCGACCGATCTTTGGCGGGCCATAGGGAGAGCCGTCGAAGGCCGCGGCAATTTCGGGGTCGATCTGGGCCAACCCCAGCATGGCGCGGCGCCCGGTTTCGGGTGGCTCGCCAAACGCACGGATGGCGCGATAGATCAGGTCCCGGATGCCGCGACGATCCCCTGAACCTGCAAAGCGGCGGGTCTTGAACCATTCGGCGATGATCGTGTCGGCAGGTGCGCCGTTGCGCTGTGCCGATGCGACGATCTTGTCGAGGAGTTCGATTGCCATCTGGACGCGGGCTGCTGGGGTCATTGGATAGGGCCTAATATAAATAAAACCGCTTCCCTGGGCGCGCGGCCCGGGAAAGCGGAGAGAGTATGCGAAAATGCAGAAATGTTGCGATCAAATGTCGCTTTCGGCTTTACTGCGTGGGATAATTCGGGGCTTCGCGCGTGATATTGACGTCATGGACGTGACTCTCGCGCAGCCCCGCATTGGTAATCCGCACGAACTTTGCGCGCTGTTGCAAGTCCAGGATCGTGCGCGAACCGGTGTAGCCCATGGCCGCTTTCACGCCGCCGACAAGCTGATGAATGACGTCCTTGGCCGGTCCCTTAAACGCGACCTGTCCTTCGATGCCTTCTGGAACAAGCTTTAGCTGGTCGGTAATGTCCTGCTGGAAATACCGATCCGCTGAACCGCGCGCCATGGCACCGACCGAACCCATGCCGCGATAGGATTTATACTGGCGGCCTTGATAGAGAAACGTCTCGCCAGGAGCCTCTGCAGTGCCCGCCAGCAGCGATCCGACCATCACGGTTGACGCCCCTGCGGCGAGCGCCTTGGCGATGTCTCCTGACGTGCGCAGGCCACCGTCGGCGATAACGGGAATACCCGATTTCGCGGCTTCCTCGGCGCTTTCCATGATGGCGGTCAACTGTGGCACGCCAACGCCCGCGATAACGCGGGTGGTGCAGATACTGCCCGGACCGATGCCCACCTTTATGCAGTCGGCGCCTGCGTCGATCAAGGCGCGGGTCGCAGCACCGGTGGCGACATTGCCGGCGATAATCTGAACCGAGTTGCTAAGCTTGCGAATACGTTCGACTGCTTGCGCGACCATCAGCGAATGACCGTGCGCCGTATCGACGACGATGACGTCACAATCGGCGTCGATCAGCGCTTCGGTCCGCTCGAAACCCTTGTCGCCCGTCGTGGTGGCAGCGGCGACGCGGAGGCGACCGGTGCCGTCCTTCGTCGCATTGGGATAGGTGACGGCCTTTTCGATGTCCTTGACGGTAATGAGGCCGATGCAGTGGTAATTCTCATCGACCACCAGCAGTTTTTCGATGCGGCGCTGGTGAAGCAGATATTGGGCGTCCTTTTCGGTGACGCCCGCCTTCACCGTGGCGAGATTCTGGCTGGTCATCAGCTCGGCGACGGGCTGGTTGGGGTTGCCTGCAAACCGCACGTCGCGGTTGGTCAATATGCCTACGAGACGCCCTGAAGCCTCGACCACGGGAATCCCCGAAATCTTGTGATAGGTCATCAGCGCGCGCGCGTCCGCCAACGTGCCATCGGGCGCGATGGTGATCGGGTTGACGACCATGCCGCTTTCAACACGCTTGACCTGACGGACTGCCTCGACCTGTTCCTCGATGGTGAGGTTACGGTGCAGCACACCGATGCCGCCGAGCTGCGCCATGACGATCGCCATGTCGGCCTCTGTCACCGTGTCCATCGCGGACGACAGGACGGGGATGTTGAGCGAGATCGACTTGGTCAGTTGCGTGCGCGTGTCCGCCTGGCTCGGCAGGACGTCGGACGCCCCGGGCTGGAGCAGAACGTCGTCGAATGTAAGGCCGAGGGGGATTTCAATAGCCAAGCTGGCACCTTCATGGGTGAGTCGTGGCGGCCCATGTAACCGCACTGGCGGTTTGGCGCTAGGGTCGGCCCATACCGCGGTGCGCATTGTTGCTCAGGCCGAGAGTATCACCGCGTGCCGTTTTGCCAATGTTCCGTGTCCGAATAGCAGGGTCGCACAATAGCAGGATCGTTGCTGCGATCATCGCCGCCGCCCCCGGAATCACGAACGCCGCCGTCGATTGCAGATAGCCGATCGTTGCAAGCGCCGATCCGGCTTGCACCAGAAAAGCGACGAGCCAGGCTCGCCGGGTTGCCGTCACTGCGGCAAAAGCAAACGTCGCCACATCGGCAAATATGAAATACCGCTCATGCATAAAGGGCAGCAGGCCGGCAGTGACGAGCACCGCAAGGATCGCGGGAACGTACAGATCGTTGCCGTCGGGCATCTTTATCGAAAACCAGACGATATAAATCGCAGATGCGGCGACTGCGATTGCCAGTGCAATCCCTGACAGTGAATGACCCAGTACCGGCCAAAGATTCTGAACGATGATCCAGATATTTGGTGCATTCAGCGAAACCAGCGAAAAGGCTTCGCTCTGTCGCATGTACACGCCGAGCAGATCATGTGCGGGCCACCCGGCAATCCACGCCGGCAACAAAGAGGCCAGGAACACGAGCGGCGGGATGACCCAATAGTGAATTGGGACCCGGCGATTGATCAACAAGGCGATGATGAATGGCGCGGACAATATGGCCTGCAGCTTGAACGCGATCGAAATCCCGCACCAGATCAACATTGCGGCATGACGGCGACCAAGCGCAGCGGACAAAGCCAGGATAGCTGGGGCGACATACAGGGCATCGCATTGTCCAAGCACGGCAGCGTTCGCCGCTGTCGTGGGCAGTATCATGACAATCGCCGCCCACCGCCCAGCATGCCGAACCTCGCACTGCCTGAGCAGGTTGTGAACCGCGAATGCCAATGCAATCGTCGCGACCAATGACACCAGTTTCACCATGGTCAACGCCGACAGCAACGTATGCAGCGTACTGACCAATGCGAGCAGATACAGATAGGGAGGATTATAGGCAGCAAACGGCGACTTGAAGGCCGCTATCGGGCCGGTGGCGATGATATGATCCAGCCAAGGAATATAGTCATAGCGAACGTCGCGTGCGACGATCGGCCACAGCACCCCAAAAATCGCAAAGGCGATGGTCAGTGTTATTACGACCGGCGGCGGGCGGAAACGAACTGCCATGTACGAGGCTCCAAGCGCACGATCATCCACTCTAGACCGTCGGGCGATCCTGCCCTTTTATAGTTATCATGCCGTTAATGTCGCATCGACAGCTTGAGCCGGCTCTTGGCATCGTCGTGTTTCACTATGTTAATCCAACGTGCATCGAAAAAGGGTTCGGCGCGTTCCCCCGCTGGCATCACATTGGCGACTGCGTTGAAGTGGATCGCCGTAAGGGAAACGGCATGACGTTAGCCAGTCAGATTTGCTACTTCGAACGGCGGGAGGCCGAAGAACGTCGGGCAGCACGGAACGCACCCAATGCGGCACTGAAAGAAATATTCGACGTAATCGCCGACCGCTATGCAGATCATGTCTGGTCGCTCATCGAACGCCAATTCGACCTTTCGCCGGAGGGCGTCGCAGGAGCGGAACGCACCGTCGAATTCGAACAGGAGGAAGTTGCCGAACCATGCGCGTTGCGCAGTGGTTGGTCAGCACGGGGCAATGCAGGCATGGCCGACCGAACGGCAAAGCCGAATATGCTTGGAGGTTCGCCCGGCGCGGGGCCATAAGAGGCTGAAAGTTTCGGTGGGGGAGCCGTCTGCATGGAAGTTGCTTTAATCGTCATCGCCGTATTGGCGATCGTTTACGTCATGATGGGCGTGAAAATGGTCACGCAAGGCTATCAATATACGATCGAGCGCTTCGGCAAGTTCACAGCCGTTGCTCCGCCCGGGCTCACCCTCATCATGCCCTTCGTCGACCGGGTCGGTCGCAAGGTAAACATGATGGAGCAGGTCCTCGACATTCCGGGACAGGAAATCATCACCAAGGACAATGCGATGGTCGCGGTCGATGGCGTGGTGTTTTTCCAGGTGCTCGACGCGGCGAAGGCGGCTTATGAAGTCAGCGACCTGTATCGCGCGATCATGCAGCTATCGACGACCAATTTGCGCACGGTGATGGGTTCGATGGACCTCGACGAGACGCTGTCGAAGCGCGACGAGATCAACGCGCGACTGCTGGTCGTGGTCGATTCGGCGACCGAAGCCTGGGGCGTAAAGATCACGCGCGTCGAATTGAAGGACATCCGCCCGCCCGCCGATATCGTCAACGCGATGACCCGCCAGATGAAGGCCGAGCGTGAGAAGCGCGCCTCGATCCTGGAGTCGGAGGGAGCGCGCCAGAACTCGATCAACCGTGCCGAGGGCGAGAAACAGTCGCAAATTCTCGAGGCCGAAGGACGTCGCGAGGCCGCCTTCCGCGATGCCGAGGCGCGCGAACGTGCCGCTCAGGCCGAAGCAACGGCGACCAAGCTCGTGTCCGACGCGATCGAGGGCGGCAGCGCGCAGGCGATCAACTATTTTATCGCGCAGAAATATGTTGAGGCAGTCGCGCTGTTTGCGACGTCACCCAACGCCAAGACGATCCTGTTCCCGGTTGAGGCCACACAGCTGATCGGGACACTGGGCGGAATTGGCGAGCTGGCACGGGACGCTTTCAAGGACAAGCCGATTGCGCCGCCTGCGCCTCCGCGTCGTCCGGGGCCGTTCGAAACGCCCGCTGAATGAACACGATCGCCGATCAATGGCTGTGGCTGATCGCCGCCGCCGCACTGGGGATTGCCGAAATCCTGATCCCCGGCGTGTTCCTGATGTGGATCGGGCTTGCTGCGCTGATCACCGGCATGGCGACGTTGCTGCTGCCGCTGAGCATGGCGTTGCAATTGCTGTTGTTTGCGGTGACGGCGGTGGCTTCGATTTATGTCGGGCGCAAGCTGCTGTTGCGTAATCCGATAACGTCCGCCGATCCGCTGCTTAACGACCGTGGCGCGCGTTTGATCGGCGAGATCGTGACCGCGGTAACGCCGGTCGATGCGTCGCAGGGCCGGGTGAAAGTTGCCGATGGTGTCTGGTCCGCTCGCGGCGCCACTGCGGCGATTGGCGACCGGTTAAGGGTGGTCGGGATCGAGCGCGGGGTTCTGCTGGTGGAAGCGATTTAGGGTTAAACGCTTCCAAAAATCCCACTACCGTCATCCTGAACCTGTTTCAGGATGACGGCGAGAATCAAGGGGTGCCGCTCTTAAACGCCGCACCCACCTATTTCTTGTTGAAGAACCCACCAATCATGCTGGTGATGTCATTGACCGGACTGCCATCGCCGTCACGGTCCAGCATCGATGCGACGCTGGCCAGAGCACCCTCGCCGCCCAGATGACCAACGATCTGCTGCAGCGTTTCGGCGGAGAGACCAGTGCTGGCAGCCGCTGTCTGTACGGTGTCGCCTTCCTGCGGATGAGCAGCACCCAGCGCCGCTACGGCAGACTGGACCTGCTCAGGTGTCAGCCCGACCTTTGCGGCCAGATTGTCGATCATGGGGTTACTACCAAGCGATCCCAATATTCCGTCGAGCATGCCCATGGTCTTCTCCTTAACGGTCAATATTGCAATCAGGCGGCGGTTGGTGCGGCCTGACGGACGCCTTCATCGACGTGATCCTCGAACTGCGCGAAATTATCGATGAACTGGCCGACGAGCTTGTTTGCGGTGGCGTCGTAATCGTCCTTGTCCGCCCATGTGCTGCGCGGGTCGAGGATGCCGCTATCGACACCGGCAACCGCAACGGGGACCTTGAAGCCAAAATTCGGATCGGTCCGGAACTCGCCTTCGTTAATGCTGCCATCGAGTGCCGCATTCAACAAGGCGCGGGTTGCCTTGATCGGCATGCGGCTGCCGACACCGTGCTTGCCGCCGGTCCAACCCGTGTTGACCAGCCAGCACGACACGCCGCCCTTGGCGATGCGGGACTTCAGCAGGTTGCCATAGATGCTCGGGTGGCGGGGCATGAACGGTGCGCCGAAGCACGTCGAGAATGTCGCTTCTGGTTCCGTCACGCCCATCTCAGTCCCGGCAACGCGCGCGGTATAGCCCGACAGAAAGTGGTACATCGCCTGATCGGGAGTCAGCTTCGCAATAGGAGGGAGGACGCCGTAAGCGTCGGCGGTCAGCATCACGATATTCTGCGGGACCGGACCCATATTGTCCGCCGACGCATTCGGGATGAAGTCGATCGGATATGAACCGCGGCTGTTTTCGGCGAGGCTGTTATCGTCGAAATCAAGTTGGCGCGTGTCTTTGTCGATCACCACGTTTTCCAATACCGTCCCGAAACGCTTCGACGTGGCAAAGATTTCTGGCTCGGCTTCGGCGGACAGGCGGATCATCTTGGCGTAGCAGCCGCCCTCGAAGTTAAAGACCGCCGTGTCGGACCAGCCATGTTCGTCGTCGCCGATCAGGGTACGGCTGGCGTCGGCGGACAATGTCGTCTTGCCTGTGCCCGACAGACCGAAGAATACCGCGGTATCGCCCTTCGGACCGATATTGGCCGAGCAGTGCATCGGCATGATGCCCTCGACCGGCAGCTTGTAGTTGAGGATGCCGAATACCGACTTCTTCATCTCGCCGGCATAGGCGGTACCCCCGATCAGAATCAGTTTTTCGGTGAAGTTGACGGCGATCACCGTCTCGCCCCGGCTGCCGTGGCGCGCAGGGTCAGCGCGGAAGCTCGGCAGGTCGATGATCGTGAATTCAGGCGCGAAAGCCGCAAGCTGGGCCGTTTCAGGACGCACGAGCAACGTGCGGATGAACAGGCTGTGCCAGGCATATTCCGTGACCACGCGCACGTTAACGCGATATTCCGGCTGCGATCCCCCGAACAGATCCTGAACGTAAAGTTCCTCTTTGGCCGCAAGCGCGCTGTAGAAATCGGCTTTCAGCGCGGCGAAATGCTCGGGCGTCATGGCCTTGTTGGTCTTGCCCCACCAAATCGTGTCTTCGGTAGTTGCATCGCGAACGATGAACTTGTCGTTGGCGGAGCGCCCGGTGTGCTTGCCGGTCTCGACGACCAGTGGACCGTCGGCCGCAAGCAATCCCTCACCATTGCGCAGGGCGTGTTCCACCAGCGGTGCGGTAATCAGGTTCCAGTTGAGCTTTGCAGCCGTGGAAATGCCCTGCGCGGCAAGATCGAACGAAGGAATGCGATCAGTCACTGGAACCTCTTTCGGGAATAAATGGCAGGCTCCCGCATCGCGGATGCCTTTGACAGTTGCTATCGCGCTTATACCGGAGCGGCAAAAGCGTCAAACACCGCACGATATGTTGCAGCGACGATTCCATTGGTTTATCAAATGATTTAATGACCGCGACCATCGCCCTGATCGATGACGATCGCAACATACTGACGTCGGTGGGCATTGCGCTGCAGGCAGAGGGATTTACCGCCCGGCTGTACACCGACGGTGAGACCGCGCTGAAGGCTTTGATCGAGAACCCCCCCGACCTCGCCGTCAGCGATATCAAGATGCCGCGTCTCGACGGGCTGGAGATGCTGCGTCGCCTGCGCGAAAAGTCATCGCTGCCGGTGATTTTCCTGACATCGAAGGATGATGAGCTGGACGAGGCGCTCGGGCTGGCGCTGGGCGCGGACGATTATATCGCCAAGCCCTTTTCCCAACGCCTGCTGATCGCGCGAATCCGGGCAATCCTCCGCCGTGTCGAATTGTCGAAAGTCGAGCCCGGCGAACAGGCAGGGCTGGTCCCGGATCCGATCGTGCGCGGGCGACTGGAACTCGATCCTGCGCGCCACCGCGTCCACTGGGCGGGTTCGGGCGTGACGCTGACCGTAACCGAATTCATGATATTGGAGGCGCTTGCCCAGCGCCCCGATGTCGTCAAAAGCCGCAGCCAGTTGATGGATGTCGCCTATCAGGACGACACCTATGTCGATGACCGGACGATCGACAGCCATATCAAGCGACTGCGGCGCAAGTTCCGCGCGGTCGATCCGCAGTTCGACGCTATCGAGACGCTTTATGGCGCCGGTTATCGCTTTTCCGACGGGTGACGCCCCGGATCGCGCGTCACGCTGGATCGGCCGGGGTTCGCTCACGCTTCGCATCCTTGCGGTCAATCTGCTTGTGCTCGTACTCATCGGGGGCAGCGTATTGTACCTCGACGGGTTCCGAACGCGGCTGGTGCAGGAAAGGCTGACGCAGGAAGAAAGCGAAATCCGGATCGTTTCAGTGGTCCTCGCCAGCGCGCCCGAATCGGCCCGGCCAGCGATATTGGATGCCATCGCCGGGACATCAGGCGACCATCTGAGGATGTACGACAAGACCGGCACGATGATCTACGATAGCTGGCGGAACGGTGTTCGCAGCTTTCGGCTCGTCGATCCCGCGTCCGAACCGTGGGACAAGCATTTCGCCCGGTGGATGGATGCGCTCATCGACCGGTCGGTGGACGCCGACATCCCGCGGGCCTTCGTTGACCAGGGTGCCCTGCCCGCCCGCTACTGGGCCGAACTGCAGGCCGTCGCCGCGGGTGCGCTGGTCCAGTCACGCGTCAGGCTTGCCCCCGATCGCACGTTGGTGATCAGCGCGGCGACCAGCGTCGGCCCGGGACCGATCGGCTATCTGTTGAGCGTCCAGAACGCACGAGACGTGACGCGACTGGTGCGCGCGGAACGCCTTCGCCTCGGCATGATCATCGGCCTTGCGCTGATCCTGTCGGCGGCGTTGTCCTTCTTCCTTGCCCGCACGATCGTACGCCCGCTTCGTCGCCTCGCGCGCGCCGCCGTACGCGTCCGCCTCGGTCGTGCGCGCGAAGTCGTCGTGCCGCGCCTGCCGGGTCGAAGTGACGAGATCGGCCTGCTAGCCCGGGCGGTTTCCGACATGACGCAGGCGCTACGCCAGCGGATCGACGCGATCGAACGGTTTGCGGGCGACGTTTCGCATGAACTCAAAAATCCGCTCGCGTCGCTTGCTTCGGCGGTTGAAAGCCTGGACCGGGTCAGCGATCCCGCGCTCCAGAAGCAACTCACTGACATCATCGCGCAGGACGTCCGGCGGCTCGACCGGCTGATCACCGACATATCCGATATTTCGCGGCTCGATGCCGAATTGACCCGGACGCGTTTCGAACGAGTCGATCTGGGCGAACTCATCGAAAAGTTCCTGAATCGGGACAGTTTTCGGTCGCCGGGACAGACGCAGATCGCCTTTGCCCGTCCCGGGCGCGAAACCGCCGTCGTCATGGGCGAACCCGATCGGCTTGAACGCGCCATCCGCAATCTGGTCGACAATGCTGTTTCATTCTCGCCACCGGGGGGTGTTGTCCAGGTCGGCGCGACCCGCGCGGGCGAAGACGTCATCGTAACGGTCGAGGACAATGGCCCCGGAATCCCCCCCACCGCGCGGGAGATTGCCTTTGAACGATTTCACAGTGACCGTCCCGAGACCGAGGCGTTCGGCAAGCATTCCGGCCTTGGCCTCGCCATCGCCAAGACGATCGTGAACGGGCATAGCGGAACCATCGCAATCGAAGATCGCGATTCGGGGGCCAGCGGGGCACGTTTCATCATCCGTTTGCCCGCTGCTTGAGGGAGCAAAACGCGCGACCATGACGATTTTATCGTCCGGCACCGGCCACCTCTCCGGAACACCGCTTTCGTCCGAAACGCTCCACGCCACGTGCGTTGCCATCGCGGGCCGCGCCGTCCTAATCGAGGGGCCATCGGGTGCGGGCAAATCGGACCTCGCGTTGCGGCTGATCGACCGGGGCGCGGATCTGGTGAGCGATGACTATACATTGACCCGGCGCGCGGAAACGACGCTTCTGGCCAGCGCACCGCCAACAATCGCAGGAAAGATAGAGGTGCGCGGCATCGGCATCCAGAACATGTGCCACCTTGACGATGTGCCGGTGGCATTGCTGGTCAGCCTGAGCGACATTGTCGATCGCCTGCCCGAACCCGAGCGCGCGCGTAAAATCGCAGGGATCGACATCCCGGTGGTTTCGTTGAAGGCACTGGAAGCTTCCGCACCGATTAAGGTCGAAATGGCGCTTGTCCAACACGGATTACCCGGCAGATGACGCAACCCGGACGCATATTGCTCGTGACCGGCATGTCGGGCGCGGGGAAATCTACGGTGCTGAAATCGCTTGAGGATATCGGGTGGGAGACGGTCGATAATTTGCCGCTGCGCCTGCTCGGGCTGCTGCTCGGCACGAAGCCGCCAGAGGGAGCAAGCGGCGACCGGCCGCTTGCAATTGGCATCGACAGCCGGACGCGGGGGTTCGACGTCGATGCCATCGTCACCCGGATAAAGGCGATGCGCGACGCCGGGGACGACATCGGCACGCTGTTTCTGGACTGTTCGGGATCAGAGCTCGAACGCCGTTATGCCGAAACGCGGCGGCGGCATCCACTGGCGCTCGACCGACCGGCATCCGACGGCATCGCGCGCGAACGCGAGCTGCTCAGCCCGTTGCGGCGCTGGGCGGATCACGTCATCGATACCACCGCGAACACCAGCAACGATTTGCGGCTCGAAATCCGCGCGCGCTTCGACGAGGGCGCGGTATCGGCACCGACGCTGACGATCATGTCGTTCGGTTTCGCGCGCGGCGTACCCCGCAATGCCGACCTGATGTTCGACATGAGATTCCTGCGTAACCCACATTGGGACTCCGGGCTTCGCCCGCTCAGCGGCCTCGATGCTGCAGTTGCTGCCTATGTAGCCGAAGATCCCGCCTATGAAGAAGCCCTTAGCCGGATCGAGGAACTGCTGCTTTTTCTCCTTCCGCGCTATCAGGCTGACGGAAAAGCCTATGTAACGATTGCCTTTGGTTGCACCGGTGGACGGCATCGCAGCGTCCATGTGGCAGAGCGTGTCGCTGCCCGGTTGCGCAATGCAGCATTTTCGCCCACGGTCCTGCATCGCGACCTGCGAAGCCGACCGGACGACTCGACCGAGGGACGATCGGCAGCAAGCAAGGATCGCACAGGGAACGAATTGACTCGGGCAACGTCAAAGGGCGTAATCGGGATTGAAAGCGAGATTGGGTCGTAATGATCGGTTTGGTATTGGTGACACACGGCAGGCTCGCAACGGAATTCGTCGTTGCGATGGAGCATGTCGTTGGCCCGCAACGGGCCATCGAGACGATATGCATCGGCCCCGACGATGACATGGAGTTGCGCAGGACCGACATCGCCAAGGCGATCTCAGCGGTCGATGGCGGTCGTGGCGTCATCGTCCTGACCGATTTGTTTGGCGGCACACCTTCGAACCTGGCAATTTCACTAATGTTGCCAGGTAAGGTAGAGGTCATCGCAGGCATTAACCTGCCGATGTTGATCCGCCTGGAGGGGGCCCGCCGCACCATGAACGTCCGCGATGCCGTAGCCGCCGCCCGTGAAGCCGGCCGTAAATATATCTCGGTCGCGTCCGAAGTGTTGGGCGAGCAGGCGGCGTGATCCAGAAAACAGTGCTGATCACGAACAAGCGCGGCCTCCATGCGCGGGCCAGCGCCAAGTTCGTCACGATGGCGAGCGGTCTGCCTGCAAAGGTCGAGGTCGAGAAAGACGGATCGAGCGTCGTCGGCACGTCGATCATGGGCCTGATGATGCTGGGCGCGGCGATGGGCGACAGCGTGACGATCAGCGCGAGCGGCGATGGCGCGGAACAGGCCGTCACGGCGCTGGCGGAACTCGTGGAGAACAAGTTCGGGGAGGAATGACGTGCCGGTCGTGAACGCAGCCGCCCTGCGTGCCGACTTCAGGCACGTCCGGACGGCGACGCTAAAGACGTCGATCGACGCGGGCTTTGCCCATGGCCAATACCATAGTTGGATCGTTTAATGGCCCGAGAGATTACGGGGTTTTCAAACCCGATCGTCAAGCGCGTCCGTTCGTTGCGCGACAAGAAGCATCGCAAGGCCGAGGGCCGCTTTCTGGCAGAGGGCTTGCGGATTTTGACCGAAGCGCTCGATGCTGGGGTTACGCCCGAAATGCTGTGGCATTCACCCGAGAGCGCAAACCATCCGCTGGTGGTGCGTCTAACCGAAGCGACCGAAGCTGCGGGCGGCGAGGTCGTCGTCACCCATCCGGATATTTTGTCGAAACTGTCAGGCAAGGATAATCCGGGCAGCGTTCTAGGCGTGTATCACGAACGTATGACACCGCTCGATCAGGTTGATCGCGGCACGGCGAACATCTGGATCGTGGCGCAGGCCTTGCGTGATCCCGGCAATCTGGGGACGATGCTGCGGACCGGTGACGCGGTTGGCGCGGGCGGGCTGATCCTGATCGACGATTGCACCGACCCGTTTTCGGTCGAAGCGGTGCGCGCGAGCATGGGGGCGATCTTCACACAAAGCGTGAGCGTGGCGTCATGGGCGGAGTTCGTGACCTGGCTGCGCGCGGGGCCGGGGCAATTGGTTGGGACCAGCCTGAACACCGATGTCGATTATCAAGCCGTCCGGTACGAAGCGCCGACGTTCATATTGGTCGGCAACGAGGCGCAGGGGTTGCCGGCTGAATACGAGGCCGAGTGCGACCTGCTCGTAAAGATGCCGATGCTGGGCAAGGCGGACAGCCTGAACGCTGCGGTCGCGACGGCGGTGATGGCGTATGAGGTGATCAACCAGAGGCGACGAATTGTAACGCTCTGACAAACCAGTAGGCTGTCATAGCCAATCCGATAATCATTAGATAAATTGCAACTGACATCTTCCATCGAGGCTGAACCTGCTGCGGTTGCAACTGCATTTCCGAAGCTTCGCATTGGCTACTTCGAACTATGATAAGAGCGGGCAGCGCTTTATTGATTGCGAATATCTCCATCCCAAACGTCTCACCGGGGGTGATACTGTTCAAAACGATCGCCCAGCGTCCATCTGGCATTTCTTCTATTTTGTGAACACGCGAAGGCCATACATTGCAGCACTGTGGCTTCCAATTGAAAACAATTTCGACTTCAGTTGCCGGTTCAGTACCGATGTTTGTCACGGACAATGACGCAGTATGCAAAACCTGTTTTGTAGCGAGGATTCTTCCATCTTTGTCGGTGATGGGTTCATCGACAAGATGCGTAAATGCATGTCTTATACTGCGCACTAACTTAGCGCGAGGCCGTAAAATTCGCTGCAATATAATTGTCAAAGGAACGACGAGGATTGCCACTATCTCTGCGGCGTGAGCTTGAATTAAGGGAATCAATTAGCTGAATCCGCGTTTGTCAATTTCTCGACCGATCTATAGGATTCTGTTCCGTAGCGAGCTAGCGCCTCTACTGGAGGAACGTCCTCTATTTCACGGGCGCCCGTTTCGATGTTCAATTCTTTGAATTTCCTCGCTGTAACGAGCGCCCGGCTTTCGAAGCTGCTGACGAAAGAATTATAATTATTAACAGCGCTCGTGAGACCGCCCCCGACTTTCCGCAAGTCACTTGCCGCTTTGGCTAATCGGTCATATAATTCCTTACCTAGCTCACCGATCTGACGCGCCTCTTTGGCAAGTTTTTCCTGACGCCATACCGCCGCCACCGTGCGCGCAATGGCGATCAGGTTGGTGGGAGTCGCAAGCAAAACCCGCTTTTCGAAAGCGAAGTCCCATAAGGTCGGGTCGTGCTCCAGCGCGGCGGAGAGGAAATGTTCGCCGGGCACGAACATGATCACATAATCAGGCGCATCGGCGAACTGGCTCCAATAGGCCTTGTTGCCGAGGCTGTTCACATGCGCGCGCATCGAGGCAGTATGAGCGGTCAGGGCGATCTGGCGTTCGCCTTCGTCAACAGCGCCGAATGCGTCCTGATAGGCATTCAGCGAAACCTTGGCATCGATCACCAGCGATTGCCCGCCGGGGACATTGATGATCACGTCCGGGCGGAGACGGCCGCCTTCTTCGCCGGTGATGCTGACCTCGGTCTGGAAATCGGCGTGTTCGGATAGTCCGCAGCTTTCGAGGACGTTGCGGAGTTGTTGCTCGCCCCAGCGACCGCGCGCCTTTGGGGCATTGCGCAGCGCGTTGACCAACTTGGCTGCCTCTCCCGAAACGCGTTCGGTACCGACCCGCATCGCCTCGATCTGCCCCTTCAAATCGCCGAACGCGTCGCGGCGTTCGGCTTCGACCTTGGCGACGCCGGCTTCGTAGCGGGCGAGTTTTTCGGTGACGGGAGCGAGGAGCGCGGCAAGCCCCTGCCCTGTCGTTTCTTCGGACTGTTTGAAGCGGGCATCGGCGCGTTCAAGGAACTGGCGTTGCGCGGTTTCCAGCAATTTTGCTCCGGTTTCGGCGAATTGCGCGCCAAGGGCTTCCTTGTCGGCAAGCAAACGATCGTGCGACGCCTGCCATGTGGCTTCGCGTTCGAGAGCGCGCGCTTCCAACGCCGCCTCGCGCTCACTCGAACGCCCACGAAGATCGGTAAGGTCACGCAAATGCTGGTCGCGTTCGGTTTCGACCTGCTGATGCATCTGGCGGACTTGTTCGACTTGCCCGGCATGGACCAGGGCAGCGGCCAATTCCTCGCGGACCTTGCCCGCGCTTCGACCACCCAATAGCCAGCCGATAACCAGACCAGCGACCAGCGTCAGAACTGCAACAATCAGGATTTCAGTCGTCATCGTTGCAGCGCCCCATCAAACTCGCTCGGAACATAGGACGAACGAACGAGCGATGACAGACCTAATTTCAGGCGGCCTTGCGCACCTTCAGCAAACGTTTCAGCACCATCTCGCGCTTCAACCGGCTTAGGTGGTCAATGAACAGCACCCCTTCGAGGTGGTCCATCTCGTGCTGCAGACACGTCGCCAGCATGCCGTCGATACGCTCGTCATGCTGGTTGCCGTCGAGGTCCATCCAGCGCGCGCGGGTCGAGGCGGGGCGCTCGACTTCGGCATATTGGTCGGGGACCGACAAGCACCCCTCGTTATAGACGGTATATTCCTCGTCTGGATCGAGAATTTCCGGGTTGATGAAGACGCGGGGTTCGCGGATGCCCTTGCCTTCCTCGTCTTCCTGTTCCTGCAGGTCGATGACGAGCAGGCGCTTGGGAACACCGATCTGCACGGCGGCGAGACCAATGCCCGGCGCGTCGTACATCGTCTCCAGCATATCGGCCACAAGCGCACGGATGCTGTCATCGACAACCTCTACCGGGGTCGAGATTACGCGTAGCCGGGGGTCCGGAGCTTCGATGATTGGGAGGATCGCCATAAGTCTCAGGTAGGAATTGTCCGTTCGTGCGTCAACACTCGGCTAGCTCATCGGTCGCCGGGCTCGCAACGCCTGTGCCAGTGTGCCGTCGTCGAGATAGTCGAGTTCACCGCCTACGGGCAGGCCATGGGCAAGCTGGGTGAGGCGGATCGGGAAGCTTTCGAGCCGGTCGGCGATGTAGTGCGCGGTGGTCTGGCCTTCGAGCGTGGCGTTCATCGCGAGGACGACTTCATCGACTCCCCCTTGCGAAATGCGAGCGACGAGACGGTCGATGGTGAGGTCTTCGGGGCGTACTCCGTCCAGTGCAGACAAGCGCCCGCCGAGGACGTGGAAGCGGCCCGGAAACAGCCGTGAGCGCTCGAGTGCCCAGAGGTCGGCGACATCCTCGACCACCGCTATGGATCGGTCGTCCCGGCGCGGGTCGGAGCAGATTGAACAAGGATCGCGCGTATCGACGTTGCCGCACACCGAACATGTCGCAAGCAGTTCGTTGACCGATTCGAGCGCGCGCAACAGCGGAATTAACGCCCCTTCGCGCTTTTTAAGCAGATGCAACACCGCGCGACGGGCCGAACGCGGGCCAAAGCCGGGGAGCCGGGCGAGTGCCTGCGAGAGCGCGTCTATTTCGGTTGATGCCATATCGTAACAGATAGGGGGTTGCGCGCGCGCTTGCCAAGCGGTTGAGACGGGGGATGCGTATTACATTCATGGGAACTCCCGAATTTGCCGTCCCGACGCTTAGTGCGCTGGTTGCTGCCGGGCATGACGTGGTGGCGGTTTATACCCAGCCGCCGCGACCTGCGGGGCGGGGAAAGGCCTTGGCGCCCTCCCCTGTCCAGCGGCGGGCGGAGGAGATGGGGCTGCCGGTTCGCTATCCCGTTTCGTTGAAGGGGACCGAGGCTCAGGAAGAGTTTAGGGCTTTTGGGCCGGATATCGCGGTCGTCGCGGCTTACGGGCTAATCTTGCCACGAGCGGTTCTGGATGCACCGCGTCTGGGGTGCGTGAATGTCCATGCGTCGCTGCTGCCGCGCTGGCGGGGGGGGGCTCCAATCCACCGGGCGATATTGGCGGGCGATTCGAAGACCGGCGTGACGATCATGGGCATGGAGGCTGGGTTGGATACCGGGCCTATGCTGGCGACTGTGGAGACCGAGGTTGCGCGGAAAACTGCGGGGGCTTTGACAGGGGAACTGGCCGATCTGGGCGCGGATCTTCTGGTAACCGTGCTCGGCGATCCAGATAGCTATCCTCCGATCGCACAGCCGAATGAGGGAGTCACCTATGCGGCAAAGATCGACAAGGCGGAGGCGCGGATCGATTTCATGGCGAGCGCAACGCAAACCGAGCGACAAGTGCGGGCCTTTGCGCCGACTCCGGGGGCGTTCTTCGAGGTGGCCGGGGATCGCGTGCGCATCTTGAGTGCCGAGCCGTTGATTACCGGGGCTGCGCGGCCCGGACTGGTGATAGACGAGGCGCTGACGATCGCATGTAACCCGGGGGCCATCCGTCCGACTTTGGTGCAGCGCGCGGGGCGTGGGGCGATGAAGCCCGCCGACATGCTGCGCGGGTTTGTGATCCCGGTGGGCACGCAGCTTTGACGCAACGCTTTCGGATCACGGTGGAGTTCGACGGTCAGCCGTTTTTGGGCTGGCAACGGCAGCCGCAGGGCGCAACCGTTCAGGGTGCGCTGGAACATGCGTGTGCAACCATCCTGAAGGAAACCATCGCGGTCCACGCCGCCGGGCGGACAGACGCCGGGGTTCATGGGCTGGGAATGGTCGCGCATATCGACGTGACCCGGGTGATAACGCCGTTTGCTCTGATGGAAGCGATCAACGCAGGCCTCATCGACGTCCCGGTTGCGGTAATTGCGTGCGAGACTGTCGCGGCGGATTTTCATGCGCGGTTTTCATGTCTGGCGCGGCATTATGAGTATCGGATCGTGAACCGACGCGCGCCTTTGACCCTGGGTGCCGGGCGCGAGTGGCGGATCAAGAAGGCACTCGATGCCGATGCCATGCACGCGGCGGCGCAAATGTTGGTCGGTCATCATGATTTCACGACGTTTCGGTCGGTACATTGCCAGTCTGCCGATCCGGTGAAGACGCTGAATCGGCTGGACGTAAGGCGCATGGGCGATCGGATAGTCATCGAGGCTTCGGCGCGGTCGTTCCTGCATCATCAGATGCGGTCGATGGTTGGGTGTTTGTCGCTGGTTGGGCTGGGTCGTTGGTCCGCAGGCGATTTGCGCGATGCTCTGGAGGCAAAGGATCGGACGAAGCTCGGGCTGAACGCGCCGCCCGATGGACTATATTTCGTGCGGGCGGATTACCTTTAAAGCCCGAACACCCGCGCCAGTGATTTCTCCAGCATGACCAATTGCCACAACAACCGCCCATGATCGCGAACACCGCTCGCATGGTCGGTACCGACCTTCGCCAGCACGACGGGATCGAACCATCCGGTTTCTGCAAAGGCGGTCGTAGTGATGCGTGTCGCCTCCCCCGCCAGCGCACCCCGAAACCATCCCGATACCGGTGTCACGAATCCCATTTTCTGGCGATACAAAATGTCGTCGGGCAAATATTTCTGCATAGCTCTCTTCATCAGCCATTTGCCGGTGCCACGCCGCAAGCGCATCGATACGGGCAATGTCGCGCCAAATTCCACGAGCCGGTGGTCGAGCAAGGGTTCGCGCGCCTCGAGGCTGACCGCCATGCTCGTTCGATCGACCTTGGTGAGGATGTCGCCGGGTAGCCAGATCTTCAAATCGGCATATTGCGCACGGTCCAATCCGTCGCGCGCCGGGGCGTTGCGCATGGTTGTGACAATGCGGTCCTCGGCCCGGTGCCCTTGCAGGGCCGCCTTGAAACTCGACGAGAACAACACCGCGCGCATTTCGGGACCGGTGACGCCAACGGCGCGCGCATAGGCTTCGTCGCCGTCGCGGGCGAGCGCCTCGAAAGTAGCTTTGGCGCGAAACTTTTGCGGGGCCCAGTCGGCTTTCGGATAATATCGCGCGAGCTTGCCAAACACCGAGCGGCGAAAATCAGCTGGCATCAAACCACGCACATTCTCCTCGGCGGACTGAAATTTATGGCGGCGGTATCCGGCAAAAATCTCGTCCGCGCCATCTCCCGACAGAGCGACTGTGACCGTTTCGCGGGCAAGTTGGCAGACGCGCCACGTCGGCAGCGCGGAGGCGTCGGCGAAGGGTTCGTCGAATGCCAGTGCCAGCACGTCGATCGCCGGGAAATCGTCGGCAGCCACGATGCGCTTGCGGTGTTGGGTGGCAAAGCGTTTGGCGATCAAATCGGCGTAGCGGGTTTCGTCATGTGCTGCGGAATCAAAGCCAATCGAACAAGTCTGCACCGCGTTCGAGCTGGCTTCGGCCATCAGGGCGACAACACTGGATGAATCCACGCCGCCCGACAGGAAGGCCCCGAGCGGCACGTCGGACACCATGCGTGACGTCACGCCGTCGCGCAAATGGGTCCGCATCTGCTCCTCAAGATCGCGGGTCGATGCCGCGGAGCGCTGCGAGAAATCGACATCCCACCAGATGACGGGCGCCGGTTCCGGCTTGCCCCGTTCAAGCAAGAGATAGCTGCCAGCGGGGAGTTTTTTCACGCCTGCGACAAGACAGGAATCATCGGGAACATAGCCGAGGGCAAAATAGTCCTCGATGGCCTGCAGCGACGGTTCACGGCGGACGGCAGGGTTGGCGAGCAGTCCCTTCAGTTCGGACGCAAAGGCGATGCTACCGTCCGCTAGCCGAGTGTAATGCAGCGGTTTCACGCCGAGGCGGTCGCGCGCCATGAACAGGCTCTGGCGCATGGCGTCGAAGAGCACGAACGCGAACATGCCGTTCAGGCGGCGCAGCAGGTCCGGCCCCCAAGCCCGCCAGCCGTGGATCAGGACTTCGGTGTCGCTGTCGGTCAGAAACTCCGCCCCGCCGACCTCGAGTTCGCGGCGGACTTCGCGGAAATTGTAGATCTCGCCATTATAGGTAACGGCGATCCGCTGGTCCTTGCTGAGCATGGGCTGCGCGCCGCCGCCAAGGTCGATGATCGACAGGCGACGATGGCCGAGGCCGACCCCTTGCGCGATCCACACCCCCGACCCGTCTGGGCCACGATGCGCCTGCACGTCGATCATCGCGCGAACGCGGGCGGGATCGACGGGTTTTGGAGTATTGAGGTGAAAAAGACCGGCGATGCCGCACATGAATCAGTGGCTCCGGGCGACAGCGAACAGGCGGGCGGTCTGCATTGCGGGCGGGCCGAATGCCTGCATGAAGCGGTCGAGCGTTGGCCGGGCGCGATGGCTGGGGCGATCCTCCGCCGAAACGACGACGACCGCTGCGCCCTGATCGCCGCCGATCAACCGCGCGCGCAGCGTTTTCAATTTGACCGTCATGCCGCTTCCCGTCGTGTCACCGCCGAGCACGTAGTAGGTCAGCGCCTCACGCGCCAGCGGTCCCGGCGCCATGATGCGCTCCGCCTTGCCGTTTGGCGGTGCAATGGCGGAGGCGGTCCACTTCCATTTGCCCGCCGGATCGGCCGCGCCCTGCCCGAAACCGACGATTTCGCGACCGTCCTGCTGATGACCGTAAAGCGCAATGGCGAGATCGACAGTCTGGCCACCGGCGTCGCGATATCGCCCATAAAGCCGGTGGTCTGCACCATCGAAACGCGCCACCCACGGCGTGCCGGTGAGCGTATCGACGCGGGTCCAGCCTGCGACTTGCGGCAAAGCCACGACGTGCGGAAGCAACCCCCGACCCGCCGCGATGACTGTCCCGTTCCACAACAGGGGAAGCAGGACAATGCCGATGCTCGCCAGTGCCATCGGAATCATAGGTCGATTGTCGAAGGGCGCAACGCGAAATCCGGACAGCCACGGATCGCCAAGTTTCCGGTCGAAGAACTTCCAGCCCACGAGCATGACCAGCACCATAACAGCGGCGAAGAAAAACCAGCCATAGACGATATGGTCGAAGCCGGTTGCCGTTTCCGCCGAAGTCAGGTGCGCGGCATAGATGGTTGCGAACGCACGGACGCCATTGGCCAGGATGGGGGCGACGACGCAGAGGATCATGAAGGCGGCGCGGCGCGGCCAGCTTTTAAAACACACATGCGCGACCAATGCCCCATAGGCGACCATCGCGACGAGGAACTTGACGCCCGAACAGGCTTCGGCGACTTCGAACCAGCCATTCGGAATGGTGATGAAAACGCCGTCGATATGCGCCGGAACACCGGCCAGCCGGAGCAGCGCCATCGACATTTCGGCAGTGATATTCTGCAACGGCGGAACAAAGACGTCGCCGAACGGCACCAGAAAAACGAGATAGAAAAGTGGGAACAGCACGGCGCGCGTCACCGTCGGCCCCATCACGGTCAGCACGATGGCCTGTATCATGCCAATCAGCGCGACGTGGCGAATGATCGACGCCCCGCCCGCCTCCCCGATCAGCCAAGCGAAGGCGGCGAGCCCCACAAGAGCAATGCCGGGTAGCCACCCCGCCGGGGTCATAGGCGCGACCTCATGACGACGCTGCCAGACCAGCCACGCGACGATCGGCACGATGAACAGGCAGTGCTGATAGGTCGAACTGTTCCACCACTGAAACCCCATGTCCCGCGCATCATGGGCGAACAGCGCGAGAAGCACGATTTCGGTGGCTCCGAGCGTGACGAGCGGCGCGCGCCAACCTCTAGCTACGGTCGCAGGCAGGGACGCGGCATTCACAGGCCGATCATCGCGACCAGCGGGGCCATTTGTGCGTCCCAACTGTAGCGGTCGATCATCAGCCTCCGCGCCGACAGGCCAAGCGCCTCAGTTCGTCGCTGATCGTTCAGAAGTGCGATCACCGAAGCGGCGGGTTCGTCGGCAACGATCAGGTCGCGACCATTGACGGCTTCGATCCCCAGCGCGGCGGCGGGAGATGCCACGACAGCCCGCCCCATCGCCATCGCCTCGAGCACCTTGTTCTGGACACCGCGCGCGAGTTTCAGGGGTGCCACCACGACGTCTGCAGCGGCGAGCCACGGTCGCGTGTCGGTGACTTCCCCGGTGACGATGACGCTCCTGTTCGCCAGCTTCAACACCGGCTCGACGGGTGCCCGACCCACGATGGCGAATTTCACATCCGGTATAGCGCGCAGGATTTCCGGCAGCGTGTCGTGCACGAAACCCACGACGGCTTCGACGTTCGGTGCATAGTCCATCTGGCCGGTGAAGACGATCAGGGGGCCGGTCTTGAGCGATGCAACGACCTGTGCGGGATCGTATCGGGCGAGGTCGATGCCATTGCCCAGCACTGTCGCGGGCAGCTCCGTCCTCTCTACGAACAGCCCAGCTTCCGCATCGCTGACGAACAGCGATAGGTTGGCGCGCTTCGCTGCGGCCATCTCCCACGAAAGCAGGCGTTTGGCTTCTTGACGATTTGCGAACCCGCCAAGCTGGGCGAATTTGGCTGAATCCATGTCAACGAAATCCATGACGAATCGTCCGGCAAAACCAGCGGGGACATAGGCGGCCATCTGGCTCGAAAAGGCATAGATGCAGTCGATCGGACGCGCGGCCAAAACAGCCTCGACTTTTGCGCTCAACGCCCGATTGCGGAACGCCTCGACCGAAGCAGGCGTTCCCCGCGCCAAAGCCACGGCCATCGCGCGCAGCTTCGACGTCTGGCGCAACTCCACCGTGACGCTGGCAGCGATGCTCGCAACTTTGGCGACATTGACGCGGTCTGCTTCGTCATCGATCAACGCCGCAACGTGGACGGGCGCGATCTTGGCCAGTGCCTGCAGGACGTGCCACGATCTGATCCGGTCGCCCCGGTCCGGCGGGTATGGCAAGCGGTGGGCCAGAAACAGAATCTCCCCCATCAGCCGAGGCCACGCGAAATCATCGGCCCGACACGGCTGGCAACGATCAGCGGCAGCTTCGACCAAAGCTTTACTTGCAGGCTGTAGCGCGGGTCGAGCGGATTGATTTCGCGCGACACCTGCCCGTCAACGGTACGCTTGGCATAGGCCAGGGGTACACCCTCGAACCCCCAGTTCCGTTTGAACGCCGCCGCACCTGTGCCAGCCTTGGAACGCCCGAAGTCGAACCGCGTGCATCCGCGTTCGCGGGCGTGGCGCATGAGGGCGAAATACATCATGTCGTTCGCGCGCGCCGGTCGCGCCGCCGCCGTGCCCCCGCCCCAATAGGGCATGACAACGCCGCGATGGTAGAGGCTCAAAACGCTGGCAAGCGGGACACCCGCCTGCCTGACCGTCAGAATGTCGGCATCGTCGCCGAACGCATCGAGCACCGAGGCAAATAGTTTGCGCGGGAAAACCGGCGTTCCAAGGTTGCGCACGCTTTCGGCATAGACGGCATAATGGGCTTCCCGGTCGCCGATATCGACGGTGAGGTCGTTGCTGAGCGCCTTGCGGACCTCGGCGCGTTGCTTGCGTGGGACAGCGAGCAATTCGGCTTGGTCGTCTGCGGCAAGGTCGCGCGTGAAACCAAGGTAGGTCGTCACATCCCGTGGCCAATCGCCCGGTAATATCCCGCCGCGCAATTCCACGGTTGGGCATGAAAGGCTCGCCGCCAGCTTCCACACCGCGTCGGCGAGTGCCTCCGCCGTTCCGAAATCATCAGCCAGAATACCGCCGCCGACTGCGAAACCGCTCGACACCAGTGCCCGTCCGAACAGCGGTGAATGAAGCTCGTTCAGGGGAACCAGCCCCAAAATCGGATCACCCGCGATCAGATAATGCCTCTTCTGCGCGCACCCTACGGCAACCGCATCGATCCATTGCCGGCGATGAAATGGCGTCGCGTCGGGATGGTCAGCAAGATAGGCATCGATCGCGGCGCAATCCCTGACCGATTGCAAGTCGGCCGCTCGGGCGACGGTCACGCGGCAATCGATTCCCGGCTCATGCCGTGATGAGCCGCCACCACCGCATCGACGCGACCCCATGCGAAATCGTCGATCACTTGACGCAATTTGCAGGCCATCGTGCCCAGATTCGTATAATGACGCAGCTTCGACCGCAGGGGCGCGTTGGCAACACGAGGCTGATCGGGGTCGATTTCCCAAGGGTGGAAATAGAATGTCGCGGGCTGGTGTGCGGCATTGACCTGCCGGATTGCCCAAGCGGAAAAAGCATAGGGCAACAGCCGAAAGAACCCCCCGCCCCCCGCCGCCAGCGTCCGCCCGGCAAGCAGCGCCGTTGTCACCGGCAATTCGATAAAATCGCTCCCAGAGACAGGCCGATAGGCAAACCGCGGAGCCTCTGGCCAGCCGTAATGGTCGTGCTTCACCGGCGCGACGCTCGACGAATAGCGATATCCAGCAGCGGCCAGAACTTCGTGAGCCCAGGGCGTCCGCTTATCTATCGAAAAACTCGGCGCGCGATATCCAACCACGGCGCAACCCGCCGCATCCTGCAACGTATCGCGCGCGCGCTGCAGATCGGCGGCAAATTCCGGAGGCGTCATCGTGAACACCCGCGCATGGTCCCAGCCGTGGCTTGCAATCTCGTGCCCGGCATCGACGATTCGCCGGATCAGCCCCGGATAACGGTGCGCGACCCAGCCGAGTGTGAAAAACGTCGCCTTCACACCCGTTTCCCCAAACAGCGCGATCACCGCGTCCGTATTGCGCTCGACACGGCATTCCAGCGAGTCCCAATTCGCCCGGTCGATCACCGTTTCAAAGGC
>JAQGKX010000107.1 GCA_028289885.1 Sphingomonadales bacterium
CCGAATATGCCGCGCTGACGAGCGACGATCATTTGCCCCTGGTGAACAAGGCGCTGCAAGGGCTCTATCCGCCCGGGTCGACCTCCAAACCGTCAACCTCCCTCGCGCTGCTCGAAGCGGGCATCGATCCCAACGCCAGCATCGTCTGCACCGGGTCGTACCGCGTAGGCAACGCGACCTTCCACTGTTCCAAACGGCAGGGCCACGGATCGATCTCGCTTGAACGCGCGATCATCCAGAGTTGCGATATCTATTTCTACCACTTCGGAAAAATGGCGGGCATCGACCCGCTGGCAAAGATGTTCCGCAAGCTCGGCCTCGGCGCGGCCTATCCCCTGCCGGTCCCGTCACAGCGTTATGGCACCGTCCCCGACCCCGAATGGCTGCTACGGCGCTACAAGCGTAAGTGGTCGACGTTCGATACCGTCAACACGTCGATCGGCCAAGGCTATGTGCTGGTCAGCCCGATGCAGCTTGCCGTAATGGCGGCGCGCATCGCCAGCGGTAACGCGATCACGCCGCACCTGATGGGACGCGGTGGCCCCGGAGCATCGCTTGGCATCACGCCCGAACATCTGGCGTTCGTCCAGAAGGCGATGGGCATGGTCGTCAATTCAGGGTTCGGCACGGCGTCGGTTGCGAAACTCCCGGTCGAGGGCGTCCAGATGGGCGGCAAGACGGGCACTGCACAGGTCCGGCGAATCACGATGGCGGAACGCGCCAGTGGCGTCCTGTCGAACTCCGCGCTGCCTTGGAAATTTCGCGACCACGCACTCTTCATCGGCTTTGCACCCTTGATAAACCCGCGATACTCGATCTCCGTCATCGTCGAACATGGCGGTTGGGGTGCGTCGGTCGCCGCCCCGATTGCACGCGACACGATGACGTATTTGTTCGATCCCGCAAAGGCGATGGCAACGCTGGTCGAGCAGGAAAAGACATGGGGCGGCGACATCGCAACCCGCATGGCAAAAAAAGCGGCGGGCTATGCACTGCCCACGGTCGCCGTTCCGAAAGCCACCGATAACGAACAGGATACGGCGCAATGAGCCTGATCCCGGCATCGCTGCGCTCGTTCAGTTGGGGCGTCATCGCGCTCATCTTTGCGCTGGTCGGGTTTGGCCTCGTCGTTCTCTATTCGGCAGCCGGTGGCCATCTAAAACCATGGGCGCTGTCGCAGGGCATCCACTTTGCGGCGTTCATCGTCTTCGCACTGGGCCTCAGCCGTATTCCCGAACGGTTGTGGAAAGCCGGAGCATTCCCTGCATTCGCAGGCGTGCTCCTTCTGCTGCTCGCGGTCGAGCTGCTCGGCGCGGTTGGTGGCGGAAGCAGACGCTGGCTCGACCTCGGCATCATCCGCCTGCAGCCATCCGAGCTAATGAAGCTGACGATCGTCCTTGCCGTTGCCCGCTTCTACGACATGCTCCCGGCGGGCGAGATACGCGGCGTCAACGCGCTGTGGCCGCCCGCCGTCATGATCGGCCTCCCCTTCCTGCTCGTCCTCACCCAGCCCGATCTCGGCACCGCCACCATGATCGCGGCGGGCGGGATCGTCGTCGTCTTCCTGGCGGGGGTTCCTATTCGCCTGTTCGCGGGAGCCGCCACACTCCTTGCCGCCGCGCTGCCGATCGCATGGTCGCAGATGCACGATTACCAGCGCAACCGCGTGCTCGTGTTCCTCGATCCCGAAAGCGACCCGCTCGGCACAGGCTATCACATCACCCAGTCCAAGATCGCGATCGGTTCGGGCGGCATCTTCGGCAAGGGCTTCCTGAACGGTACCCAGAGCCATCTCGACTACCTCCCCGAAGGCCATACCGACTTTGTCTTCGCTACGATGGCCGAGGAGTGGGGGTTGGTCGGTGGCGTGCTGATCATCATCGGGTTCCTGCTGCTGTGCCGCTGGGGCCTGCGCGTCGCAGCAAAGGCACCGACACGCTTCGGCCGACTGGCCGCCGCAGGCCTCACGACGACGATATTCTTCTACGTCGCGATCAACCTGATGATGGTTATGGGCCTCGCCCCCGTGGTCGGCATCCCCCTCCCGCTGATTAGTTTTGGTGGCACAGCGATGCTTACCGTGTTGATGTGCATCGGTATTTTGATGAGCATCGAGCGCGACGGACAGAGAAGTCGCACCGGTTTCCAGTAAGCCTGTTGCGCATCTGGGGAGTCGCTGCTAACGGCCCACTTCCCAACAAGCGGACGCATAGCTCAGTTGGTAGAGCAGCTGACTCTTAATCAGCGGGTCCTTGGTTCGAGCCCAAGTGCGTCCACCACTTCCACACCAATCCACGACCTCGTGCCCTCCCATAGAGAGGCACCAGCGCTCGTAGGCAGACCGCGCTATTTCTTGCCGATCTCGTGCCAGCTCTTCTCCTCAACCTCGACATCAAATTCCTTCGCAGCGGCCTTGATGCGTTTCCATGCGGCGTCGCGCTCGGCATCGCTTACGCCCTTGACCTGATTGAAGCGCGCGATCGCGTTGCGGACGTGGCTGGCGTTTTCGAGCGGCTCTTTTCGTTCCTTGGGAAAGGCGAAATTGCCCTTGTTCAGGTCGTCGCGGTCTTTGGTGTCCAGCTTCGCCATGATGGCCTCCTATTATCCAGCCAACCCAACAATCGAAAAAACTTCGGGTTCACGGAAATCGCAGTGATTTACACCCACCGGTGACCCGATCGTGATTTCGCGCGTTTACCGGTGACTGACTGTCGGGAGATTGCATCATCGCCACCTTCATGTTCGCAACCGGTGTCGAAAACAGCGTTCCCACCATCGACGGCGGTCGCGTGCGCGTCGATGAAATGGAAAGCTGTGGACACTATAAGCACTGGCAACGCGACTTCGAACTCGTCGAGGAGATGGGTATCGGCTATCTCCGCTATGGACCACCCATCCACACGACCTGGCTCGGCGTCGGCAAATACGACTGGGAATTCGCCGATCTTACCTTTGCCGAACTGAAACGACGCAACCTCGTTCCGATCGTCGATCTCTGTCATTTCGGCGTTCCGCACTGGATCGGCAATTTTCAGAACGGCGATTTTCCCGAATTGTTCGCGGCCTATGCGCAGGCGTTCGCGGCACGCTTTCCGTGGGTGCAGATTTATACGCCGGTCAACGAGATGTATATTTGCGCCACCTTTTCCGCCCGTTACGGTTGGTGGAACGAACAACTCAGCAGCGACCAGGCCTTTGTCACCGCGATCAAGCATATCGTGAAGGCGAACGTCTGCGCCATGCGCGCCATATTGAACGTGCGGCCCGACGCGATCTTTATCCAGAGCGAGTCTTCCGAATATTTCCACGCAGAAAGTCCTGCGGCAATTCAACCCGCAGAGATCATGAATTCGCAGCGGTTCCTGTCGCTCGATCTTAATTACGGACGTCGGCTCGATTCGCAGATGTACGAATATCTGATGGATAACGGCATGACGCGGGACGAATATCACTTCTTCCTCGACAGCCGGCTGAAACAGCATTGCATCATGGGCAACGATTATTACGTCACCAATGAACATCGCGTTTCCGCCGACGGATCGACGCGGGCTTCGGGCGAGATATTTGGCTATAGCGAAATCACGCGGCACTATCACAACCGTTACCGGCTGCCGGTCATGCATACCGAAACTAATCTCAACCAGGGTCCACTGGGCACCGAGGCTGTCGATTGGATGTGGAAACAATGGGCCAACGTCCTGCGCGTTCGCAACGATGGTGTGCCGATCGTTGGCTTCACATGGTATTCGCTGACCGACCAGATTGACTGGGACAGCGCGCTGCGTGAAACCAATGGCAATGTGAACCCGCTGGGCCTGTACGATCTCGATCGCAACATTCGCCCGGTCGGCAAGGCCTATAAAAAACTGATCTCGCAATGGCGGGACGTTTTGCCGACGCAAAGCCTGTGCCTGACGGTGCCGGTCGTCATGCCGAACGAGGCCGACGAGCGCCACGCCGAACGCCAGAAAGTACGCGCGGAGGAGATACTGCAATCGGAATCTGCGCGGCCGTCCGAACGGGAGAGCAATTGATGGAGCCGCGGTTTGCAAACAAGGTCGCCATCGTCACCGGGGCGGCTGGCGGGATCGGCGCAGCCATTGCGGCCCGCCTGCTGTCAGAGGGTGCAAGGATCGTTATCGCCGATTTGAAAGCCGACCTCGCCAGCCAGACGGCGAGCAATTTGACCATGAAAGGCGGCGGCGAGGCTATCGGCATCGGCTGCGACGTTGGCGATGAAGTACAGGTCGAACATTGCGTTCAGGCTACGCTCGATCGCTTCGGTCACATGGATGTCATCGTCAACAATGCGGGCCTGATGACGTTCAAAAAACTGTCCGAATGGACCGGCGCAGACTGGCTCAGGGTGCTCAATATCGACCTGCTCGGCGCGGCGTATTTCACCAGACAGGCCTTCCTGCACATGGGCGCGAAGGGTGGAGCGATCGTCAATATCGCCAGCATCCACGCGCTGCAGACCAGTGCCAACGCCGCTCCTTATTCGGCTGCGAAGGCCGCGGTGCTTTCGCTGACGCGCACCACTTCGATCGAGGGGCGCGATGCCGGGATCAGGGCCAATGCCGTGCTGCCCGGCGCGATCGACACGCCGATGCTGTGGGACAATCCGAACGTGAAGTCGGGTGCGGAAACGATCGACAAGCGTGACGTCGGTACGCCTTACGATATCGCCGCCGCCGTTGCGTTTCTCGCCAGCGAGGATGCAAAGTTCATTACGGGAACGACACTCACGGTAGATGGCGGGCGTCTTGCCAGGCTTTAGGCTGGCGTGAGCGCCTCGACATAGGTCCGCGCCCTTTCGCCAACCTCCCCCGCGCTCCGGCCCGGACTGTACAGCCCCGAACCGAGGCCGAAGCCATCGGCACCCGCTTCGAAATAGGCCCGCATATTCGTCGGCGTGATGCCGCCGACCATCAGGATCGGCGTGTCTTTGGGCAACACCGCCCGTTGTGCCTTGAGCACTGCGGGGCTCGCAGCCTCGGTCGGAAACAGTTTCAGCACGTGCGCGCCCGCTTTCAGCGCGGTAAACGCCTCACTCGGCGTGAAATAACCGGGCGAGGAAACCAGCCCCGCCGCCACCGTGGCGCGAATGACGTCGGTATCGACACTGGGCGAGACGATGATGCGGCCTCCAGCTTCGACGATGGGTTGGATATCGCGAGCATCGAGCACGGTGCCTGCGCCGACCGTCCCCTCACCGCCGAACCGGGAGGCCAGTCGAGCGATGCTCACCAGTGGGTCCGGGGAATTCAGCGGCACTTCGATGACCCTGATCCCGGCAGTCCACAGGGCGTTCCCGACTGCATCGGCTTCATCGGGCCGGATGCCGCGCAGGATCGCGACCAGCGGGCAAGCCGCCAGATGAAGCCGAAAGCGGTCGAGATGTGTCATGTGATCCTTTCAGCGATGGCATGCATTCCTGCGGTAAACGCGGCTGCTCCGTCGATCTCCTGCGTGGTCCGGCCACAATGTTGGATGGCTGCTGAAAACAGGCGAGTCAGCGACGATCGGCCCAGAACGACGATACCGCCCGCTTCATAGCTCTTGAGCCCGAGGTTGACGTCGTTTCCGATCAACAGGCCGCTGATAAATGACGCGGCATCGATTGCCTTGACGGTACCAAGTAGCACCCGAGCCCGCGCGTTGAAAAGCTCCGCGCCAAGCGCCCCGCTGATCCGTCCCTGCTCTACGCCGTCGATGAAGGCGGCCCCGGCGTCCACCGGGTTGTCCAGCACATCGGAAAGAATGCTGTGGCTTTTCAGAAGGCTGAACAACTCTCCTGTCATGATCGTTCTGAACCCCGCAATCGTTCCGTCCAGCAGTTCAATCCATTTGGTGTGCGTTCCCGGATGACAAATGATGGTGTGGCCGCCAGCCAGCCCCAGCGCATAAAGGCCGAGCGCCTGTATCTCTTCGCCCCGCATGACGTCGGCGCGGGCACCGTCCAACAGCGACAGCCCCGGCACGATGGCGATCCGGGCGGGCTGCAACCATGTCAATTTTGCCGTGATATCCGAAAGGCTCGCCGGGCAAGCAACATAGGGCGTCTCCACGATGCCGCGGTTCGAACCGATCATGCCCGCCATCAGCATCGGCACATCACCGAAACGCCTGGCCAGCGCATCGACCTCGGCGCCGAGCCGCTCGCGCGGGACGGACAATATTCCGGCGTCGTCCTCGAATTCATCGACCACCCTGCCGCCGGGGTGGAGCAGATAGGCACGGCGCGCGGTCGATCCCCAATCGACCGCGACAAAGCCTTTTGCCGCCCAGTTTTCCCCCAAGGAACTCGCGATTTCCTGCGTCATGGCCGTACAACGCACCGACGTTCCGATTGAGCCACTTGGCGAACAACGCGGCGACGGTTTATCGTCGCGTTATGAGCGACACCAACCCCCGAACGGCCGCTCGCTGTGTTTCCACGACACGATCGGTGCTTGGCGAAGGCCCGGTGTGGTCGGTGCCGGAGCAGGCGCTATACTGGATGGATATAAAGGGCCTGCGCATCCACCGGCTCGAACCCGTAACCGGCGATGCGACCAGTTGGCCAACCCCCTTTCGCATCGGGTCGATCGCTCCACGCGGCGGCGGCGGGTTCGTCGGGGCGAGCGAGCATGGCTTCCTCACGATCGATGCCGCATTTTCCCGCTTCGACATCATCGCCGACCCCGAAGCATCCCGGCCCGGCAATCGGTTTAACGACGGCAAGGTGGACACCGGTGGCCGGTTCTGGGCGGGCACGATGGACGACGCCGAAGAGCAGGCGACGGGCACGCTCTACCGTCTCGACAACGACCTTCGCTGGTCGCAGCAGGACAACGGCTACCGCGTGCCAAACGGCCCTGCCTTCAGCCCGGATGGCCGTGTCGCCTATCACACCGACTCTGCCGCGCGCAGGATCTACCGCTTCGAAATCGGCGAAGATGGAGGTCTCGGCGCAAAGCAGGAATGGGCGCATTTCCAACAGGCAGACGGTCACCCGGACGGCATGACCGTCGATGTCGAAGGCTGTTTGTGGGTGGCGTTCTGGGATGGCTGGTGCGTCCGCCGACTGTCCACGTCAGGCGAAACAATCGCGATGATCCCCCTGCCCGTCCAGCGACCGACGAGCTGTGCTTTCGGTGGCGAGGCACTTGACCGGCTATTCATAACCTCCGCAACCATCGGGCTCGACGAAGCAGCCCTCGCCGCACAGCCGCTCGCCGGTGGTCTGTTCGTCATCGAAACCGGCATTACCGGATACGCACCGCCGCCCTTTGCGGGTTAGCTGTCACCATTCACGCACCGCTCCGTCGGGACCGCGCCACACCGGGTTGCGCCAGCTTGCTCCGGCGCTGGCCGAAGCAGCCCGCACATGTGGTTCATCGATCTCTATCCCAAGGCCCGGCCCCTCGAGCGCGGCGACCATGCCGTCACGCACATCGAAAACCGACGGGTCTTTCAGGTATGTCAGCAAATCGTGGCCATCGGTGTTGTAATGGATACCCAGCGACATCTCCTGGATCACGAAATTCGGTGCGGTGAGCGCGATCTGCATGCACGCGGCAAGCGCGATCGGTCCAAGCGGACAATGCGGCGCGATCGCCACATCATAGGTTTCGGCCATCGCCGCAATCCGCCTGCATTCCGAAATACCGCCAGCGTGACTGAGGTCGGGCTGGGCCACGTCAATGCACCCTGCTTCGAAAAACGGCTTGAAATCCCACCGGCTGAAAAGACGCTCCCCAACCGCGATCGGCACCGACGTCATCTGCGATAGCTGGACGATCCCGGCAAGGTTCTCGGAAAGCAGCGGCTCCTCGATGAACAGTGGATGCAGGGGCGTGACAGCAGCGGCAAGCTGTCGGGCCATCGGCTTATGGACACGCCCGTGGAAATCGAGGCCGACATCGAGGCCTTCTGCCTGCACCGCCGCCACGCGCTCGACCGTGACATTCAGGGCTTTGGGAGAATCGAGCCAGCCGAGATCCTCGGTCGCGTTCATCTTTACCGCCTTGAAACCCTGCGCCACCCGGCCTCGGGCCGCCTCGGCCACCTCATGCGGACGGTCGCCGCCGATCCACGCGTAAACCGGCACAAGGTCGCGGACACGCCCGCCGAGAAGCTGCCAGACCGGCATGCCGAGGCTGCGTGCTTTCAAGTCCCATAGCGCCTGATCCAGCCCGGAAAGCGCAGACATCAGCACCGGACCGCCGCGATAGAAGCCCAGACGATAGGCGATCTGCCATATGTCCTCGATCCGCGCGGGATCATGGCCGATAAAACGATCACGCAGCGCGGCAAAAGCGCCTTCGACCGCTTCCGAATGGCCTTCGAGACTGGCCTCCCCCCACCCCACCGCGCCGTCGTGCGTCTCTACACGCACGAAAAGCCATCGTGGCGGCACTCGAAAAGTCTCGATGCGGCTGATCATTTGCTTACCTCAACATTGGTCGATGCGCTCAAGGTTCAACGCAGGACGAGCGTTCCGGCCCCAAAGGCGCGACTTATAGCTCCCGATGTACCAAAATCAGCAGCCGCGCGTTGAAGGATTCTGGGGATCGCAGCACTGGAAATATCATGGAGCAGCCAATCATTTCGGTGCAATCGGTCGCCGCTGCAGGTCGCGATGCCGTCCGCACCCGCCAGCTCTATCTCACGGCCGCGATATTCATGCTGGCGGTGTGGGTCTCGCTGGAGTTTCTCATGCCGATAGCTTGGGCAGCGGTTCTAGCGATTGCGGAATGGCCGCTTTATGAGCGCGCCGTTGCACAATATCCGAACCGTCCGGGGCTGGTGGCGACGGGCTTTGCCTTTGCAACCGCGCTGATGGTAATACTCCCGCTGTCGCTGGCGGCGGTGACGCTTGCGCAGGAAAGCGATGTCGCGCTCGAATGGCTGAAGCACGCTCAGCAAACGGGGATCGCGGCGCCCGCTTGGTTGCCGGGCATACCGCTGGTCGGCAGCCGCATCGCCGCTTACTGGCAACAGCATATCGGCAGCCCGCAGGCGGCGAACGCGCTGTTGGGGACATTCAGCGCGACTTCCGTCCTTGGCTGGACACGGTCGATCGGTGGCGAGGTTGCGCGGGATTCTGCGCTATTCCTTGTCACCTTGCTTGCGCTGGCCACGTTGTTGGCAAGGGGCGCGCATATCGCCACACAGACCCAGAAGGTCGCGCGACAGATGTTCGGGGCATTTGGCGCGATATTCGTCGTGAGAATGACGGGTGCCGTCCGCGCCACCGTCAACGGAACCGTGCTCGTCTCCGTCGGCGAAGGTGCGATCATCGGGGTCGGCTATGCGGTTGCCGGAGTGCCGCAGCCGCTCCTTTTTGCGGTCTTCACAATGGTGTTCGCGCTTGTCCCCTTCGGCGCGTGGCTGGCCTTCGGTCTGGCCAGCGCGATCCTGTTGCTAAGCGGGAAAGTGTTGGCCGGCGGCCTGTTGTTCGCCTTCGGCGCGATCGTCATGACGGTGGGCGATAATGTCGTCCAGCCATCCGTCATCGGCAGTGCGGTGAAGCTTCCGTTCCTCATGGCGATCGTCGGGGCGTTTGGCGGTCTTGCCGAAATGGGCCTTGTCGGACTGTTCGTAGGCCCCGTGATAATGGCCGCGCTGTTGCTGATGTGGCGTCAATGGATGGAGCCCACCGCGCTTGCCGACGAAACCGACGAGTCCTAGATCCGGTGCGTCCGGAAGCGTCTATCCCGTGGCGATATCGCTCGCTTCAAATTCGTCCATCGCGTCCTGAACGATTGATGCCCGGTCCACATCCTCTAGGTCCACCGACACCGTAATCATGCCGTTAAGTGCGGGCGTGGCGTCAACTTGGGTATCCGGATGGCCGCTTTCGACGTCGGCACCTGCGGCCTCGGTACCAACGGTGTTATCGTTACCGGCGGCGCTGATGAAAATATCGGTACGTTCAATACCATGATCCTGAACCAGTCGTTCGACGGCCATTTCGGCGGAACGGCGGGTCGTGAATTCGCCGGTAATTGTCGTGCCCATCATTACTCTCCAGAAGTGGTTGCGGACGTTCAACGCCCCTCCCCAATCTTCGTTTCGGTCACTGGAGAATTCTAGACGATGCGGCGCTTCTCGAGCTTACGGGCCAGTGTGCGCCGGTGCATCCCCAGCCGACGCGCGGTTTCTGAGACGTTGAAATCAGTCTCCGCAAGAATTTCGTTGATCCGCTCCCACTCGATCGTCTTGATCGAGGTTCGGCGCGGGCTGATGGCCGCGTCGGCATCGCCCAATGTCATGCCGAAGGCGCGCTCTATGTCATCGGTGTTCGCTGGCTTGGCGAGGTACGATGTCGCTCCCAGCTTGATCGCCTGCACCGCCGTCGAAATGCTCGCATAGCCGGTCAGGACGATGATGATAGTTTGCGGGTCGTGCGCGTGCAGCGTCGCCACACAGGGCAGGCCTGAAAACTGGCCGAGCTTCAGGTCGACAACGGCATAGCGCGGCGTCCGCGCTGCCAGCAGTTCGGCCAGTTCGCCCGGCCCATTGGCAACCAGCACCTCGTAATCACGGCGCTCGAACGACCGCTGAAGGGTGCGTGCAAACGCGGCATCGTCCTCGACGATCAGCAGCAATGGCTTATCGGTCATCGTCATCCTCGCTCAGGCTGATTGCCGGCAAAGGCAGCCGCAACGTCACCTCCGCACCGATGCCGGCCACATTGCGCGCCGTCAGGGAACCGCCGAGTTTTCGCGCGACATTGCTGACGATGAACAATCCCAGTCCCCTCCCCAGTTCCGACTTGCTGCTGTTATAGGGCTTGCCGAGGTTGGCGAGTTGTTCGGCAGGAAAGCCCGGGCCACGGTCGCTGACCGTCAGGACGACATCGTCATCGACACGGCCAAGGCGGATATCGATCGCACCCGGCGATACTGTTGCCGCATTATCGAGCAGGTTGAACACGACCTGCTGCAGGACGACATCGGCGGCGACCCTGACGTCGGGGCCGAAATTATCGGCATAATGTGCATTCGGAAAGTCGCGCGCCGTGCACCAGTCGGCCACCACGCGATCGAGCAACGTGCGGACCGTCGTCGCCTCCGATTGCTCGCCACGCGCGTCGCCCGACAGCAGCAATATGCCCGTCACGATATCCTTGCAGCGCTTGATCTCGGCCTGCATCTCCTCGACATCGCGAACCAGATCGCTGTCCTTGGCGATGCCGGCGTTGCGTCGCCAGTCGCCGAGGATGACCGACAGCGACGACAGCGGCGTGCCGAGTTCATGCGCCGCTCCCGATGCCAGCATGCCGATCCGCACGATATGTTCCTCCTCGATGGCCTGCCGCCGTATCTCCGCCAGCCGTGCGTCCTGCGCCCGCAAGTTGCCGTTGATCCGCGTGACGAACAGAACGAGCAGTACCGCCACCAGGGCAAAACACGCCCACATGCCCTGAACATGAAGCGCAAACAGGCTTTGTTCCATGCCGGGCGGAAGCATGATCGGTCGATAATAGCGCGTCAAAACAGCGAACGCGACGCTTGTCGCTGCAACGATCGTCCAGGTCGACCAGCGTTCGAGGAGCACCGAGCCGAGCACCACCTGCAACAGGAACAGCGAGATAAACGGGTTCGTCGCGCCGCCGCTGAGATAGAGTTGCGCCGACAATGCGCCGACATCGAGCAACAAGGCGGCCAG
>JAQGKX010000108.1 GCA_028289885.1 Sphingomonadales bacterium
GAGCCCGAACTCGGCGAACTTTATACCGATATTCTGGTGGGAAATTATTGATGCCGATCGAAATCAGGATGCCGGCGCTGTCGCCCACGATGGAAGAGGGAACGCTGGCCAAATGGCTGGTCAAGGAAGGCGACACCGTTAAATCGGGCGATATTCTGGCTGAAATCGAGACCGACAAGGCGACGATGGAGTTCGAGGCTGTAGATGAGGGCATTGTCGGAAAGATCACGGTGGCCGAAGGTTCGGAAAACGTGAAAGTCGGCACTGTCATCGCGACAATGGCTGGTGAAGATGGCGAGGTCGAAGCGCCTGCAGCTCCGGCGCCGAAGGCCGACCCCGCGCCCAAGGCCGAGCCAGCGCCAAAGCCAAAGGCCGATCCTGTTCCCGCTCCCGTTGCCAAAGTCGGAACGGCCCCCGCGTCCGAAGTCACTGGCAAGATCACCCTCCGCGAAGCCCTTCGCGACGCCATGGCCGAGGAAATGCGCAGCGACGACCGCGTCTTTGTGATGGGTGAGGAGGTCGCCGAATATCAGGGCGCATACAAGGTCACGCAGAATCTGCTCGAAGAATTCGGCGAAAAGCGCGTCATCGATACGCCGATCACCGAACACGGCTTTGCCGGCGTCGGTGCCGGTGCCGCAATGGGCGGCCTGCGCCCCATCGTCGAATTCATGACCTTCAACTTCGCGATGCAGGCGATCGACCACATCATCAATTCCGCTGCGAAGACCAATTACATGTCGGGTGGCCAGATGCGCTGCCCGATCGTGTTCCGTGGTCCCAATGGCGCGGCGGCTCGGGTGGGTGCCCAGCACAGCCAGAACTACGCGCCCTGGTATTCCAGCGTGCCCGGCCTGATCGTGATCGCACCCTATGACGCAGCTGATGCCAAGGGACTGCTGAAGTCGGCCATCCGCAGCGAAGACCCGGTCGTATTCCTCGAAAACGAACTGCTCTACGGTCGCACTTTCGACGTTCCAGAGGGCGACATCACCGTGCCCATCGGCAAGGCGCGGATCATGCGGCCGGGCAAGGACGTCACCATCGTCAGCTACTCGATCGGCATCGGCCTGGCGCTCGAAGCCGCCGAAACGCTGGCGGCCGAGGGTATTGACGCAGAGGTTCTCGACCTGCGCACATTACGTCCGATGGACACCGCCGCTATCCTCGAAAGCCTGAAACGCACGAACCGCATGGTCGTCGTAGAGGAAGGCTGGCCGGTCTGTTCGATCTCCAGCGAAATCATCAGCGTCGCCATGGAACACGGCTTCGACGACCTCGACGCGCCCGTCCTGCGTGTGACCAACGAAGACGTGCCGATGCCTTATGCCGCCAATCTGGAGAAGGAAGCGGTGGTCAATGCGGCTCGGGTGGTCGAGACGGTGAAGAAGGTGTGCAACCGGTAATCAAGCTGCGTAGGTGGTGCACACCTTGGCGGTGACGCTGTTGAAATTCGTGATATCTTCGGTCGTCCGTTCGCGAACGATATAAGAACGATAGTCCTTGAACGTCGATGCGCCGAATACCAGAGTGCCAAACAGAGGTTGGTAGTCATAAGCCGTTTCGACGAACACGATTGCGGTGCCGTTGACCGGATAAATCGTGTTGGTACCGAAGCCAACGGTCTGCAACGTGGCGTCGGTCTTTCCCTTGCCCTGCAGCCCGATCGTCGAGACATATGCCTTCAACCCGTCACAACGCTGCCACTTGATCTCATAACCGTTATTGGCCGCATTCCGGACGATGCCTGAGACGATAACCCGTCCTCTCGCCGAGAAAGTTAGATTTTCACCGATCTTTTTCGCGCCGGCCAGAACGTCGATCAAGTCCGTTTCGTCGAGTTGATGACGGATGCGGGACGCATTGTCGGCCGTGCCCGCAGTCAAATTCTGAATGCGCAACTTGCAGATCATCATGTTGACCGACTCAAGCCCGGCTGTCGTCAGAATCAGCACTACAGGGGCTGCAAGGGCGAATTCCATCACCGCCACGCCGCGAGTGGCGCTGCGTAACCGCGTGAGGCAACGCGTGATCGCCCTACCGAATGCCATTAGGTACACCTCGTGGGAGCAACCCATACTGCCGTCGCGGCATAGGGTTGGTTCTGGACAATCGTCGAGCTGGTGATCGTCTGGTTGGCTGAGAATCCCAACAATGCGGTCATCGGAATGATGTGGGCATAGGTCATTGTCACTTTAAACAGGACGGCGTCGTCGGGGCTGCCTGCCTCACCCGCCTTTCCCATGTCCGAATCCCACTGACCGTTGTTATTCTGGTCGATGTAGCAATCGCCGATGTTGTACGTGCCGATCGGCGCAGTGTCGGTGATGATACGTTCGGGCGAACTGACCGCTGAGAAGTTCGGATATGAAGTCCTGGTGATGGTAATCGTGGCATTCCTATCGAACTCGCCAAGCTGATCGCGCACGACCTGATCAATTTGCGTGTTGGTATACTGGCCCGTCGTCGATAATCGCGCGGCCTTGACCAGCGATCCCTGAATGATCGACTGGACATAAGCGTTATAGGCCAGGTCGATCGGCGGCAGTATCATGAGGCACATCGGCACCGCGATCAGCCCGAACTCGACCACAGTGATACCTCGGCAATCATCGATGATCCTGATGATCCGATCGCGCATGCGAGCTATGACGACCGTGATCACTGGGTCAGCCTCAACGTACCAATGTTCTTTGCTATTTGCTGGAAGTTTTCACTCAGGCCACTCGAGTCGCTCGAAGTGGAAGCCTGATCGAGATTGTCCGCGCAATTCTTCATGCTCGTGGACAAAGTATCGTCAAACACCACCATCCAGATTGAAACTTTCATCGACTTGACCTTGTTACACATCATGTCGAACCGGTGCTGATGGGAATTGAAAAGAGCGGTGCTGTTCAACGTCGTGCCGCCAGCACCGTCGACACTTCCTCCGATACGCTTATCATAGGCCTCGACCCCGTAGAGGCCATAAATCGATGAGTCGGGAGCGAGCTGACCATCGGTCAGAAAGATCATGAACCGTTTGTTGGGTATTCCATTGTAGGTGTCTGGGCTGTCTCCGAACACGCCGGCGCTGGATATCATGCGGGCACCCCAGATCATGCCGACGTCGTGATAAGTACCACCGATAGCAACCAGCGTATTGAGATAGGTACTCAGATCGGCGCGTGTCCACGCCGCAAGACGACGGGCTTCTGCCGGGCAGGCGGTGTAGCTGGCATTCGCGCCATATGGCCTGTTGGAGCTCCCGTTCAAAAGGCCCGGTGCCGGGTCCCATGGTACCCATTGCGTGTCCGGGTTGGTGACCGTTGGCAACATATCGACATCGAGGTCGAACGCGAGAGGATCGATCGTCATCGAAGTACCAGTCCCTACGTTTACCGTTTTTCTCTCTTCGATACAGCCGGTGTAAGAGGACGAGTTAAGCCAAAGGTTCGTATGGGGTATTGTTTGGTAATAAGTGCTGCTCGTGCTGTCCTTAGTGCGATATTTCGATGAGGTGCTGACCAAAGTACATGAAGCACTGAATGTTCCTGTGTCGCGCAGCGACGCACAGTTCTGGCTCAGCAGGAGTTTGCCGACGTTAACCGTGCTCGAATAGGGTACGAAAGCATAGCGCAGGCGCAATCCCCGGGTCTCCAGGGCGTCTTGCGCGGGTTTCATCTGATCGTAGAACGCCAGGACCGCGTTTTTCAGGCCCGTCAGTTTCACGACCCCGTCCGACGTCGTCTGAGCCATCGATCCGGTTGTATCCAGAACGAAGACAATGTCCGTGTTCACGAAATCCTGCGACGCGTTGCATGTCACCGACATGAATTGATTGTTGATACCGAACAGTTGCATGACTTTATTCGGCAATGTGCCCGTGGTGGTGATCTGAACGGCGTTGGTGGTTCCGACCCGGGACGCTGCAAACGTAAAGTTGGTAAGTTCATACGTCGAGGTCGTGGCAGAATTGGGGAAATTAAAATCGAAAAACCTGCGTCCCTCGGCAATATCTGCGGCTGTAAGGGTATTACCGGTCATGCTTCGCCGAATTGCCAATGCTCCTGCGTCGCAAGCTTGCTGCAGGCGCGACTTTGCCAGATAAGCGCGGCTCACATCGACGCCGGAACCGACCATTGCGGTAATCGGGATCATCGCCATGCCCATGATCATCAGCGCATTTCCGGCCCGATCATGCAGCAAGCGCTTCAAAAAACCCCGCGGCTTGCGTGCGTCTTGCGCCTGCTCCAGATCGTGCTGTCCCACCGCGATTGTTCCTCGAAACGACTAGTAGCAAGGTCCATGCGACAGGTTCGGCTAAAAAGGATTGAAGTGACTTGGTTAAAGACGTGTTCATAAATTTGACGTCAGTTGGTCATGAGCGCGCCTGAACTGGCTGACGATGAGCGGACGCTGGCGCTGGGCTATGCGCCCTCCGCCTTGCGGCGCGGGCTGTTCGCGATCTGGCAACTCGATGAAACGCTTGGCCGAATCCTCGCCAGCACGACCGAGCCCATGATCGGGCAGATGCGGCTGACCTGGTGGCACGAGCGGCTGACCGCGCTCGACGTTGGAGAGCTTCCGGCCGAGCCCTTGCTCCAGGATCTGGCCCATTATGCCCTGCACCATGACGTCACCGGTGCCGATCTGGCCGATTTGATCGATGGGTGGGAAGCGTTGCTCGAGCCGCCGCCATTGGGAAATGAGGAATTGGCTGTTTTCGCCGACAAACGCGGCGGTACGTTGTTTCGATTGTCGTCAAGATTGCTCGGTAAACAGGCCGACGAAAACGGCGGGCAAGGATGGGCGCTGGTCGATTTCGCCAGGCACTGCTCGGACGCGGAGACCGCCAGTCGCGCAATGGCGATTGCCAGGGGTCGACTGGACCGACCGGCCAGCAAGTTGGCAAAACCACTCCGAATCCTGACAAGGCTGGCGTCCGCACGGGCTCGCCGACCGGATAGCGAGGTCGGCAATGCGTTGCCGCGCTTCGTTTTCCTTCGCGCGGTGCTTGGATAACGTGCCAAGGGACGACACGGGTATTGCGGGGACGGATTGATGTGGCGATTTCTGGCGGGCGTGGGATCGGCATTGCTGCTGGTCACGGCGGGGCTATTCATCTGGAAGGCGCAGGCCGACCGGTCCACGCTGATACCCGCGATGCCGATTGCCGGCCAGGCAGCACCCATGGGTCTCACCGACCTCACGGAACCGCCGAGCGCTTCGGAAAAGACGCGCGAGGAAAAGCGCTTTTCACGGTATGACAAGGACAGGAACGGCGCGGTCGGGCGCGACGAGTATCTAATCAGCCGACAGAAAGCATTCGCAAAGCTCGACCTGAACCATGATGGCAAGCTGGGTTTCGACGAGTATGCGGTGAAGGCGGTCCAGAAGTTCGCGGCGGCGGATCAGGACAAGAATGGCGCGCTGACTGCGGTGGAGTTTGCCTCGACGCGGGTCGTCCACAAGATCAAGCCGAAAGCGAAATGTGTTCCGCTGGTGCGGGCTCCGGCTGTGGCTGACGAACCCGAGGAAGGTTGACCGTCCACCCATCGAACGCTTCGCGGGCGCGGGAAGTGTAGAGACGTTTGCGGTCAGCCTTCTTCTTTTTGCCGTCCAGGACGAGCGGCGGGAAAAGGCCGAAGTTGACGTTCATAGGTTGATAAGTTGACGCCTCCGCGCCGCCCGTGATGTGCGCGAGCAATGCGCCGAACGCGGTGGTGAGCGGGGGTGAGGACATGATTTCGCCGGAGAGTTCGGCCGCGGCAAACCGGCCTGCGAGCATGCCGATTGCAGCGGATTCGAGATAGCCTTCGCAGCCGGTGATTTGCCCGGCGAAACGGACGCGAGGGGCAGATTTCAGGCGCAGGGTTTCGTCGAGCAGGATCGGTGATTTGATGAACGTGTTACGGTGGAGGCCACCGAGGCGCGCGAATTCGGCGTTCTCAAGGCCGGGAATCATGCGGAAGATGCGGACCTGTTCGGCGTGTTTTAACTTGGTCTGGAAGCCGACGATGTTCCAGAGCGTGCCAAGCGCGTTGTCCTGACGGAGTTGGACGACGGCCCATGGCCAGTGACCGGTTTTCGGATTGTCGAGGCCGACGGGTTTCATCGGGCCATAGAGCAACGTGTCGACGCCGCGTTCGGCCATGACTTCGATGGGCATACAGCCGTCGAAATAGGGGGTGTCGGCCTCCCATTCCTTGAACGCCATCTTGTCGGCGGCGAGCAGCGCTTCGTGGAAGGCCAGATATTCGGCTTTGTTCATCGGGCAGTTTATGTAGTCGGCACCGTCGCCCTTGTCCCAGCGAGAGGCCATCCATGCGATGTCCATGTCGATGGAGTCGTGATGGACGATGGGAGCGAGGGCGTCGAAAAACGCGAGATGGTCCTCGCCGGTTTCAGTGCCGATTGCGGAGGCGAGTGCGGGGGCGGTCAAGGGGCCGCTGGCTATTATCGTCGGCCCGTCGGGCAGGGCGTCAATGCGTTCGCGGACGAGGGTGATGTTGGGGTGGGTCGCGATCGCGTCGGTGACCGACTGTGAGAACGCGTCGCGATCGACGGCGAGCGCGGAGCCGGCAGGGACTTTGTGGCGGTCGGCGCAGGCCATGATCAGCGAGTTCAGCTGGCGCATTTCGGAATGCAGCAGGCCGACCGCGTTCGATTCTGCGTCGTCGGAGCGAAAGCTGTTCGAGCAGACGAGTTCGGCGAGGCTTTCGGTGCGGTGTGCGGCGGTTTCGTCACCGCCGCCACGCATTTCGGAGAGGCGGACCTTATGGCCGGATTCGGCAAGTTGCCATGCTGCTTCGGACCCGGCGAGGCCCCCGCCGATGATGTGGATGTCGTGGGTCATGCTTTACGTCCGGGTCGCGGTGACTGCACTAAGAGGCAGTTTGCCGTAATAATGTGGAAATAGCGCGCCGCCTCGGGAGGGTTCCCATTTCAGCGCGTCGCCAAGCACGTCGAGATCGATGCTGGCGATCACCAACCCGGTTTGCCCCGCGAAATGCTTCGACAGCGTCTCGTCCAGCTGATCCGCTGTCGACATATGGATATAGCCGTCGGCAAGATCGACGGGCGCTCCTGCGAACGCGCCGTCGGTCTGGAATTGCTGCCACTGGTCGGCGGTCAGTATTTTGAAGGCGATCATTCGTCGGTCTGCGTGTCGTCCCCGCCGCCATCTTGATCAGACACGCCGCCGTCAGCAACATCTTCGCCGATCGTCGCACCGTCATCGGGGGCAAGTTCAGGGGTCAGTTCGACGAGCACGGCTTCGGCTTCCTCGACGGTTTCCTCGATCCGCGCGGCACCGACGACGTGTTCGCCCTTGCCGACGTCGAACAGTTTCACGCCAGCCGAGTTGCGCCCAATCACGCGGAGGTCGCCCACCGTGAGGCGGATGAGTTTCGCCTGATCGGTGACGAGGATCAGTTGCTGGCCGTCCGACGCCGGGAAGCTGGCGACGACAGGGCCGTTGCGGGCGATGTTGTCGATGTTTCCGATGCCCTGACCACCGCGATTGGTGCGGCGGTATTCATAGGCGGACGAACGCTTGCCGTAACCATTGGCGCAGACGGTCAGGATGAACTGCTCGTTCCCGGCCATTTGAGCAACGATCTCAGCGGAAAGCGTCGCTTCGTTGTTGTTTTCCTTCCACGGAGCGGCGCGGAGATAGGCTTCGCGGTCCTCGGAACTGGCTCCCGAACGATGCAGGATCGACAGGGAGATGACCTCGTCGTTGTTCTTCAACGAAACACCCCGAACGCCGGTTGCCGTGCGGCTCTGGAATTCGCGGACGTCGGTGCCTTCGAAGCGGATCGCCTTGCCGCCGCGTGTGGCGAGCAGGACATCATCGGCTTCGGTCAGCAACGCGACGCCGATCAAACGGTCGGCGCTTTCGTCCTCGAAACGCATGGCGATCTTGCCTGCGGTCGGAACATTGGCAAACGCATCCATCGAGTTGCGGCGGACCAGACCCTTGGCGGTCGCGAACATGACGTGCAGTGCACCCCAGCTATCCTCGTCCTCGGGCAAGGGCAGCACGGTCGAGATGGTCTCGCCGGTCTGCAACGGCAGCATGTTGATCATCGGACGTCCGCGCGTGGCGGGGCCACCTTCGGGAAGTTTATAGACTTTCATCCGGTAAACTTTGCCGAGGGTCGAGAAGAACAGGACCGGCGTGTGGGTGCTGGTCACGAACAGGTTCGTGATTGCGTCCTCATCCTTGGTGTTCATGCCCGAGCGACCCTTGCCGCCCCGCGCCTGCGCACGGAAGGTTTCGAGCGGGGTGCGCTTGATATAGCCGTCGAGCGTTACGGTGACGACCATGTCGACGCGCTCGATCAGCGCCTCATCCTCGATACCGTCGAAGGCGGCAGTGATCTCGGAGCGGCGTGGCGTAGCGAACTCGTCGCGGATGGCGATCAGTTCTTCGCGCATGACTTCGTACAGGCGCACGCGGTTGCCGAGAATTTCGAGCAACTCGCCGATGACGATGGCGAGGCCCTTGAGTTCCTCACCGATTTCGTCGCGACCAAGTGCGGTCAAACGGACCAGACGCAATTCGAGGATCGCGCGGACCTGAATGTCGGACAGCTTGTAGGTGGCGCTGTCGGCCTGCGGTTCGATCGCCTCGACAATGGCGATGTACGGCATGATCTCACCGATCGGCCATTCGCGCGCGCTCAGTTTTTCGCGGGCTTCGGCGGGGC
>JAQGKX010000111.1 GCA_028289885.1 Sphingomonadales bacterium
TCAGTGGCGTTCAGCCAACGATCCCGAGAATGTCGCTTTCTTTCATGATGAGCAGGTCTTCGCCGTTCAGCTTGACCTCTGTGCCCGACCATTTGCCGAACAGGATCTTGTCGCCGGCTTTCACGTCGAGTGGCGTGATCGTACCGTCTTCAGCGCGCACGCCCGAACCAGCGGAAACGACTTCGCCTTCCTGTGGCTTTTCCTTGGCTGTCTCTGGAATGATGATTCCGCCAGCAGTCTTTGCTTCGGCTTCGATGCGGCGAACGAGCACGCGATCGTGCAGGGGTCGAAAGTTCATGGATGTCACCCTTGTTGCTTGGCCCCAAAAGGAGCGTGAACCTTTGCGTTAGCACTCAACGGAGTCGAGTGCCAGCAGGACGCATATGAGACGGACATGCAGGATGTTCAAGGGGCGATATCTCGGTTGCGAGTTTTACGTTGCCCGGACGCCCCCACGTCATCCTGAACTCGTTTCAGGATTTATGCCCTCGTCGGAACCGATCCTGCAGGCCGACCGATGGACCCTGAACAAGTTCAGGGTGACGGCCAGTGTGTGGGAGCGGGCAGTTCTCGCATTTACAGGGTCGGGACCAGAGGCTAGCGCACTCGAGAACGGCGAGAGCATATTTGAATGAACTTGGTTGGCGGTGCGTGGAAATTGCTGGTGGGCGTGAAAGATGCGCTCGTCCTTTTGTTCATGCTGCTCTTTTTCGGGCTGATCTATGCCGCGCTGTCGGCGCGTCCCAATGCCGCAGCCGTCGGCAGCGGGGCCTTGTTGCTCCAGCTTCGGGGCAGCATCGTCGAGCAACCAGCAAACGCCGGAGCATCGAACATCGTCGGTGGGGGAGCCGGACCGCGCCAGTTCCGCCTGCGTACGCTCGTCAACGCGATCAACGCAGCCGCCACGGACGACCGGATCAAGGCGGTGGTCCTCGATCTCGACGGGTTTACTGGCGGCGGACAAGTTGCACTGACCGATGTCGGCGAAGCTCTGGACCGGGTTCGGGGGGCGAAAAAGCCCGTGCTGGCGTTTGCAACCGGTTATGAGGACAGCAGCTATCTCTTGGCGGCACATGCGTCGCAAATCTGGCTCGACCCGATGGGATTGGCGCTGTTCGCAGGTCCAGGCGGGTCACGGCTTTACTATAAGGGGCTGATCGACAAGTTGGGCGTCAATGCCCATGTCTATCGCGTTGGCAAATATAAGTCGTTCGTCGAACCCTATACGCGCACCGACCAGTCGCCGGAGGCCAAGGCGGAGAATGAAGCCCTGCTCGCCACACTGTGGCAGGGTTGGCAGGCCAATGTCCTGCACGCCCGCCCACAGGCGAAGATCGCCGCCTATGTCGCCGATCCGGTTGCCGCGACAACCAGCGGCGACCTTGCCCAGTCGGCATTGAGTGCGGGCATCGTCGATAAACTCGGTGACCGGGCCAGTTTCACCCGCGCCGTGACCGCCCTTGTCGGCCCCGGCAAAAAGAACATAGACTTCGCGCGCGTCGATCTCGCGGCATGGAGCGCCGCGCACCCGGTCAAGAGCGGCGACGGCACCATCGCGATCGTCACCGTCGCGGGCAATATCGTGGATGGTGAAGCGGGCGCCGGGAGCGCTGGCGGAGAGACCATCGCAAAGCTCGTCACGCGGGCGCTCGCCACCGGCAAATATAAAGCGATCGTGTTGCGGGTCGACTCGCCCGGCGGTTCGGCGCTCGCGTCGGATCGCATCCGTGCCGCATTGATCCCGGCCAGGGAACGCGGCATCCCGATCGTCGCGTCGATGGGCAATGTTGCGGCATCGGGCGGATATTGGGTGACAACCATCGCCGACAAGGTGTTTGCCAAACCAATGACGATCACCGGATCGATCGGGGTCTTCGGCATTATACCGACGTTCGAAGGTGTATTATCCAAGGTCGGCCTTACCACGGACGGTGCAAAGACGACACCTCTGACTGGCCAGCCCGATATTCTCGGCGGCACCAATCCGGCGTTCGATACGATCATCCAGCGCAGTATCGAGAGTACTTACGGACGGTTCATCGCGCTGGTCAGCGCAGCCCGGCACCTGCCCCCGACCCGTGTCAACGAAATCGCGCAGGGCCGGGTCTGGGACGGTGGCACCGCGCGCCAGATCAATCTGGTCGATGCCTTCGGTGGTCTCGACGATGCGATCGCAGAGGCGGCGCGTCGGGCCAAGCTGGACCCGAAGGTGGCTCATGCTGTCTGGCTCGAAAAGCCGCTGACCCTGACCGAGACGCTGACGCAGGCTTACTATGGTTATAATGATGGTGATGACGATTCCAGTCAGGCGAACGACCTGCTGTCCACGATGGCACGCAAGCGTCTGGCGGCTTTGACCGACTCGATCGGCGACGCGCGTGCACTGGCAACCGGCGCGACTATCCAGGCACGGTGCCTCGAATGTCCGGTTGTCTCCGCGCCCACCAGACAACCCCGCCTCATCGACCTTTTCATGACCTGGATAACGACATGATCACTCTTCGCGCCGCCACGCCGGACGACGCCGCTGCCATATTGGCGATCTATGCTCCCTATGTTGTCACCAACGCCGTCTCATTCGAATCCAAACTTCCAAAACAGGATGAAATGCGCGACCGGATCGCCGAAGCGGGTGACGTTTATCCGTGGATTGTCGGCGTGGATGAGGAAAGCGAACTGGTCCTCGGCTACGCTTTTGCCAAAGCCTTTCGTCCCGGCCCCGCCTATCGTTTCGCCGTCGAAACCGCCTGCTACGTCAGCGGCGAGATCGAGGGGCAGGGCCTGCGCCGCACGCTTTACCATGCGCTTCTCGCCACCCTGACCCAGCAGAATTTCACGCAGGCGGTCAGCACGCTGACGATGCCGAACGACAAGTTGATCCAGTTGCACGAAGCGATCGGTTTCCGTCGCGCTGGCGTGTACCGCGAGATCACCTTCAAGAACGGCCAGTGGATCGATGTCGGCTTGTGGCAAAGGTCGCTGACCGAGCCCAACACGCCGCCGGACGAAGTCGTGTCGTTTGGCTCGGTTGGAGTGGTCCGCGCTTAACCCGCCTGCCAGCACGGAAAGATATAGGACTTAACCTCGATAAGCGGGAATCGACAATCCGCGCGCAATGGCCAACGCGCGAAGGATAAACCCCGCCAGCGCCCCGATCGTCGCCGCGATAAACAACGGCGCCCCGAGCAGCACCAACCCGACAAACAGTCCTGCCGCCAACGTCGCCGCCGTCACATAGAGTTCGGGCCGCAGCAGGATTGAAGGTTCGCCTGCCAACACGTCGCGGATGATGCCGCCGACACAGGCGGTGATGATCCCCATCATGATCGCTGGAACCGCCGGAATGCCCAGCCCCAAAGCCTTGGCCGCGCCGAACACTGCATAAACCGCCATGCCGACGGCATCGAACCAGTCGAGCGCGCGGCCCTTCCACAAACGCTGGGGCGTGATCCAGATCAGCAGTGCCGCACCCATGCAAACGGCTGGAAAGCGCCAGTCCTTAACCCAGAACACTGGCGCGCCGATCAACAGGTCGCGCACCGTACCGCCACCGACGCCGGTCACCAAAGCAAAGAAGGCAAACGTCACCAGCGTCTGCCGCGCCCGCGCCGCCGCCAGCGCGCCCGATGCCGCAAATACCCCGATCCCCAATAGATCCAGCCATTCGATCAACGGCGCTAATTCGGCCGTGATCAGGCTGGGGATCGAACTTGGCATCGCCTACATATGGATCGGTTTGCCCTGGACGGCCATAGCGGCTTCCTTCAGCGCCTCGGCATGCGTCGGGTGCGCGTGACAGGTGTAGGCGATATCCTCCGACGTCGCGCCGAACTCCATGCCCAGAACGGCCTCGGCGATCATCGTGCCCGCAAGGCTGGCAACGATCCACACGCCGAGAACCCGGTCGGTCTTGGCGTCGGCAATGACCTTCACAAAGCCATCGGTGTCGCGGTTGGTCTTTGCGCGGCTGTTCGCCATCATCGGGAACTTGCCGACCTTGACCTCGCCGCGCTCTTTCGCCGCTTCCTCGGTCAGCCCGACGCCTGCGATCTCGGGCATGGTGTAGACCACGCTCGGGATCACGTCATGGTTCACGATGCCGGTCAGTCCCGCGATATTCTCGGCACAAGCGATGCCCTCGTCCTCGGCCTTGTGGGCGAGCATGGGTCCGGGAATTACGTCACCGATCGCCCAGATACCGGGGACCGAAGTCTCGAACCGATGGCCGGTCTCGATCTGCCCTCGCGCGTTCACAGCCAGCCCGGCCTTATCTAGTCCAAGCCCATCGGTGTTCGGACGACGCCCTATCGACACCAGCACCGCGTCGGCAACGATCGTTTCCGAGGGCCCGCCAGCGGCAGGCTCGACAGTCACGGTCGCCTTACCGTCGGCTACCGAAACCCCGGTCACCTTGGTCGAAATACGGATATCGAAGCCCTGCTTCTTGAACAGCTTGGCCGATTCCTTGCGGACCTCGCCATCAAAGCCCGGTAGAATTTGGTCGACAAACTCGACGACCGTAACCTGTGCGCCGAGACGACGCCATACCGATCCCAGTTCCAGCCCGATCACGCCGCCACCAATGACGACCAGATGCTCCGGAACCTTCGCCAGCGCCAGCGCGCCGGTCGAGTCCACGATGATATCCTGATCGACCGTCACGCCCGGCAACGGTGTTACCGAAGACCCGGTCGCGATGATGATGTTCTTCGCGCGATAGCTCTGCCCGGCAACTTCAACGGTATCGGTCCCGGTGAAAGCTGCATAGCCCTTCAGCCACTCCACCTTGTTCTTCTTGAACAGAAACGCGATGCCGCCGGTCAGTTCCTTGACCGCGAGCGCCTTTTCCGCGTGCATCTGGTTCAGGTCGAGAGTTGCCCCGGTAATGTTGATGCCGAACTTCGCCAGCGCCCCCGAATGCGCTTCCTCGAAAATTTCCGACGAATGAAGCAACGCCTTCGACGGGATGCAACCGACGTTCAGGCAGGTCCCGCCCAGCGTCTCACGACCCTCGACACAGGCGGTCTTCAGCCCAAGCTGCGCCGCACGGATCGCGGCGACATAGCCACCCGGACCCGAACCGATAACGAGGACATCATAATCATAGTCAGCCATTTCCGGCTCCTTAAAGGTCGATCAGCAACCGAGTCGGATCCTCGATCGCATTCTTCAGCGCGACGAGGAACGTCACGGCCTCGCGTCCGTCGATCAACCGATGATCATAGCTCAGCGCCAGGTACATCATCGGACGCACCACGACCTGGCCGTCACGGACGACAGCGCGATCCTCGATCCGGTGAAGGCCCAGAACCGCCGATTGCGGAGGGTTGATGATCGGCGTCGACATCAGGGAACCGAACACACCTCCGTTTGAAATCGTGAACGTGCCACCCTTCATGTCGTTCATCGTCAGCGTGCCCGCCTTGGCCCGCGCTCCGAAATCACCGATGGTCTTTTCGATTTGCGCGACCGAAAGGCTCTGTGCATCGCGGATGACGGGGACGACCAGACCGTTCGGCGCGCTTACCGCGACCGAGATGTCGGCGTAATCGTGATAGACGATCTCATCGCCATCGATCTGCGCGTTGACGTTGGGAATGTCGCGCAATGCCTGACAGGCTGCCTTCACGAAAAAGCCCATGAAGCCGAGACGAACGCCATGCTTCTTTTCGAACAAATCCTTATACTTCGTCCGCGCTGCGATGACTTCCGTCATATCGACATCGTTGAACGTTGTCAGCAAAGCCGCAGTGTTCTGCGCTTCCTTCAAACGCCGCGCTACGGTCGTGCGCAGGCGCGTCATCCGGACACGCTCTTCGCCACGTTCGCCAGCGACTGCAACCGGAGCGGCCGCAGGGGCAGCAGGTGCCGCATCAGACTTAACCGGAGCCGCAGGAGCGCCGAGAACATCGTCACGCGTCAAACGACCGTCCTTGCCCGACCCCTTGATCGTCGAAGGATCGACACCCTTTTCGAGGACCAGACGCCGCACCGAAGGCGACAGCGTTGGCGACAATCCATCGCCGGTACGTTCGCCGGTCGGAGTCGCTGGAGCCTGTTGCCCGGCCGTCGAAGCAGGGGCCGTTGCTGCAGGAGCAGGGGCAGCCGCAGCGCCCGCAGCACCGCCCGCCTCGATCGATGCAATCACCGCCCCCACGTTCACGGTATCACCGACCTTGACGACCTGCTGGCCCATGATGCCAGCGACGGGCGCCGGCACCTCGACCGAAACCTTGTCGGTTTCAAGGCTGGCAATCGGCTCATCGGCCTTCACCGCGTCGCCCGGCTTTTTCAGCCATTCACCCAATGTCGCTTCGGTGATCGTTTCCCCGAGGACGGGGACAGTAACTTCGGTGGACATTTTCAGCCTTTCCGCTGACGTCGAATTTCATCGCGAACACTATGGCCGAGCGCATCGGCGACGAGTGCCGCCTGCTCTGCCACATGACGCTTGGCGAGGCCGGTTGCAGGCGAAGCCGAAGACTTGCGCCCCGCATAACGCGGACGCCCCATGCGGACACCTGCCAACGCGAGTGATTCCTCGATATAAGGTTCGACAAAGGACCACGCGCCGTTGTTCTTCGGCTCTTCCTGCGCCCAGGCTACGTCTTCGAGGTTGGTCATCCGCTTCAAGCGAATGGCCAGCGCCTCGCCTGGGAACGGATAGATTTGTTCGATCCGGATGATCGCTGTGTTCAAATCGCCCGCCGCATCGCGCGCGTCGAACAGGTCGTAAGCGACCTTTCCAGTGCACAGGACGACGCGTTTCACGTCAGTATCGGCGGGCGCCTTCGGATCGGACAGGATCCGCATGAAATGGCTGGTGCCAAGGAAATCCTCCGCCCTGGACACCGCGCTCTTGTGACGGAGCAGCGACTTCGGCGTCATGATGATCAGCGGCTTGCGGAAAGGCCGGTGCATCTGGCGACGCAGGATATGAAAGTAATTCGCCGGGGTCGTGCAGTTCGCGACCTGGATATTATCGTCGGCACAAAGCTGGAGATATCGTTCGAGACGCGCCGAACTATGCTCCGGTCCCTGCCCCTCGAAACCATGCGGCAACAGCATGACCAGACCGTTCGCACGAAGCCATTTGGCCTCGCCGCTCGCGATGAACTGGTCGATGATGACCTGCGCGCCGTTGGCGAAATCGCCGAACTGCGCTTCCCACAGGACAAGCGTCTTGGGATCGGCACTGGCATAGCCATATTCGAACCCGAGTACGCCGAACTCGCTCAGCGTCGAATCGAGCACTTCGAAACGACCGTGAGGGACATTCCACAGCGGCACATATTTATGCTCGTCCGTCTGATCGACCCACACCGAGTGACGCTGGCTGAACGTCCCGCGTCCCGAATCCTGACCGGACAAACGGACGCCATAGCCCTCCGAAAGGATCGACCCGAACGCCAGAGCCTCGCCCGTCGCCCAGTCAAACCCTGCGCCGCTAGTGAACATTGCGCGCTTGGCATCCAGGATACGGTTCAGCGTAGGATGGATCGTCAGCGTTTCGGGAACCGTAGTCAGCGTGCGACCCAGTCCATCGAACAGCTTTTTCTCGATTCCCGTCTCGACATTACGCCGCGCGGTTTCCGAATCGGTCGGCTTGTGCAGTCCCGCCCAACGCCCGCCGAACCAGTCGGCCTGGTTGGCCTTATAGTCCGCGGCCCCCGCAAACTGACCCTCGAGCATCGCCGTGAAGCGGTCGATATGGTTGCCCATCCAGTCCTTGTCGATCACGCCTTCTTCCAACAGTCGCGCGCCAAAAACTTCGCTGACCGGGGGATGCGTCTTGATCGTCTTGTACATCAATGGCTGGGTGAAGCCCGGCTCGTCGCCCTCATTGTGACCGAAGCGGCGATAGCACCACATGTCGATGACGATGTCGCGGTGGAAGCGCTGGCGGAACTCGATCGCCATCTTGCAGGCAAAGGTGACTGCTTCCGGATCGTCGCCGTTGACGTGAAAGATCGGTGCCTGGACACCCTTGGCGACGTCCGATGGATATGGTGATGACCGCGCAAACTGCGGGCTGGTCGTAAAGCCGATCTGATTGTTGATGATAAAGTGGACGCAGCCGCCGGTGTTATAGCCGCGCACACCCGAAAAGCCGAGGCATTCCCAGATCACGCCCTGCCCGGCAAATGCCGCATCGCCGTGCAGCAGAACCGGCAACACCTGGATATGCTCGTCCAGATCGTCACGGTCGGTCTGGATCGCGCGGGTCTTGCCCAGCACGACGGGATCAGCGGCTTCCAGATGTGAGGGGTTCGGGACAAGGCTCATATGAACCTTGATACCGTCGAATTCGCGGTCGGTGCTGGTGCCGAGATGGTATTTTACATCGCCCGAACCACCGACGTCGTCGGGGTTGGCCGAACCGCCCGAAAACTCGTGGAAGATGACTTTGTACGGCTTGCCCATGACGTTCGACAGGACGTTCAAACGACCGCGATGCGCCATGCCGATCACGATCTCACGAACGCCGAACTGGCCGCCGTATTTAATCACGCTTTCCAGCGCGGGGATCATCGCTTCTCCGCCGTCGAGCCCAAAACGCTTGGTGCCGACATATTTCTTGCCGAGAAACTTTTCCCACTGTTCGGCCTCGATCACCTTCGACAGGATCGCGATCTTGCCCTCGGGGCTGAAGGTAATCGCCTTGTCCTTGCCCTCCATCCGATCCTGGAGAAAGTGGCGTTCCTCCACATCAGTGATGTGCATATACTCAAGGCCGACCTTGCCGCAGTAATTCGCGCGCAGGATTGCAAGTATCTCGTTTGGCGTCGCCTTTTGAAGGCCAAGCACACCGCCCAGCCAGATCGGCCGGTCGAGGTCTTCGGGCGCAAAGCCGTGGTAAGCGGGGTTGAGATCGTCGCGAACCGGACGCGGCGCGAGGCCCAGCGGGTCGAGGTTTGCGGCAAGATGCCCGCGAACCCGGAACGTCCGGATCATCAGCATCGCCTTGATTGCGTCCGAGGCGGCCTTCGCCACCTCGGCCTCGCCAAGCGGGGTGCCAGCCTTCTTTGCAGCAGCCTTGACCGTCACCGCCATCTGCGTCGGGTCGAGCGCCGCCGTCAGGTCGTCGCTTTCAACCGGCGGCCAGTTGGGACGCGCCCAACTTGGACCGGCTTCATGCTCGGCAGTGAACGCGTCGTTCTCGATACCCATAACTACTTCCTCGAATCGCCCGATCAGGCGTTCAACAACGCCTTCAGCGTAACACCCAGTTCCGACGGCGACGGCGAAACACGGATGCCTGCCGCTTCCATCGCGGCGATCTTGTCTTCGGCACCGCCCTTGCCGCCCGACACGATTGCACCGGCATGGCCCATCCGGCGTCCCGGTGGTGCGGTCAGCCCCGCGATAAATCCGACCATCGGTTTTTTACGACCGCGCTTGGCCTCGTCGATCAGGAACTGCGCTGCGTCTTCTTCGGCCGAACCGCCGATTTCGCCGATCATGATGATCGACTGAGTCGCTTCGTCGGCGAGGAACAGCTCGAGCATGTCGATGAAGTTCGTGCCGTTGACCGGATCACCACCGATACCGACAGCGGTCGTCTGGCCAAGGCCTTCGTTCGTCGTCTGGAACACAGCTTCATAAGTAAGCGTGCCAGAACGGCTTACAACACCTACCGAACCTGCGGAAAAGATCGAACCGGGCATGATGCCGATCTTGCACTGGTTCGGGGTCAGGACACCGGGGCAGTTCGGCCCGATCAGCCGCGACTTCGAACCCGACAACGCGCGCTTCACCTTGACCATGTCGAGCACCGGAATGCCCTCCGTGATGCAGACGATCAGCGGCACTTCTGCGTCGATGGCCTCCAGGATCGAATCCGCAGCGAACGGAGGCGGAACGTACACGACCGATGCCGTGGCACCCGTCGCCGCAACCGCTTCATGCACCGTGTTGAAGTTCGGCAGGCCGATATGCGTCGTGCCGCCCTTGCCCGGCGTCACGCCGCCGACCATCTTCGACCCGTAAGCCAAAGCCTGTTCGGTGTGGAACGTGCCGGTGTTACCCGTCATGCCCTGCGTGATGACCTTGGTATTGCTGTCGATCAGAATGCTCATATCAGTCCTTTAGTTAAGCGAACCGTCGATCGCCTTGCAGGCAACCAACAGTTCCTTGACCGCATCGACCGACACGGTGAAATTGGCCTGAGCCTCGTCGTTCAGCTTGATCTCGACGATCTTCTCGACGCCACCGGCACCGATGACGACGGGCACGCCGACATACAGGCCATCGACGCCGTACTGGCCCGAAAGATACACGGCAGCAGGCAAGACGCGCTTCTTGTCCTTGAGATACGCCTCAGCCATCTCGATGCCGCTCGTTGCCGGTGCATAAAAAGCCGAACCGGTCTTCAGCAAAGCTACGATCTCGCCGCCGCCAGCGCGGGTGCGTGCGACGATCGCGTCGATGCGCTCCTTGGTGGACCAACCCATTTCGATGAGATCGGGGATGGGGATGCCCGCAACCGTGGAATACTCGACGACCGGGACCATCGTGTCGCCATGTCCGCCGAGCACGAACGCGGTAACGTCCTGGACGCTGACCTTGAATTCGTCGGCGAGGAAATGACGGAAGCGTGCCGAATCGAGCACGCCAGCCATGCCGACGACCATGTGGTGCGGCAGCTGCGAAAACTCGCGCAACGCCCAGACCATCGCGTCAAGCGGATTGGTGATGCAGATCACGAAAGCGTTCGGTGCGTTGGCAGCGATGCCCTCGCCGACGGCCTTCATGACTTTCAGGTTGATGCCGAGCAGATCGTCGCGGCTCATGCCGGGCTTGCGCGCGATCCCTGCGGTGACGATGATGACGTCCGCATCCTTGATGTCGGCGTAATCGTTGGTGCCCTTCAGGTTGACATCGAACCCTTCGACCGGAGCGCACTGCGCCAGATCGAGAGCCTTGCCCTGCGGCACGCCTTCTACAACGTCGAACAATACGACGTCACCGAGTTCCTTCGACGCCGCGAGATGCGCGAGCGTGCCGCCGATGTTTCCCGCACCGATCAGTGCGATTTTCTTGCGTGCCATCTTGGGGTAAGCCTTCCCTGTTGGGTCTTCGGAATTTGGGGTCGCAGTTACGAGCCTTGGAACGCCTCCGCAACCGTGCATTTCAGCCCCGCCCAATTATCTTTGATAATAGTTCTCAATAGCTTTGAACCCTTGCCCGTCTCATTGTCGTAATATTAACCATCTATGTTTATCCGGTCAGATGTGCCGACAAATATCCGACCACAGCCCCCCGTACAGATTCTCGCGATCGACATCCTGCGTTTCGTCGCGGCCCTGTTCGTACTCGCCTGTCATTACTGCACCCTTGCCATTCATCCGATCGACGAACGACTGATCGGTGTACTCGATCAAACGCAATTGCCGGTCTCTCTGGCTTCGTGGACAAATTTCGGCTGGGTCGGTGTTGAAATATTTTTCGTGATCTCGGGCTACGTGATCGCAATCTCCGCAGAGCAGTCGGACGCGATCGACTTTTTACGACGGCGTTTTTTACGACTCATGCCCGCAGCCTGGATCTGTGGAACATTTACGCTGCTACTGCTGCTGTGGGCGACGGACTGGAACCCACCTATCCTGATTCTGGAATGGCTGAACACGATTACTTTATGGCCGCTCGGGGAAGCGGTTGACCCGTCATATTGGACGATCGGGATCGAGATTACGTTCTATCTCATAGTTGCGACGCAGCTTCGCGGAACAGATAAGACGCGCCGCCTCAATCGGCTTGCCTTTATCATTGGTTTTCTCAGCGTTGGTTTCGCCATCTGTGTTCATTGGAGGCTGGCACCTTCCACGCCCGACCGCTTCTGGCAATTGCTGCTCGTGAAACATGGCTGCCTTTTTGCACTGGGCATGACGATAAGGATGGCTCACGCTTACGGCTGGTCGCTGCGGCGCTTGGTATGTTGTACCATATTCGCGCTCACCTCCGTGATGGAGATACGCGCGCACCAATATGACTCGCCGCTCGATCTGGCGAGCCTCTCGTCTCCCCAGATTTTCGTCTTCCTGATCGCCGTCTTCGTGATCGTCATCGCTCCGCGACTGCAAACGATGTTATCTGGCTCCCGAACGAGAAGCACCATCATCCTTCTCGGCAAGACGACCTACCCGCTCTATCTGATTCACCGCACTGCTGGGTCAGTGATGATCGGGGGGCTGCTGACATTGGGGTTCGGCGGTCCCGCGGCAATCATACTGACGACGTGCGCAGCATTGGGATTGGCCATGATGATCGCGCTGTTCATTGAGCCGCCTGTTCGCGCCTATGCCGCACGGGCGGTATTCAACCGTGCCCCTCGGCCAGATAGTCCACCGACTGCATTTCCATTAACCGGCTGACGGTGCGCTCGAACTCGAACCGGCCATCGCCTGTTTCGTAGAGCGCGTCGGGTGTCGCATCGGCAGTCGCGATCAGCTTTACCTTATGCTCGTATAGCGAATCGATCAGCGTGACGAAACGCGCTGCCTCGTTGCGGTTTTCAGGACCGAGCTTCGGGATGCCGACGACGATCACGCTATGGTATTTCCGTGCTATCGCCAGATAGTCGGACGCGCCGCGCGCTTCCCGGCAGAGGCGCTTGAACGAAAACACCGCGACGCCTTTCAGGCTTTTGGGAACATGCAACGTTCGACCGCCACCGAGTTCAAGTTCGGCGCTCGGCACATGCAGCGCGTCTTCGGGAGCGAAATCGGTGAGTTGGAAAAATGCCTGCCGCACCGCCGCGGTTGCTTCGGGGCCATTGGGCACGTGCCACGTCTTCACGCCCGCCAGTCGCTCCATTCGATAATCGACCAGCCCGTTCAGCGGCAGCACGTCCAGCCGCTGTTCGATAAGCGCAATGAACGGGAGGAAGTGCTCGCGGTTCAGGCCATCCTTGTAAAGTTCGGATGGCGCGCGGTTCGACGTCGTCACGATCGTCACGCCGGTCTCGATCAGTCCGGTAAAGAGCCGCGACATGATCATTGCATCCGCCGAATTATTGACGACCATTTCGTCGAAGGCAAGACACCGCGCTTCGTTGGCAAGAGCCGCGACCACCGGCGCGATTGGGTCGCCAGCCTCCTTCTCGCGCTCGACACGAAGCCGCGCGTGAACCTCGATCATGAATTCGTGGAAATGAACGCGGCGCTTGCGGTTGATCTTCAGCGAATCGTAGAACAAGTCCATCAGCATCGATTTGCCGCGACCCACCCCGCCCCACAGATAGATGCCCCGTGGCGGAGGAGGTTTTGATTTGCCCAACCGCCACAAGATGCTCCCGCGTGGAGCCACTGCTTCCAGTTCCGCCTGCAATCGGTGCAACCGCTGTGCGGCCTCCGCCTGCGTCGGGTCGGCACGAAGTTCGCCCGCCGCGACCAGCGCGGCATAGCGATCGGCGACGTTCATCTGATGGTGGCTTTTCTCAAGGTTCCGGAAAACGCCGCAATCCGCCCCTGTTCCTGCGAAAGTATCCCGCGCAAGAACACCAGCCGCCCGGTCTCACGCAATAGCTCAACCTCGGCATCCAGCGGGATCCCCGCCACGCCCGCGCCCAGAAACTGCATCGACAGATCCAGCGTCACGGCATTGTCCGCCGTCGCCATGCCCAGCATCCGCGCGCCCGCGAACAGCGAGATATCCGCAAGGGTCAGCGACACGCCGCCATGAACATTATTGTTCATATTCGTATGCACATGCTCGGGAAATATTCGAATCCGCGCAACGTCACCGTCACGCCGCACGAGCATCGCACCGAGCACCGCATTGAATCGCGTGCTATCGGACAAATTCCACGTCATCCAACCCGGATGATCGGCGGATTCGACGTTAACGAAACCAATCGGCGCCATCGCCTCCGAATTCGAGGAACTCAAACTGCGCGCTCGACCACCAGCTTCTTGATCTCTGAAATCGCCTTGGCCGGGTTCAGCCCCTTCGGACAGACATTCGCGCAGTTCATGATCGTGTGGCAACGATACAGGCGGAAGGGATCCTCCAACTCGTCCAGCCGCTCACCGGTCATTTCGTCACGGCTGTCGGCCAGCCAGCGATACGCCTGTAGCAGGATCGCTGGGCCGAGGAACTTGTCGCTGTTCCACCAATAGCTCGGGCACGCCGTCGAACAACAGGCGCACAGGATGCACTCGTACAGTCCATCGAGTTTCGACCGGTCGTCGGGCGTCTGCAGCCGCTCGACACCCGAAGGGGTCGGCGTCTTGGTCTTCAACCAAGGCTCAATCGACGAATATTGCGCATAGAAATGCGTGAAATCGGGGACCAGATCCTTGATGACATCCATGTGCGGCAATGGCGTGATCCGCACGTCGCCCTTCACATCCTCGATGGCCTTTGTGCAGGCGAGCGTGTTGGTGCCGTCGATGTTCATCGAGCATGATCCGCAAATCCCCTCGCGGCACGACCGGCGGAAGGTCAGCGAAGAGTCCTGCTCACCCTTCATCTTGATCAGAGCGTCGAGGACCATCGGCCCGCACGTGTCGAGATCGACCTCGAAATTGTCATAGCGCGGGTTTTCGCCGCTATCGGGATCGTAGCGGTAGATCTTGAAATTCTTGATGTTTTTGGCACCGGCGGCGGCCTTATGCGCCTTGCCCTTGCCTTTGATCTTACTGTTCTTTGGGAGCGCAAATTCAGCCATCAAGATATCCCTGTCGCGTTGGAAGCGGCGACGATTTCAGTTTCCGTTACCGGTTGCGGTTCGTCTTTGCCAGCCCGGAACACCAGCGCAAGCACAATCAGCATCGTGAACCCCAAGGCGAGTCCATGCCAACCTGCTCCATCTATATTGTAATGTAGCAAAAGTAGAACAAGTAGAGGCAACAGGCCGATATTTGCGATAATATTGACGGTAATCGACTGGCCGGTCCGACCGAGCGCGATCAGCGCCGACGAGAACGGCACCGAGCCAAGTTGCGCGCAACGACCCATGGTGAGCAGGACCAGCAGAAGCGCGCCGGACTCAAATCCCTTGCCGCCAAGCAGCTCAAGAATTTGCTTCGAGAAAAATGCAAAGAGCAGCACGAAGGGCGTTCCTGCCGCAAGCGCAAGTCCCGACGTTCGCCATGTCAGTCGTGCCGCCGCCGCCCTGTCACCGGCAGCGATCAGCCGAGCGATGATCGGAAAAGCGGCCTGCGCGAGTTGGGTTGCCGGTTGCTGAAGGACAACCGATGCGCGCTGGGCAAGCGAATATATTCCTGCTGCTGCAGGTCCGAGCAACGCACCGACGACCAGTGGCACCAGTTTCGGCGCAAGGTCGCGCAACGTCAGATCGGCGTTGGTGGTCACCAGGAACCGGACGATGCCCGAATTTTCATGCCTGACGCCGGTGCCTCCTCCGACATCAACGTCGCCGCGCATCTGCCTGAAAATGGGCATGGCAAGCAGCCAGACGAACACCCCTTCGCCGATCGACCCCGCCAGCCAGACGATCAGGAACCCGGTCAATCCGCCGCCCGACAGCCACACGATCAGCGTACCGAACAGCCGGATCATCGGCGATAGCGTCGATTGCAGACCGAGCTTGTCGAAACGCCCTGCCAATTGCAGGATGCCGTAGGGAGTGGTGACGACGTTCGAAAGGACCGCCAGCGCATACCAGCGGGCTACGGGCACGACTTCGGGCGGCCAGCCGAACCGCGCAGCCGCATAGGGAACGCCCGCGACCGAAACCGCCATGGCCAGCACCGCGCATATGACTTCGACCAATGCCATGAACCGCACCAGACGGGTCAGCCGTGCGGTGTCACCATCGGCAAGCGCCTGCGCGCCATAGCGAACGACGGTATGCCAGCCGGAAAAGGCGATAACCCCGCCGACCGCGACGACATAGCCGTTGACGAGCACCAGCACGCCATAGTCGTGCGGGCCGAGGGTTCGGGTGACGATCACCAGATAGACCAGGCTGATCAACCCGGCGACGGCCTTGCCGCCGAGCAAGAGCCCCATGTTGCGCAGGACCTGTTTCAGCACGCGCGGTCCGCCATGAAACCGGCGATGGCATCGGCACCGCGTTGGCTGGCGAGTACCGGCGACGGGTCAAATGTTTCCGCAATCAGCGCGCGCTGGGCCGACGCGAATTGTGCGACCACCGAGCGATAATCAGGCAGCAACGCGGTCAGCGCGTCGAGCGACTTTGCAATCGGTCCCGCCAGCCAGTGGTGTAGCGGAGTTCCGTGCGGGTCGAGGAAGAAGGCGGGACGTGGGGTGGTCATGAACTCGTAAATCTGGCTGCTTGCGTCGCCGATATACACGTCGGCGGCGCGCATATAGCTCATATCGAACAGGCGCGGGCTGTCGATATCCACCAGGATGTTCGGGACCTTTGCCGACACGGGAATATCGGGGCGAAAGCGGCCGGTGCGATACTCAAGCGACCAATGAAAGCGTTTCCGGAAAAGCATGACGTGCGGTGCAACGACGAGGTTGAATTCGGAATGCACGGCGAACCAGTCGATCAGCTCTGGGCCGAAATCATACCATGACGACAGATGCGGATCGAAGTGCGGATTATAGACAAACACCGGATTGTCGTTGTTGAAAAGCCGCGGAGGGCTGTCATGCGACACCATATCGAACTTGGGATAGCCGATAATCCGGATGGCGTTTCCGGCGTGAACCAGATGGTGCGCAGTCGCTTCGTTCACATATTTCTCGCCCGGCACAAGCAGAAGGTCGAATTGCGCAAGTTCGGGATGATAGGTCACCCCCCGGTCGCCCGCTCCATGCGGAATGTAGATGAACGCCGGTGCCCGCGCTCCGAGTTTCCGCCTCGCCCAAAGGGAAGTCCGCTCAGTCGCGACCAGTGCATCGAGACCCGCAATCGTTTCCAGATTCGCTGCGAGTGCAGCCTTTCGGGAGAAGGGGGCGATGCGGTCGAAGACCGGTGCCAAAGCTTGCGCCGTCGGCCCGGGCCTGAAATCGACCCACTCCACAGACGCGTCGTTCGCCAGTGCGCGCACCGTGTCACGCAGGGCAGGTGAAACCAGCGCGACCACGATATCGTGCGGGTTTTTCACGGCATAGGCGCGCATGATGCCGACACTGTGCGCCACCTGATGCGCGGCGTCATGATTGAACAGGAAACCGATTTTCAAGGCTTTGTCCGCGCCGCCACGATAGCCTCGACCAGCGCATGATCGGCCACGCTGTCAACGTCGATGCAGGCCTCGGCCTGTGGCAGGACGACCACTTTTGCGGAAAGTCCAAATCTTTGGCCAACGCGGCTCAGCGCGCCCTGTATCGTCAGCAGGCGCAGTGCGGTCCCGACCAATACCTGCGGTCCAAATGCCGACAGAAGCGCGCGGCCCCGCTTGCGCTTCTGCTCGACGGCTGCCCACACATCGAGCACCGGACCAACCTTTGCGCTGCCGATCCAGAACAGGTTCGCGCCCGAATAAGCCCCACCTCTGAACGGCAGCCATGTCCGTTTGCTGGCCGGATAGTCACGGAGGAGAACCCGTCGCTCGACGACGGCAACGGCAAGGTCATGGCCCGCCGCTTCGGCTATGAAGCCCGCGAGCATATCAGCATCGAGCAACGCGTGGTCCGCCGTCGTGATCAGCAATGGAAACCGACCTCGCTCGACCAGTCCTCGAACCGTTTCGGCAATCGTTCGGCCAGCGGGTTCGACATCGCGGCGACCGGCCACCAGCACTTCGCCGCCGACGACGATGATCTGCCCGATCGCGTCGCAGCCCTCGAGCGCCGCGACCACGCGATCGACCATCGGTACCCCGCCGACCGAGATCAGCGCCTTTGCCGCAACGCCCAACGCTGCCGCCAGCGGATCACCGCCGGGGCGCTCCCCCGCCAGCACGACTGCAGTGATACCGATACTCAAACCGCCAGCGGACCTTCGCCGCGCCGACCGCCCCTGTCACGCCCTGACCAGTCGAGATTGCGCGGTCCGCCGGACGTGCGCTCGCCCCGCGATTTATGATCGGTGATGATCGTCGCTTCTGCCAATTTCCTAGAATCCCCAAGGCACGCCGCCATTGACCATAAAGCGCGCGTCGGGGAAACACTTTACTCGGGAGCGTCGTCCGTTGTTTCTCCATCGTCGGTGGCAGGTTCGACCGGATGGGGTGCGGGTTTGATCTGCGACGCTATCGGATCGAGCGTTTTTTCAGGCGGAGGCGGGGGAAGTCGGTCGCCCAACATCCAGCTTTTGTCACCGGCCTGAACGGTCGCGGTTTGTTTCAGCCGGAACGAATCAAAGACGCCCTCACGCCACATCTTGACGCCGACCACTGCCAACATCGCCATCAGCGCTATCCCGAACAGCCCCGCCGGACGCAGCATGAGACGGATCAGCCCGACGGGTCGTCCATCATCGCGCGATGGCAGGCGATTGAAAACGGGTTGCCCAAGGTCTTCAGCAAGCATGGCACGATATTCGGTCTGATATTGCTCGACGGACGGAGGAGCCGGGCGCGCAAAAGGGGCGTCGCGTTTAGCCGGGCCGATTTGGCGATTGCGTGCCATGATGCTGGAATTAGCAGGGGAACATTGATGGAAGGTAAATCTGGACGTTATAACCTTGTTATAACGCAATCAGCTGCTATATATTGCGCATGCAAACTGCACTTCGAAAAATGGGTAATTCTACGGGGATCATCCTGCCTCGTGCGATCCTAGGTCAGATCGGCCTTACGACCGGCGCGACGCTCGACCTGAGTGTTGAAGATGGCAGACTGATTGCCACTCCGGTCAAATCGGTCGGCCGCGAGCACTGGGCCGAAGCAGCGGTGAGCCTGACCGAACAGCCGAACGACACCGAAGCAGCACTATGGCACGGCTTTGCCAATCAGGATGACGACTCCTTGACGTGGTAAAGCGCGGAGAAGTCTGGCTCGCCGCACTCGATCCCACAGTCGGGAGTGAAATTCAGAAGACGCGCCCCTGCCTGATTGTGTCTCCCGACGAATTGAATGCGGGTTTGCACACCGCAATTGTCGCCCCGATGACGACCGGCAGCCACCCCGCCCCGTTTCGGGTTCCGGTGAGATTCAAAGGCAAGGATGGTCTTATACTGCCGGACCAGATGCGGACGATCGACAAAACGCGACTTGTGAAGCGGATGGGCCGTGTTGACGCTGTGGCGCTGGCTGCCGTTCTGGCCGTATTGAGCGAGATGTTTGCAGCCTGATTGCGACCCTGCCCCAAGCTGCGGCTGATGGCTGCAAACTCGAACGTTACGCCAATCTTCTGCGCTTACTCAATAAACGCGCGCCTTTGGTTTGATATAATCGATATCGTCGGTCAGCGTGTAATCATGCACCGGACGATAGTCGATTTTCACGCCCTTGCCCTGGTTCCACAACAGCGTGTGCTTCATCCACTCGGCGTCGTTCCGGTCCGGATAAGTCTCGTGCATGTGTGCGCCGCGTGATTCGTGGCGATTGCTTGCGCCGTGCATCGTGACCACCGCTTGTGGCAGCATGTTATCGAGTTCGAGCGTCTCGATCAGGTCGGTATTCCAGATCATCGAACGGTCAGTGACGCGGACGTCGTGGATGCGTTCGGCGACCTTGTCGATCAGGATCTTGCCCTCGTCGAGCAATTCGGTGTCGCGGAACACGGCGGCATGCTTCTGCATCGTGCGCTGCATATCCAGACGGATTTCAGCGGTTGACGAAGCACCGTCGGCATAGCGGAACTTGTCCACGCGACCGAGCGCCATTTCTTCCGAACCCTTGGGCAGGGGGGCATGTTTTGTGTTCGGCTTGACGATTTCGGCGATCCGGTGGCCGGTTGCGCGACCGAATACGACCAGATCGATCAGGCTGTTCGAACCGAGACGGTTGGCACCATGAACCGATACGCACGCCGCTTCGCCGATGGCGAACAGGCCGGGGACGACCGAGTCAGGATTGCCATCCTTCAACGTCACGACTTCGCCGTGATAGTTACAGGGGACGCCACCCATGTTGTAATGGACCGTTGGCGTGACTGGCAAAGGCTGGCGCGTCAGGTCGACGTTGGCGAAAATCTTGCCGGTTTCGGTGATGCCGGGCAGCCGTTCGGCAAGCACTTCGGGCGCGATATGGTCGAGGTGGAGGTAGATGTGATCCTTGTGCGGACCAACGCCACGACCTTCGCGGATTTCGGCAGCCATCGAGCGTGACACGACGTCGCGCGATGCAAGATCCTTGGCCGACGGCGCATAGCGTTCCATGAAACGCTCGCCTTCCGAATTGGTCAGGTAGCCGCCCTCGCCGCGTGCGCCCTCTGTGATCAGAACGCCTGCACCATAGATGCCGGTCGGGTGGAACTGGACGAACTCCATGTCCTGCATCGGCAATCCTGCGCGCAGGACCATGCCGCCGCCGTCGCCGGTGCACGTGTGCGCGCTCGTCGCCGAGAACCAGCATTTGCCATAGCCGCCCGTCGCCAGCACGACGCTGTGCGAACGGAAACGGTGGATGCTGCCATCCTCCATGCACATGGCGATGACACCACGACATGCGCCGTCTTCCATGATCAGGTCGAGCGCGAAATATTCGATGTAAAAGTCGGCGTCATACTTCAGGCTCTGCTGATAGAGAGCGTGAAGCATGGCGTGGCCGGTGCGATCCGCAGCGGCGCAGGTGCGCTGGGCCGGTGGTCCCTCACCCATGTTCTGCATCATGCCACCGAAGGGGCGCTGGTAGATTTTGCCCTCTTTCGTGCGGCTGAACGGGACACCGGCGTGTTCCAGTTCGTAGACCGCCTGTGGCGCTTCACGCACAAGATATTCGATCGCGTCCTGGTCGCCGAGCCAGTCCGACCCCTTGACGGTGTCGTACATATGCCAGGTCCAGTGATCCGGACCCATGTTGCCAAGGCTGGCCGCGATGCCGCCCTGTGCCGCGACGGTGTGGCTGCGCGTCGGGAAAACCTTTGTGATGCAAGCGGTGCGAAGGCCGACTTCGGCGCAACCCATGGTGGCGCGCAGGCCCGATCCGCCCGCGCCGACGACGACGGCGTCATAGCTGTGGTCGATGATCTTATAGGCTTCGGCCATCAGTTCGGCGTCCCTGAAAGTGCGATTTTGAGAATGGAGAACAGTGCAAGGCCAGCCGAGGCGAACGTCCACAGATGGAGCAGCGCCATCGCCACGATGCGGCTCGCGTCGTGCTGATAATCTTCGATGACGACCTGAAGCCCGAGGCGGAAATGCCAGAAGGTGTTGATCGCGATAAAGGCCATCGGCACGGCAACCAGTGGCGACTGCAACCATGTATGAACGACAATATAATCGAGGCTGGGAAGGCGCAGCAGCGAGATGATCAGCCACAGGATCAGCACCAGATTGCCGAACGCCGTCAGCCGCTGTTGCCACCAATGGCCAGCGCCATGTTTCGCCGAGCCAAGTCCACGGACGCGGCCGAGTTCGGTTCCCTGTCCCATCAGCGCGATCCCAGCAAGATATAGGCCCACATGAGCAGGGTCAGCACCACTGCCCCGATCATGACCGCGATCGCGCCCCTGCGATTGGTCTTGAGTTCGAAGCCCGAACCGGTGTCCATCACCAGGTGGCGAATGCCTGCGAGCATGTGAAAGAAGAACGTCAGGCTGAGGCCAATCGGGAAGATCAGCATAATCGGCGACTTGGCAACAGCCATGAAGCTTGCGTAAGCATCAGGCCCGCTCGCGAGGGCAGCAAGCCACCAGACGAACCCGGTGACGCCCACGGTCGCAAGACCGACGCCGGTCACGCGCGTGAGAATCGAGACCGTCATATGCGGTCCCCATTTCCAGATCGACAGATGCGGCGACAAGGGTCGCGCGGTGTTCCGGCTCATATTGCTTCCTCGGGGGCGTGTTGCGGTGTCCATAACCCATCCGTTTGATGTTGCAACCAGAGGCACGCGCGCAGTGTCAAAACTAACGGTCTATTTACCATTATCGCCATAGAGGACGAGCATGACCAACATGCGAACACCAGTCACAAACGCCAAAGCTCCAGAGAGTGTCCGGATTTTGATTTCCGATCGCCTGAAACACTTCGACCGGGATGGCAGGCTCGCAAAGGATTGCGCCATCGTCGCCCAGGCAATCGACGGCCGCATTGACGAGATCGCGCAGGCATATTGGCGGCATTACCATGCGGGCAAGCCTGCTGGTTCGGTAAATGCCCCGGTCAATCTGGAATCGGGCCACAGCTATACCGTCCTGAAATTTATGCACCCAACCGAGCAGGCATGGGCGGACGTTGCGTGCGACCATGCCGAACGCGCCTATCTCGCGGGCAAGGAAATCGGCCTGATCCTGTCGTCGTTCGAGGCCTGTCACGAAAAGGCGCTGGCCATCCTTGCCGAAACGACCATGCACGATCTCGAATCGATGAGGTCGGGCGCGCGGGCCATCGTCCGGCTGTCGGCCCTTGAGGCGGAAATCATGTCAACCGCGATCAGCCAGTTGAAGGCGAGGAACGCGGAGGCTGAGCGCGATGAACGCGCCGACCTGTTTCACACGCGTATCGCAACCGGCGTTGCAGAAACTTCGGACCTCGGCACGCATTTGCGCGCTCAGGCGTCAGGAGCGTCGGAAGCGACTCGCGGGATGTTGGGCAAGGCTTCGGAAGTCGCCGCCGCAGCGGAACAATCGGCCGTCGCGATGAGAGACGCGGCGCACACCGCCGCTGGCCTTATTCGCGCGATCGAGGATGCGCGGAACGAAGTCGAAATCGCCGCCGAGGTCGCAACCCGCGCCTCTATGCAGGCCGGGGAGGCCGTCAAAGTGTCGGAAACATTGTCGGAAACCGCCAAGTCCATTGAGTCGATCCTCGGGCTGATTCGCGATGTTGCCGGGCAGACCAATCTGCTGGCGCTGAACGCGACGATTGAGGCCGCGCGCGCTGGTGATGCCGGGCGCGGGTTTGCCGTCGTTGCGCAAGAGGTCAAGAACCTCGCCAATCAGACTGCGCGCGCGACCGACGATATTGCCGCCAAGATTTCGGCGATACAGGCCGCAACCCAATCGACCGTCGCCACCAACGGTTCGATCCGCGCCACCGTGGCCGAGGTTCAGGCGTCCGCAGTTCGTATTCGTGAGGCGATGGAGATTCAGGCGCAGACCGTCACGATGATCACCGCCGCAGTCGATGAAACCGCACTGGCTGCCGACACGATGTCGACGACGATTGCCGCGATCCGCGCGGATACAGAGACCGTTGCGAGCGAGATCGATGCGCTGGAAACCGGATTTGATAGCGTAAATGCAAAGCTGGCTTCGCTGCAGGACACGGCGGGGGACTATGTAAAGATGGTGGCTTAGGGATACGCGTCTTAATCACCTCCCCCTTGTGTCGAGCGTAGTCGAGACACGGCTTTAAGCCCGCATCAAACAATCCAACGTGAAGCCGCCAAAACCCACGTGTCTCGACTTCGCTCGACACAAGGAGGAGGAAGATGAAGGGCGGGCTGTTGAAATTCGTTCACACTGGCCCCCGCCCATTTTTGCGATATGGGGGCGCATGACTGTTCACATCCTTCTCACCGGAGCGACGCGTGGCATCGGTGCTGCCATCGCCGCGCGCCTTGCCCGCGAAAATGTCACCCTGATCGGCACCGGCAGGGCGGACGGCGACCTTGCCGACCCCGCCACGCCGACGAGGCTCTGGGCCGACGCACTCGACAGGCTCGATGGCCGGATCGACGTCCTCATCAACAATGCCGGCGTGTTCGAAGCCGCACCCATCGACCTGTCCGATGCAGACTGGCTCGCTTCATGGAACCGCACGATGCAGGTCAATCTGACCGCCAGCGCCGAACTGTGCCGTTTCGCCGTTCAGCATTTCGCCGCCAGATCGGGTGGCCGCATTGTTAATATCGCGAGTCGTGCCGCCTATCGCGGGGACAGCCCCGACCACTGGCATTATGCCGCGTCGAAGGCAGGCATGGTCGCGATGACCAAGACGATCGCAAGGGGGTATGCCGCCCGCAACATCCTTGCCTTCGCCATCTGCCCGGGGTTCACAATGACCGGCATGGCGGAGGATTATCTTTCCAGCCGCGGTGGTGACAAGTTGCTGGCCGACATCCCGCTGGGCCGTGTCGCCGATCCTGCCGAAGTTGCCGAAGTTGCCGCCTTTGCCGCGCTCACCGCACCCCCGTCGATGACCGGCGCTGTCCTCGACATCAATGGAGCCAGCTATGTCCGCTGAAAGCTGGAAACTGACACTGAACTGCACCCGCGCCGAGGCCGAGCAGTTTGCCGACGATGTTCCCGAACTCGCCGATCTCGACCCTGCGCCGGTGATCGTCGCGACCGAGCCCGATCCGGCCAGGTCGGACGAATGGCAGATCGACGCCTATTTCGAGGGCAAGCCTTCACGCGACGTCCTGCGCCGGGTTGCCGCGCTGGTGCCGAGTGCGCGCGCCAAGGCACCGCGCGCCCGTCCCCTGCCAGCCGAGGATTGGGTGACGATGAGTCAGTCGGGGTTCGAGCCACTGGAGGCCGGGCGCTTTCATGTTCGGACGCCCGACCACCCTGCCCGCCGCGACAGGATCGATTTCGTGATCCCCGCGGGCCTTGCGTTCGGCACCGGCCAGCACGCAACCACCTCTGGCTGCCTGTCGATGCTCGATGCCATGAAGCGGCGCGGTGGCGTGTTCCGCAATGTCCTCGACCTCGGCACGGGCACCGGGCTGCTGGCGTTTGCCGCGATGAGATTATGGCCGGGCGCGCAGGCGACTGCGTCGGACATCGACCCGGTTTCGATTGCGGTCGTGCGCGAAAACGCCGAACTGAACGGGGTTGGCCGGATCAAGCTGGTCGTCGCCGATGGCCTGTCGCACCGCGAACTAATTGCCCGGGCCCCCTATGATCTGGTCATTGCCAACATTCTCGCCCAGCCGTTGATCGACATGGCCCCGCAGATTGCCGCCAGCGTCGCTGTGCGCGGGACGCTGGTGCTGGCGGGGTTGCTCGACACGCAGGCGGCAGCAGTCGCGCGCGCCTATCGAAGACAGGGGATGCGGCTGGCAGAGGCAAGCGGCGGCGAATGGCCCGTTCTCAGGATGGTCGCGCGCCGCTGACCTTGCCCATGGCGTAATGCTGAGTCCCACGTGTGATGATCCGGTCGGTCGGCGTTAGGTCCGCCGGTGTCAGGTCGGCCTGCCCATCCAGCGCGTCATAGATCGGCGCGAAGTCGGTTTCGACGGTCAGGCGCAGGAGTTCGTCGAAACTAGGGATGACGAAATAGCTCTGCTGGTAATCGTCGATACGGTATTCGGTTTGCATCACGCGTTTCAGGTCGAAGCCGATCCGGTTCGGGCTTGGATCGTCGAGTGCAAAGATCGATTCGCCCCGGCTCGACACGATCCCCGAGCCGTAGATGCGCAAAGCCCCGGCTTCCTCGATCAGCCCGAATTCGACCGTGTACCAATACAGCCGCGCCAGCCGCTTCAGCGCGCCGAGCGACCCCGCGCGCTGCCCGCCGCGACCGTAAGCCGCCATATAGTCGGCGAAGACCGGATCGGCGAGCATCGGGACATGGCCGAATACGTCGTGGAAAACGTCCGGCTCCTCAAGGTAATCGAGCTGGTCCGCGCGCCTGATGAAATTGCCCGCAACGAACGTACGATTGGCCAAATGGTCGAAGAACACCGCGTCGGGCACCAGTCCCGGCACTGCGACGACGCGCCAGCCGGTCGCCGCCATCAGCCGTTCGGACAGTTCGCGAAAATCGGGGATGCCGGGCTTCGACAGGCGCAGCACATCGACCCCACGCAAGAAAGCATCCGACGCCCGCCCCGGCAGCATCGCCACCTGTCGCGCAAACAAAGTGTCCCAGACGGCGTGTTCCGCCGCCGTGTAATGGCTCCAGTTTTGCGGGATCGTAAAATCGTCGGTTCGGTTGGTTGTCATCAATGACAGATACTATGAGGCAGCGGCCTCGGCAACGATCGTCGCCCATTTGGCCTCGTCGATGACCTCGATATTAAGCTCGGCGGCTTTCTTGAGCTTTGAACCTGCGCCCGGTCCTGCAACGATCAAATCGGTTTTCGACGACACCGAACCGGCTGTCTTTGCGCCCAGCGATTCCGCCTGAGCCTTGGCCTCGTCGCGGGACAGGGTCTCCAGCGATCCAGTGAAGACGATGGTCTTGCCGGTCAGTGCGGAGGCTCGGATGTTGGAGACATAGGCCAGCGGGCGGACTTCGCTGAGCAAATCTGCCCAGGCCTCGCGGTTGTGTTCCTCGTGAAAGAAGTCGACCAATGCCTGCGCAACGACGGGGCCGATACCTTCGATCGCGCTGAGTTCGGCCAGCGCGTCAGGGTGCTGCGCAACTTCGGCAATGCGCTCGACGGTGCCGAACGCTTTGACCAGATCCTTGGCCGTGACCGTACCGACATGGCGAATGCCGAGGCCGAACAGGAAGCGCGCCGGGTCGGGAGTGCGCCGTGCCTCGATCGCGTTGATCAGGTTGGCGACCGAGATTTCCTTCCACCCTGCCCGCGCCAATATTGCCTGACGATGCGCTTTAAGGCGAAAGATATCGGCCGGACTGTGGACCAGCCCGTCGGCGAAAAACTCGACGATCGTCTTTTCGCCAAGCCCGTCGATATCCAGCGCGCCGCGCGAGACGAAGTGCTTCAGTCGCTCGATCCGCTGGGCCGGGCAGATCAGGCCGCCGGTGCAGCGGATATCGACCTCGTCGTCCTCGCGCACCGCATCGGAGCCGCATTGAGGGCAGACGCTTGGGAAGACAAAATCCGGGCGGATGACTTCGGGTGTCAGGTTTTCGAGGATTTGCGGGATGACGTCGCCCGCGCGCTGGAGTGTGACGCGGTCGCCGGGACGAACACCGAGGCGCTGGATTTCATCGGCATTGTGGAGCGTGGCGTTGGTGACGACGACGCCGCCTACGGTGACCGGTTCGAGCCGCGCGACTGGCGTGAGCTTTCCGGTCCGGCCAACCTGAATGTCGATGGCAAGCAAGGTCGTCTGCGCGCGTTCGGCCGGGAATTTATGGGCAATGGCCCAGCGGGGAGCCTTTGCCACAAAGCCGAGGCGAGCCTGCCAGTCGAGGCGATCGACCTTGTAGACCACACCGTCGATATCGAACGGCAGGTCGGCGCGCAGGGCCTCGATCTTGCGGAACTGGGCGAGGATTTCATCGACGTTCGTGGCGCGGATCAGGTCGGGACTAACCGGGAAACCCCATGATCTGATCGTCTGGACGACGGTGAATTGCGTGTCGCCGGGCAGGGACGACGCATCCCCCCAGCCATAGGCAAGAAATTTCAGCGGGCGGGAACGCGTGACCTCGGGGTCTTTCTGGCGAAGCGACCCCGCAGCGGCATTGCGCGGGTTGGCGAAGATGCGCTCACCGGCCAGTCGCTCGTTCAGCGCGAGGAAGTCGGCCTTTGCCATATAGACCTCGCCGCGAACCTCGAAGACCTCGGGCACGCCGGGGGGAAGGGTTTGCGGAATGTCCGAAATGGTTGCGACGTTGGCGGTGACGTTTTCGCCCGTCGTGCCGTCGCCGCGCGTCGCCGCCTGCACCAATATGCCATTTTCGTAGCGCAGCGAGCAGCTAAGCCCGTCGATTTTCGGTTCGGCAGTGACGGCGACTTCGGTGTCCTCGGGCAGGCTCAGGAAGCGCCGGACCTTGCCCATAAATTCGGACACGTCCTCGTCGGCGAAAGCGTTGTCGAGCGAGAGCATCGCCTTGACGTGGGTGACTTTCGACAGATGCGCCGATGGAGCGGCACCGACCAGATTGGATGGCGTGTCGGGCCGAACGAGGTGGGGATAGGCGGTTTCGAGTTCGGTGTTGCGGCGGACCAGGGTGTCATATTCGGCGTCGCTGATCTCTGGTGCGTCGTCGGTATGATAGGCGCGGGAATGGCGGGCGATCTGGCGGGCGAGGCGCATGAGTTCGTTGGCAGCTTCGGCTTCGGTCACGCCGCCTCCACAAGGCGCGCTGCCTGCGCGCGCGCTTCTTCGGTGACGTGGGTACCCGACAGCATGCGCGCGATTTCCTCCTGTCGGGCTGCCGCGTCCAAGGTGCGGAGATTGGTTCTCGTGACCAGTCCATCGCTGTTCTTGGCAATCAGCAGATGTTCGCCGCCGCGCGCCGCGACCTGCGGACTGTGGGTGACGACCAGAACCTGTCGCGTGTCGGCCAATCTTGCGAGCCGCTCGCCGATGGCCGAGGCGACCGCGCCGCCGACACCCCGGTCGATTTCGTCGAAAATCATCGTCCCCGCCCCGCCCTCTTCGGCAAGGGCTACCTTCAGCGCGAGGATGAAGCGCGACAGTTCGCCGCCGCTGGCGATCTTGGTCAGCGGTGCGAACGGTGCGCCGGGGTTGGTCGAGATCTCAAATTCCACGCGGTCTGCCCCCTGTTCGGTGTCGGGGCCTGAAGCCACAGCTGTGCGGAAGCGCGCGGCGTCGAGTTTCAGGGGGGCAAGTTCGCTGGCGACCGCCTTGTCGAGCCGGAGCGCGGCGGCGGTGCGGGCTTCGGTCAGCGCGGCGGCGGCGGTGCGATAGGCCGTGCGGGCGGCAGCGGCCTGCGCGTGGAGGCGGTCGAGACCCGCCCCACCCTCTTCGATCGCATTCAGTTTCGCGCGCAACTCCGTGGCGAGCGCAGCCAGCGCATCGGGCGCGACGCGGTGTTTGCGGGCCAGCGCACGGAGGTCGAACAGACGGGTTTCGTCGTCTTCCAACTGAGCCGGGTCGAAGACATGGAGACTGGCGGCGCGTTGCAACTGTTCATCGGCAACCGCGCCTTCGATGATCGCGCGGTCGATGGCGGCAAGTGCTTCGGCGAGCGTCGAATGTTCGCGCGCGACCCGATCAAGCGCGCGGGCGGCTGCGCGCAATTTGGGAAGTGCGCCGTCCGACCCCTCGACCAGCGCCATAATGTCCTCGAGTTCGCCCGATAACCGCTCGCCCCGCTGCATGTTGGCGCGGCGTTCGGCGAGCAGTTCTTCCTCGCCGGGTTCGGGCGCGAAATCGTCGAGTTCCGCCACCGTATGCGTCAGCCAGTCACGGTCCCGGGTGGCATCGTCCAATGCGGTCTTTGCCGTTTCCAGCGCAGCATCGGCGGCGCGCATGGCGGCGAACGACCGGCCTGCCGTGGCCCAGTCGATCTTGCCGAATGCGTCGAGCAACGTCCGGTGCCCGGTCGGCGCGAGCAATCCGCGATCGTCATGCTGACCGTGGATTTCGACCAGTCGTGCACCGAACTCTCGCAACAGCGCGCCGGAAACCGGCTGGTCATTGACGAAAGCGCGGCTTTTGCCGTCGGATTTCAGAGTGCGCCGAACGATCAGCGGTTCGCTCGGGTCGCAGTCGATGTCGTTTGCCGTCAGGATCGCGGCGGCATCCACGTCATGTTCGAACGTCGCGGTGACACTGGCCTGCGGGGCACCCTGTCGGACAAGGCCACTGGCGGCACGGTCGCCAAGCGCAAGGCCCAGCGCGTCGAGCAGGATCGATTTGCCCGCTCCGGTTTCGCCGGTGATGACGACGAGGCCGGGACGGAATTCAAGGTCGAGAGCCTCGATCAGCACGACATCGCGGATGGACAGGGAGAGCAGCACAAGTTGTCATTAACGGGTATTTGTGGGGGAGCGAAGCCCCTGTTTTGTTCTGCCGATGGTGTTTGGCCCACGCCGCGCTCCCCCTTGTCTCGAGCGTAGTCGAGAGACGGGCCAGCGGGGCCAACCTTCAAAGAACGTGTCTCGACTTCGCTCGACACAGGGGGTGGGGTTATAAGCGGTCATCGCAGCGTCCCGGCAGAGCCGTGACGTCGATCGGCGCTTTGGCGCCGTCGGCCGGGCGTGATGAGAAAGGCGGGATTTAGCTACGCTAAATCCGCGCGCATCACGCCGCCGGGTGCTTCTGCATCAGCTTGTATGACCGCTCATACCATTTGGAACCCGGATAGTTCGCGCCCAAAACGGCTGCGGCCTTTTTGGCTTCCTCAGGGATACCCAAAGCCAGATAGCTCTCGGTCAGACGCTCGAGCGCTTCGGGCGTGTGCGTGGTGCTCTGATATTCGTCGACGACCTTGCGGAAGCGAACCACCGAGGCCAGCCATTGCGACCGGCGCTGGTAGAACCGCCCGATCTCCATTTCCTTGCCCGCAAGGTGATCGCGGACAAGATCGATCTTCAACCGAGCATCGGCGGCATAATGCGTGTCGGGGTAACGGCGGATCAGCTCACCCAGCGAATCGAGCGCCTGCTGCGTGATCTTCTGGTCGCGCGTCACGTCACTGATCTGTTCGTAATAATCGAGCGCGATCAGATAATAGGCGTATGGCGCGTCCTTGTTACCCGGATGGATCGACAGGAAGCGCTGCGCCGAATCGATCGACTTGGGGAAGTCGCGGCCCAGATAATAACTATAGGCGCTCATCAGTTCGGCCCGGCGCGCCCAGACCGAATAAGGATGCTGGCGCTCGACCTCGTCGAACAACGCCGCCGCCGTCCGATAATCACCCTTGTCGAGCCGGGTTTTGGCCGCAGTATAGAGCGTGTTGACGTCGCGCGCGATGTACGGCGTGTCCCCCTTCGTCTTGTTACGGGCACAGCCGCTGGCAGTCACAAGGACGGCAAGAGCGGCTGAAAGGGCGATGAAACGGGGGGAAGGCATACGCATGGTTGCGGGTCTTAGCGCCGTTCCCCCCACGCGCCAAGCCGTGAGTGAAAAGCCCATATCGGGACGGTAAAGCAAAGGTTCAGGCAGCCATGGAACCTTGCCGCCGGGTTGGCTATTGTTGCTGCCATGGCAGCAACAAAATTGACCACGATCCGCGTCGACAAACCATGGGGCCGCACGAAACTGTGGCCGGGGTTCGACAATCCGGACAATTCCCAAACCGGGGAAATCTGGTTCGAGGCACCCAAGGGGACCGATCCGGACCTGATGGTGAAATATCTTTTCACCAGCGAGAAATTGTCGATCCAGGTCCATGAGGACGATGAGTCGGCACATCGCGCGGGGCATGAACGCGGCAAGGATGAGGCCTGGGTCATTCTCGACGCACAGCCGGATTCGACGATTGCTCTTGGATTGCATGAGACCGTGAGTAGCGATGCGTTGCGCAGGGCGGCGGAGGATGGCAGCATCGAGACGCTGGTCGACTGCAAACCGGTCCACGCGGGCGATGTGATCTATTCGCCGGCGCGAACGATTCATGCGATCGGCGCCGGACTGACACTGATCGAGGTCCAGCAGAATGTCGATTTGACCTATCGACTGTACGATTATGGGCGGGATCGTGAACTGCATCTGGACAAGGGCATTGCGGTGAGCGACCCGAAGCCGTTCGAGATCGTCGATACCGGGCACGATGCCGGGCCGGGACAGAAAGTCCTGTGCGAGGGCGGCAAGTTCGTCATGGAACGCTGGTCGTGGGACGGCGAACGCAAAGTCACTATGCCCGATGGCGTACCCGGCTGGCTGATCCCGATCTCGGGGGGAGGCACCATCGACGGCGAACGCTTCACGGCGGGCGAATGCTGGATGATCGATAGTGGGGCGGCGCTGGCTCCCGATGCGGGAAGCGACCTGCTGTTTGCCTACCCACTCGCCGATCCTGCGCCGATCCTCGGGTAGAGAATTTTAGCGAACCTTGGGGTAAGGCACGGGCGATGCTGCGTGTCCTGACCCTTGCGACCCTGTTTCCCGATGCGACGCGACCACAGTTTGGGCCGTTCGTGGAACGGCAGACGCTCGGGCTTGCCGCGCTGAACAATGTAGAGGTGCGGGTTGTTGCGCCTGTCGGTATTCCTCCGATGGGCCGGTTTTTGCAACGATATCGGGCGTTATGCGGGTTGCCACTGCGCGAGAATTGGAAGGGGCTGACGGTACACCGGCCCCGGTTCGCGCATATTCCGGGCGTTGGGGGACGGTTCGACGCGGCTTTGTTGACGCGAGCATTGATGCCGGTTTTACGGGATATCCGACGGGAATTTGCCTTCGACGTGATCGATGCCGAGTTCTTTTTTCCTGACGGGCCGACCGCTGTTACCTTGGGCAAAGCGTTCGACGTGCCGGTTTCGATCAAGGCGCGAGGGGCGGATATCCATGCCTGGGGGTCGGGAGGACCCACGCAGCGACAAGTGGTGGCAGCGGGGCGAGCAGCGGACGGGATGCTGTGCGTTTCGGCTGCGATGAAAGCGGACATGATCGCGCTGGGAATGCCCGCCGGACGGATCACGGTGCATTATACCGGCGTCGATCATGCGCGGTTCCATGTGCGGGACCGCGCAGTGGCCAAGTCTGCGCTCGGGATTTCGGGGCCGGTGCTGGTCAGTGTGGGCGCTTTGATCGCGCGCAAGGGGCATGACCTGGCGATTGCCGCGCTGGCAGAGGTGCCGGGGGCGACGCTGGTGCTGATCGGAGCGGGGCCGGAACGGGCTGCTTTAGAGACCATGGCTCTTTCGGTTGGCGTTTCGAATCGCGTGCGCTTCCTGGGGTCGATCGATCAGGACCGCATTGCCGACTGGCTCGCGGCGGCCGACGTGATGGTGCTGATGTCGGCGTCCGAGGGACTGGCGAACGCGTGGGTCGAGGCGCTGGCGAGTGGGACGCCAGTGGTGATTGCCGATGTCGGTGGCGCGCGCGAGGTACTGGATCGGGCCGACGCTGGCCAGATGGTGGCGCGCGATTCGGGGGCGGTCGCAGGGGCCGTGCGCGGGTTACTCGCATTTCCGCCCGAGCGCGGGGTGGTTGCAGGCGCTGCGGATCGGTTTAGCTGGGATACGAACGCAACGGCGTTATACGCGCATTTGACGGCGTTGGTTCGCGACCGAAGTGGTTTCAGAGCGCCCGAAACGCTGCGCTGATCCAGCGACCTTCGCCCCGGAGCAGGCTCCAGGCCCGGGCGGCGGCGCGGGTGTCCATGGCCTCGATGCCTATGCCGCGCGCTTCATAGGCGGCGACCAGTGCCGGAGCCGGGCGTACGAGCGTTTCACCCGTGCCGAGCAGGATAAATTCGGGGAGCGGGTCGAGGTCGGCAGCGGCGGCGAAATCGTCACCCTCCCAGTCAAGCGCGGTTTCGGGTGTCAGGATGACCCCGCCCGGTCGCGGGTTTCCGTCGATCTTGATGAGCCTGCCGGCAAAGCCAGTGATCAGCGGCCCGCCCGGATGGCCGACCGGTTCCATCGCCATTATCGGTCGCGCTTTGTGACCCGCTCGGCATTGCCGCCAGCGGGGCTGGCCGGCTTGCGGTCGAAATTCTCTGCGCGCAGGCCAAGCGCCTGAAGCAGCGACGACGACACATAAACCGACGAATAGGTCCCAACCACGATGCCGAGCATCATGGCCGCGGTGAAGCCCTGCAGCACATGGCCACCGAAAATCAGCAGCGACCCGAGCGCCAGCAGCACGGTCAGCGAGGTCATCACGGTGCGGGGCAGCGTTTCGTTGACCGACAGATCGATCAGCGCGCCAATGTCCATCTGGCGATATTTGCGCATATTCTCGCGGATTCGGTCATCGATGACGATCTTGTCGTTGATTGAATAACCGATGATCGTCAGCACGGCGGCAACGATATTCAGGTCGAACTCCAGCCGGGTGATCGCGAAGAAGCCGAGCGTCATCAGCACGTCGTGGACGATGGCGACGAAGGTAGAGACGCCGAACTGCCACTCATAACGGAGCCAGCTGAACACGGCGATGGCGAGGACCGCGATGACCACGGCGAGCAATCCGTTGCGGATCAACTCGTTGGAAACCTTGCCCGACACGGTGTCGTAGCGCGAGAATGTAACGTCGGGATTGGTCGCGGTCAGCGCCACTTTCACCTTGTTGACGACGGCGTTCGTTGCGCCCTCATCGGTGCTGGCGGGGATCGGAAGGCGGATCGAGACGGTTTTCGGGTCACCGAACTGCTGCAGCGAAACTTCGCCCACGTTCAGCGCGTCGACCGTCGTGCGGACCTTGTCGATGACGGGGGGCCGGTCGAACTTGGCTTCGATCATCAGGCCGCCGACAAAATCGACACCGAGGTTCAGGCCGCGAAAACCGACCGCCGCAATGGCGAGCAACGTCAATGCCGCGGTCAGGCCGAACGCCCAGTAGCGCAGGCGCACGAAGCCGATGTTGGTGTTGTCGGGTACGAGTTTCAGCAGGCGCATTTGGATTGGACCCGGATCAAATGTGGAGGACGCTGGGACGTTTGCGGCGCAAATAGCTGACCGCGAGCATCCGCGTGAAGAACACGGCGGTGAAATACGACACGAAGATACCGATCAACAGCACGATGGCGAACCCCTTTACCGGGCCGGAGCCAAGCAAAAGCATGACGATGCCCGATATGAAGTGGACGGTGTTCGCCTCGAAAATCGTGCGGCTGGCTTCCTTATAGCCGAGTTCGACCGCCTGTACCGGGTTGCGCCCGCGCCGCTGTTCTTCTCGGATACGTTCGTTGATCAGCACGTTCGCATCGACCGCCGTACCGATGGTCAGCACGAACCCTGCGATACCCGGCAGCGTCAATGTCGCGTTGAAGAAAGCCATTACCGCGAGGATCACGAAGATGTTGATGATCACCGCGAGGTTGGCGTAAATCCCGAACCGGCCATAGGTCAGCAACATGAAGATAACGACCGCGAGCGCCGCGATCACCGAGGCGATGATACCGGCGTGGATCGAATCGGCACCGAGTTGTGGGCCGACGGTGCGTTCCTCGATCACTTTCAGCGCGACGGGCAATTTACCCGAACGCAGCTGGATCGACATCATGTTCGCGCTTTCGACGGTGTAATTGCCGCTGATCTGCGCCGAGCCACCGAGGATGGGTTCGTTGATGTTCGGGGCCGAGAGAACCACGTTATCGAGGATCATCGCGAACGGCTTGCCGACATTTGCCTGCGTGACGCGGGCGAACTTGCGCGCCCCGACGCTGTTGAACTTGATGTTGACGACCGGAGCGTTCGACTGCTGGTCGTTGCCCGGGTTGGCGTCGGACAATTCGTCGCCGTTGATAATCGCCCGGCGCTGAACCGCGATCAGTTGCGAACCGGCAGGGTTGCTGGGGTAGGCCAGGATCTGGCTGCCGATGGGGGCTATGCCCTTAGCGACCTGTGCGGGATCGGCAGTCAGGTCGACCAGCTTGAATTCGAGCTTTGCGGTCTTGCCGAGCAAGGATTTCAGCGCTTCGGGATTTTGCAATCCGGGAACCTGGACGACGATGCGATCCGATCCCTGGCGAATGATCGTCGGCTCCTTGGTGCCGAGCTCATCGATACGGCGACGGACGACTTCGGTCGCGACCTGCATCGCGTTTTCGACGGCGGCGTTGATGCCTGCAGTAGTCGGGGTCATCGTGACCTTCGTCGAATCGACGACCGTGACGTTCCAGTCACGCTGTCCGGTGACACCGACCGGATTGGTCAGCGCGCGGACCTTTTCGACAGCAGAATCGAGTTGCGTGGGATCGCGCACGAAGAATGCCAGCGCGCCGCCCGCGCTCGAGATATCACCAATGTCGATCGCGGGTGTCGCACGGCGCATTTCCTGGCGGACGCTGTCTTCCATCAGGTCGAGGCGCTGTTTGGTCACGTCGCCGGTCTGTGCTTCGAGCAGCAAATGGCTGCCGCCCGACAGATCGAGGCCGAGATTGATGCGCGGAAAGCCGCCGACGCCGATCCGGTTCGCCGTCGATTCCGGGATCAGGCTCGGAATGGAGAAGGCGATGCCGACGAACAGCGTCAACAGGATCGACCAGATTTTCCAGCGGGGAAAGTCGTTCATCGTCAGTCGTTCGCGGGTTTTGCGCCGCCGATCGGCGTCACGTCTGTGAGCGATGTCTTGACCGCCTTTACCTTCACGCCGGTCGCGATTTCGACCTCGACACTATCGTCCTCGACGCGCGTGACCTTGCCAATCAGGCCGCCGCCCGTGACGACGCTGTCACCCTTTTTCACCGCCGCAATACGTTCCTTATGCGCCTTGGCCGCGCGCTGCTGCGGACGGAACACCAGAAGATAGAAGATTGCGATCGTGAAGATCACGGGGATCAGCGGCGACATAAAAGCGCCAATGCCGCCGGTCGCGGCACCTGCTGTTTGTGCATATGCGGGGGTGATGAACATGAAACCCTTTTGGCCGAGGAGGATTGAGGCCGGTAAATGGCGAAGGCGCGCGACTAACAGAGGGGCCCGGGCTGCGCAACCTGCAGGGGTCCGACGCATCGGGACGAACCGCTTGCCATTGCCCCCCCTTCCCCGTTAAGGCGCGCACTCGGTCGGGACGTAGCGCAGCTCGGTAGCGCACCACACTGGGGGTGTGGGGGTCGCAGGTTCAAATCCTGTCGTCCCGACCAGAAAAACAAGCAAATGCCCGAACCGCTCCGGAGTCAGCTTCGGCGAAGTCGTCCGAAACAATCACTTTGAACGCACTTCTGCTTCCCTGTCTTGAGGATCGGGACGTAACTGAAACGGCATTCTTGGGGATTGCTCATGTTTCGTTCGTTTTTCGTTATCGCGGCAGCTGCTGCTTATCTCACCAATGGCAGTGCCCGCGCCGACGCCCTGCAAGATCAGGTCGTAGCCCTCGCCAAGGCGACGCGAACGGACATGTACGATTTTCGCCGCACGATCATAATCGAAAGTAATGTGGCAAAGGGCAGGGCAGTTCTCCAGCAATTCGATCCGCGTCGGCCTTTGGACGATCGATGGGTCCTGATCACCGTAGACGGTCGCACGCCCACGTCGAAGGAGGTGGAGGATGCGCGCAACGCGGGACGCGATCCGTTCCCGCCCTATTACGCTGTGGCGAAATGGTTCGGCGCCCCTGCGATGCGGAGCGAAACAGCGCCCGGTTACGTCACCTACAAGTTTGAAAGTCTTTTGCCTGGTACGCTCAAATTCGGATCGCACGACGTCTCTGCAGATACGAAGGCCGAGGCATTGGTCAATATCAAGGGCAATGTGCCCTTTATCGAGGAACTGCACCTGGCCTCGACCAAGGGATTCAGAATGATGCTGGTCGCGTCCATGGGAAGCATGACCTACACGATGCGATATCGCCAGTTGCCCGATGGCAACGTCGTGCCGCTCGATGCGGTGAGCGACATCAATGGATCCGCAATGGGTAAATCGGGTAAGGTCCACACCATCGCAACGTTCTCGGACTTTCAGGCGGCGAAGTAATCAGGCGGAGGCGGAGCCAGGCGAAAGCGTTCAAGCCGCGCCCTGCCTCCCGACCAACAACCGCTGCTCCCTGGCTGCAACCCCCACCAGCCAATCGATGAAGATCCGCACCCGCGGCAACAGGCTCACATCCTGATGCACCGCCAGCCAGAACGTTCGCTTCAGGAATTTCTCCGGATAGATGCGGCGCACCCTGCCGTCGGCGTCGCCCATGAAGCAGGGCAGCACCCCGAACCCCGCCCCTGCCGCTATCATCTCCAACTGCCCGTTGATGCTCGAACTGCGCAGCGTCGGTTCGCGACCGAGCGCGAGTTCGTCGAGGTAGTTTAGTTCAGGCGCATAAATGAAGTCCGGAATATAACCGATCAGGGCGACGTCCCCGGGCCGCTTTTGCTCGTTGGCGGCGATGTAGAGGCCCAACCCGTAATCGGTCAGCTTGCGCGTTTTCAGCGGCCCTTTACGGGGCTGGGCGAGGAGGAGTGCGACGTCGGCCTCCTTTCGCGATGGGTTCAGGAAGCCGCTGTTTGCATAGAGATCGACCGAGATGTTCGGATGCAAGGTCGCAAAGTCGCGGAGGTGGGGGGCGACGAAGCGGGTGCCGAAACCTTCTGCCGCGCTGACCCGGACCAGCCCATGTTCGGCGCTGGCACCGCCTGCGCCTTCCTCAAATTCGAATGCGGCGCGTTCCATCGTTTCGACCTGCGTGAACAGCCGTCGGCCGTCGGCGGTCAGGACTTGCCCGTCACGGGTGCGTTCGAACAATGTGTGGCCGAGTTCGAGTTCGAGGCTGCGGATTTTCCGGCTGACCGTCGTGCCGTCCACGCCGAGCGTCCGCGAAGCCCGCTCAAGATTCGTCGAGCGCGCCAGAGCAATGAATGTCTGCAGCTTTCCCCAATCCATCGGCTGCAAATACGCAGGCCCGTCGGACTTGTCGATTCACAAGGCGGTCGTCCCCGAAGGGATGATCTCTCGTCCAAAATCTGAAAACTGGTGCTGCCGCGGAGGATTGAACTCCGGACCTCAGCCTTACCAAATCGAGAACGCCTCATCGCCGGCAATATCCTAACGTACGATATTTCTCGATAACACACTGATAAATTGTCATACTATCCGCCTTTCTGTAGCCGATCCTACGCTAGGATACGATGTGACTCTGAGCCCTATTCCATTACGCCGAAGCTCGGCTTATTATCGCGTAATACGAGCTGGAGCGCACCATGATCGAGTTGATCACCCAGAAAGTCATCGAACTGCTGCCCACCCCTCAGGCTGGCCAAAAGTTTCTGTGGGACAGCGACCTGAAAGGCTTCGGCGTGCGCGTCGGGACGAGCGGTGTAAAAAGCTACGTCGTTCAGTATCGCAGCCCGGATGGGCGGTTGCGGCGAATGGCATTCGCCCGCTGCAATCTGTTCGATGTCGAGGACGCAAGGCAGCATGCGCGCACCCTGCTTGCCAAAGCGACGCTCGGGATCGATCCGGCTGATGAGAAGAATGAGGCGCGGCGAAATGGCTCCGTTGCCGAGGTATGCGAATGGTACCTGACCGAGGCAGAATCGCAGCGCTTGGTTGGGCGCCGCCGCCGGCCGATCAAAGCATCGACCTTGCGGATGGATCGCAGCCGCATTGAGCGGCACATCAAGCCGCTTCTGGGAACACGCTACGTGAAATCGCTCAGGCTTGCCGACATTGAGAACATGCAGGCCGATATCGCTGCGGGCAAATCCCGTGCGGGCAAACGAGGTGGCCGCGGCCGCATGACCACCGGCGGAAGCGGTGCCGCCTCACGTGTCGTGTCGACGCTCCATTCGGTCTTCGAACATGCGGTCCGCATGGGTGTGATCGAAAACAACCCAGCGCGTGGCGTTCGTCGACTGCAAAGTAACCGGAGGACCCGGCGACTCAGTGCCGGTGAACTTGTCCGCCTCGGCGAGGCCATGCGCTGGGCCACTGAGCATGACGAGCATCCTGTTGGTCTCGCGGCGGTGAGGCTGATCGCGTTGACCGGCTTCAGGCTGATGGAAGCGCAGGCGCTCGAGCGCGCCTGGGTCGATCGGCAGCAAGGTTGTGTCTGCTTCCCCGACACCAAATCCGATGCGCAGAACCGGGCTATCGGGCCAGCAGCTCATGCCGTCATCTCGGCTCAGGCGACCGTGGCGGACAACCCATATCTTTTCCCCTCTGATGATGGTCGCAGCCATTATAAGCAGGTGCCCGACGTGATCGCTCGGCTATGCCATCGCGCTCGGATCGAGGTTGTCAGCGCCCATACACTGCGGCATACGTTCGGCAGCGTCGCTGGCGATCTCGGCTTCTCCGAATTCACGATCGCCATGATGCTTGGGCACGGCAAGCGGAACGTCACCCAGGGCTATATCCATATCGATGAAGCGCTCTGGCATGCCATCGAGACGACATCCGCCAAAATTGCGGACCTTCTGGATGGCAAGGCCGACAGGATCCGAGCGCCGCGGCTTGGTGGATTGGATATAGTGGGGGATAGCCGATGCGGGGTAGCCTGAAATGAGCAGCGATCAGGTACAGGTGCTCAAGAAGCTCATCCTCGATCATGTGAGCAGCCCATCGGTGCGCCATATTCGCGATCCTATCGTGATCTCCCGGTTGGCCGAGGGGTTCGTTGCCAATTTTGATCGGCGCGATCCCCTTTGGCAAAAATGGGGTGAGCAGCGCGAACAATTGCTGCGCGTCGCCGCGCGCAGTTTCGTGCCCCTGACCGATCTGACTGACCGGCTCAATGAACTCGCCGGTCCGAAGATGACCCGCGCCGACGTCCAGCAGCGCCTCAACGCGCTGCTTGAGGAATCTTATTTCTCGTATCCAGATGAGCGACTGCATGCCGGTTGCCTGGAATTCTATGAGACGGAAAAAGCGAAGGGCACGGAGTTCACCGCGATCATCTATGCGCTGCGGGACTATGTCGACGAGGAGGAAGACCGCCTGCGGCGGGAATGGCAGGACGAACTCTCGCGACGCAATGAGGAGGAGAAGCTAGCGGCGCGGAAGCGGCTTCGTTCTGGCGCCGATTGTAAGTGGACCGCGTTGGAGGATGGCTCGAAGAGCGTTTACGCGCGCACGAACGGGCGCCTTTTCAGGCTGACGGTTACCGATGACGGCTTTCAAGTGCTGGAGAAGCTCGAGAGCTTCGATGACTCCGAGCCCGAGTGGATAGGCCGCTATCGCTACCGCCGGGATGCAACGAAGGTGCTCAAGGAGGTCGCCTATGTCGACTGAGGCGCATAAGATTGACTTATCCAGATATGGATCTATATATCTAGATATGGACCTTGCTTCACCTTTGCCGAATGGCTCCGCCGAACCGGTCGATGTTGCACGCCGGCGCGATCCCGCCGTGCGCAAGAGCTTGTCGGGACCAGCATTGCGAACCTTCTTCGCGATCGCCAAAGCTTGGAGCCTGAGCGTCGAGGAGCAGCGAGGCCTGCTTGGATGGCCGCCAGCGTCCACCTTCCATAAGTATAAGGCAGGCGACGTCGGTCAGCTCAATTACGACATGCTGACGCGCATCTCCCTGATCATCGGCATATATAAGGCGCTGCACATCCTCTACGAAGACGGCTTGGCCGATCGGTGGCCCAAGCTGCCTAACAGCAACGCGCAGTACGGAGGAAACCCCGCGCTCACGTTGATGATCGAGAGCGGGATCGATGGTCTCTACAGAACGCGGCGCCTGCTTGATGCGCGACGCGGTGCCTGGAATTGATGCCGCCGATCACGCGGCTTCAGCAGAAAGACACCCATCGGCTGATCCCCAGCAGGTTCCCGCCGGTAGGTGTCCTCGATGTGGTGACGCTGCCCGAAGACCTCGAATTCATTTTTGAGCTTGAGGGCTGGACCAACGATCGCATCATGGCGGAACTTGGCATCATCCGTATGCTTCCCGCTGACGAGTGGGTTGTCGGTCGGCCCCATGCAACGGCGATCATGGCGGCGTTCTGTCACCCGGCTCCCAACGGCGGCCGCTTCAACACGCCCGATCTGGGTGCCTGGTACGCAGCCTTCGATCTCGAAACCGCTTTTGCGGAATCTGTCCATCACAGGACCAAAGAACTCGAAGAAATCGGCGTTTTCGAAACGGCGGTTCAGATGCGGCAATATCTTTCCGATTTCGACGCCGATTTCCATGATGTGCGTGGCGACGATCAGGCTTTTGCTTCTCTACATGACCCCGATAGCTGGGAGGCAGCGCAGCCTTTCGGGGCAGACCTGCGTCGACAGGGCTCGAACGGCATCGCGTTTCGCAGCGTGCGGCATTCTGGTGGCCAATGCCTTGCCTGCTATCGCCCTCCACTGGTTCTCAACATTCGGCCCGCGGCGCATTTCGAGTATCGATGGCAGGGAACGCCCACGGCGGTGATCAGCGAACTTGCCGCAAATTGACATAAACTGGCTATTCTCCGTCCGGCAGGCAATGGCGCACGAGGCCTAACCCGTCTTATGCACCGGGATGATGGTTTGGGGTTGGCGATCGTAGCGTAACTATCTGATTTGGTTTAGAGAATGGTTGCTTACACCAATCCTCGAGACCGGACAGAAAGCGCCACGACCGCCATGTCAGATGATAGCGTCCTCCCCTTTTCGTTTCCAGCCATTCATGGTCGGAAAGTCACTGCTGCGTTTGATGGCGGCAGACTGACATCGGACGGTGGGGTGCTGCTTCTGGCGCAGGCCGAGCGAGGGCTCGGGATCGCTAGTCGACTTGCCAGCTGCATCGCCGATCCCAGAGACCAGAGCCGTGTAACCCATAGCCTCGATGGCATATTGCGCGCCCGCATCCTGGCCATATCTTGCGGTTACGAGGATGCCGACGATCTCGACACGCTGCGTCATGATCCGGGGTTCAAAATCGCGCTGGGCAAACTGCCGGACGGGTCGCTTGGGCTTGCCAGCCAACCGACCATGTCGCGCTGGGAGAATGCGCCGACCACACGTGAGCTGGTTCGGCTCACCGGCA